>JASLKQ010000026.1 GCA_030747505.1 Verrucomicrobiota bacterium | reverse complement strand
GCTCGCGCGGTAGGCAACAGTGCGTTGGTCAAGACCAGCTGGAATGGGGGCGACCCCAACTGGGGCCGGATCATTGATGCACTGGGTTATTCATCAGCCAAGGTGATCGAGCAAAGGGTGGATATCGCCTACAGCACTCCCGGCGCAAAGAAACTCATTTACTCACTCAAGAAAGGACGACCCACGCGAACGTCCTTCAAAACGCTTTGCAAGGCAGTCGAGCCCGACGAATTCGATTTGCACATCAACCTCAATCTCGGCAGGGGTAAAGCGGTTCTTTATGCAGCTGACCTGACTGAACAATACGTAGACTACAACAAGGGCGATATTAGCGACCCCGCCTCACTTGGTGGCTAACCATGCAGGAACTCATTAACAAGGCAAATACACTGCTGGAAGCATTACCGTACATCCAACGGTTTGCCGGAGCGACTTTTGTGGTGAAGTACGGTGGCAGCTTTATGGACAGCCCCGATGAAACGGTGCGCACCGGTGTCGCCAATGATGTGGTATTTCTCGAAGCTGTGGAGATTAACCCGGTGGTCGTGCATGGCGGCGGCAAACGGATCAACAAGGCGCTTGAAGCTGAGGGCATCAAAACAAAGTTTGTAAATGGCCTCCGTTATACTGATAGAGCAACCGTGGAAGTGGTTAATCGTGTTCTTTCAAGTGAGATTAATGGCGAAATTGTTAAGATGATCAATTCGCTCGGAGGTGTAGCCAAGGGTATTGCCGGCACAGAGATTTTTACCTGCCAAAGACATGCCCCGGGAGGGGAAGACTACGGATTTGTAGGAGAGGTGATTGCTGTGAATACCGGCCCCTTGGAGGAATGCATATCCAAAGGCATTACCCCCGTAATTTCCCCAACCGCACGTGATGAGGAGGGCCAAATCTACAACTGCAACGCCGATATTGCCGCAGCACAAACTGCCATCGTTCTGGCGGCCAAAAGACTGGTCTTCATGAGTGATGTCCCCGGATTGCTCCGTGACCCGGAAGATGCGGATTCACTCATCTCCCACCTCGACATCAAGGAGGTCGATAAACTCAAAGAAGCGGGTATTATTGCCAAGGGCATGATCCCCAAGGTGGATAGTGCCGTGTCGGCCATTGAAGCTGGTGTCGACAAGGTGTCCTTTGTGGATGGACGAATCAATCATGCGGTGCTTCTGGAAATTTTTACTGACAAGGGTGTGGGTACTGAAATCGTAAAATGAGTAACGCCGATTCCATCAAACAAAGGATTGATGCGCACGTCATCCCCACTTACTCACGTTTTGACCTTGCCCTGACCCACGGTGAAGGCTGCCACGTCTTTGATACGGACGGGAAACGCTACCTTGACCTTGGCTCAGGGATTGCCACGGCCTGCCTTGGCCATGGTCATCCAGAACTTGCCACGGCATTGACTGAACAAGCCGGTAAGCTCACTCATGTGTCCAACCTTTACTACACCGGGCCTCAGGGATTACTTGCTGAGAAACTTGTTCAACTGGCGGGTGGCAGGGGCAAGGTGTTTTTCTGCAACAGCGGGGCTGAAGCCAATGAGACACTCTATAAACTCTCACGACTGCACAACCACGAGGAAGGCCAATTTGAGATTCTCACTACGCTCGGCTCATTCCACGGCCGCACACTCGCGGGCATCGCGGCCACCGGACAGACAAAGGTAAAGGAAGGATTTGCTCCCGCAGTAGAAGGTTTCCGACACGTACCCTACGGTGATCTCGATGCTTTAAGTGAGGCTATCTCGCCTGCCACCGGCGCCATCCTTGTGGAGCCCATTCAAGGCGAAAGCGGGGTCCATTGTGCCACGCCCCAATATCTGCTTGGCCTGCGCGAGTTGTGCGATGAGCGCAATCTCCTGCTGCTACTCGATGAAGTACAATGCGGCCATTTCCGAACCGGGAACTTCTTTGGTTGGCAAACCATCATGAGTGCATATCCAGACTTTACCCCCGATGCCTGCTCTATGGCCAAGAGCCTCGCAGCCGGCCTGCCGATGGGCGCCATCTGGACCAGTGAAACTCTGCAGGATGTGCTTGGCCCGGGCACGCATGGCACCACTTTTGGTGGCACACCGCTGGTGTGTGCACATGCTCTGAAAGCACTGGAAATCATCGAGCGCGATGGCTTGGCTGAAAATGCAACTGACATCGGAAGTTACATCGCCGAACAAATCGGACAGCTCATCGCCGCTCATCCTGCGATACTGCAGGAAGTAAGAGGACTGGGTTTGATGATCGGTGTGGAACTGGCCGAGAACATTGCAGCCTTTGCCGAAAGTCAGAAACCAGCTTCAGTGCAAATCGTTAACCGATTGCACGAGGCAGGCCTAATCACCATTCCAGCTGGCGCAAGAGTATTCAGACTCTTGCCGCCCCTGAACATTACAAAAGCCGACGCGGATGAAGGCCTATCCATCATCGAGGACGTCATCAAGGAACTCGCATCATGAAGCATCTGTTGAGCATCGAAACGATGGATTCCGAATCCATCGAGACCATTCTGGAAAACGCAAATGTGATAAAGACACAACGGCGTAACTGTCAGGACCAACCCCTTGCCGGTCAAACTTGGGCCATGATCTTCACCAAATCTTCCACCCGCACGCGCGTGTCATTTGAAGTGGGTATTCGGGAACTGGGCGGCAGTGTAATGTTTCTCAATGCCAATGACATGCAGCTGGGACGGGGCGAACCGATCAAGGATACTGCACGAGTGCTGGGTCGCATGGTCCACGGTGCAGTCATTCGCACTTACGCACAGGACGACGTGGAGCAGTTTGCCCAATGGTCAGATATTCCCACCATAAATGCACTGACTGATGCCGAACATCCCTGCCAGATCATCACCGATATTTTTACCTATCAGGAATTGCGCGGCCCCATCACCGGCAAGGTTGTCACCTTCATTGGTGATGGCGCCTGCAACGTGCCCATCAGCTGGATTTGGGCCGCAGCCAAACTCAATTTTGAGTTGCGCATTGCTGCCCCCAAGGCCTACCAACCCTGCCCTGAACTCATCGCCAAGGCCGGCGGTAAAATCATGGTCACTGATGATTGCAACGCAGCAGCCGAGGGAGCAGATTTATTGTACACCGACGTATGGATATCCATGGGGATGGAAGAGGAAGGGGCCCAGAGAGAATCGGACTTTGCCGGTTATCAAATCAATGAGGCACTTGTGGCCAAAGCCAACGAAAACGTGCTGGTGATGCACTGTCTTCCTGCCTACCGCGGCAAGGAAATTGATGAATCCACCCTTGAAGCCCATGCCGAGACCATCTTCACTCAGGCCGAAAATCGTCTGCACGCGCAAAAATCGATTTTGAAATGGCTCACAGAATAAGGGAATCGACTCGACCCCTGCCCTACTCCATGAGAACCTGACCCCGATGGCGACAGACGCCCCCAGCAAATCCAAACGCACAAACCTTCGCCGGCCTGACATTATGGAGATGGTGAAGGCTCAGGTATTGAGCCATTACCAGAGCGATCTGGTGGACCGTTTGCGATCCAAGGGTGAGGTGAGTTGCCTTGAAAGCCAGCTCACCATCAGGTTGGCAAAAGAATTTGGTTTCTGCTATGGCGTGGAGCGCTGCATTGATTTGGCTTACGCAGCCCTAAAAGTTTTCCCAGACAAACAACTCTATATCCTCGGTGAAATAATTCATAACCCGGAAGTGAACGACCAGATTCGCGACATGGGCATTCAATTTCTCTCCGGACCACACAAGGCAGCGGAAATTGAAGATTTAGGGGAAGAGGATATTGTGATCATTCCTGCCTTCGGCACCGAAGTATCCATCCGTGAAAAACTTGAGAGCAAAGGATGCCAGTTTATCGATACGACCTGCGGGGATGTAATGAGTGTCTGGAAGCGCGTACGCAGCTATGCCACGGAAGAGGTCACCAGCATCATCCATGGCAAGGCTTCACATGAGGAAACCATGGCTACCAGCAGCCAAGCCATTTCCAGAAACGGACATTATCTCGTCGTCAACACCTTCGAGGAAACCGATATTATTTGCCAATACATCGAAAAGGGAGGCAACAAAACCGCCCTATTGGAACGATTTCAGGGCTCTTACTCCGAGGGTTTTGATCCGGATTTGCACCTGCAAGCCGTGGGGGTAGCCAACCAGACCACCATGATGCGGGGCGAAACCGAGGAAGTACAGCGTCGCATTCGAGGTGCCATTGTAAAGCGTTACGGTGCCAAGAATGTGGGTTCGCACTTTCGTTTCTTCGATACCATCTGTGGCGCCACCCAGGACCGACAGGATGCGCTGAGTGAGATGCTCAAGAAACCCATGGATCTACTACTGGTAATTGGCGGTTATAATTCCTCAAACACCTCGCACCTAGCCGAAATGGGGGAGCGCGTGTTGCCTACCTTTTTCATCAAAAACTCCGGGGAAATCATCGGGCAAGACCGAATCCGGCACTGGAACCAATACGCACAGCAAGTCGAAGAAACGAGGAATTGGATGCCTGAAGGCAATATTACAATCGGTATCACCGCCGGAGCATCCTGCCCCAACAACCTTATTGAGGACGTGATAACCCACCTTTTTGATATCCGAGGAAGCTCAAGCGACCAACTGCTGTACTTCAATTAGGGGCATGCCCTATTCCCGTACCCAGCTCGAGAAACACGAACGCCAGACCCTTGCGCATTTTGCGCAATTCAGCTCCGATTCGCGTGGGCGTGAATTCGACGAAGTTCCACATGAATGGCGCACCGATTTTCAGCGGGACCGAGACCGGATCATCCATTCACGCGCCTTCCGAAGGCTGGAATACAAGACACAGGTGTTCCTTAACGGGTCCGGAGACCACCTGCGCACGCGACTGACGCATACCATGGAGGTTGCGGCCATCTCTAGAAACATCACCCGGGCTCTGGGCCTCAATGAAGACCTCGCTGAAGCGATTGCTCTGGCTCATGACCTCGGCCACTCGCCCTTCGGTCACAAGGGCGAATATGCGTTGAACGATCTTATGAAGAACCATGGTGGTTTTGAACATAACCGCCAGAGTCTGCGCATCGTCGAAACGTTGGAGCAAAAATACCCCCATCACGATGGCCTGAATCTTAGTTGGGAAACCCGCGAGGGCCTGGCAAAGCATTACACTGCCTATGATCACCCGAGTAAACGTGAAGACTTTGATGCCAAATCCAGTTCTCTTGAGGCGCAAGTGGCCAACCTCGCTGATGAAATCACTTACTATAGCCATGATCTCGATGACGGCTTGGCCTCCGAACTGCTTGATGAGGAAGATCTGAAAAGGAACGTACAAATCTGGCGCGAAACCGCCGATCAAATAAGTAAAAAACATGGCGAACTCGACCCTGAACCGCGCCATTACGCCATCATTCGCCTACTGATTAACAGTCAGGTACACGATGTGGTCGAGACCAGCAGCCATCTTATCACTGAAGCTGACGTACACTCTGCTGATGAGGTCCGCCTGCACAATGGCCCCCTCATCCAGTACAGCGACCAACGCCGCGTAGCCAATCTCGAGTTGAGGGATTACCTCTATGAGAACCTTTATTACAACCCGATTGTCCACAAGCCAAACCAACGGGCCGTCAAACTATTGGAGGAACTGTTCGCACACTATCTGAAGCACCCTGAAGAGATCGGAAGTCAATCAAGAGCCCGCATTGAAACTGACAGTTTACACCGTGCCATCTGTGATTATCTTTCAGGCATGACCGACCGTTACGTTGTAATTGAACACGATCGGCTGGGTCTCTAGTCCAGCAACGCACCGTACCGGACACCGCGCAAAGTCGGCCTCAATTCATGGAACCCGCACCGCATCATCACCGCCTCATAGATTGCCGATCCATACAAAATCACATCAGCCCGGTCTGCGGGCAGGCCAACCAAAGAGCGTCGCCTTTCCATACTCATCATCCACAACCTGTCGGTTAAAGATTGCACCTGTGGCAAAAGCAAACCCAGTGAATCCAGTTCCTCAGCAGACAGGTCATCCCTTTCCTTCGAGATTCGAGAAAGAAACACGGACGTACCCCCTGCTCCAACCAACGTACCGGACAAGAGCACCGTTCCGAGTTTTGGCGTCACCTCTTCATCCAAAAAGGCATCCAACGCTTCGATCACTTTCGCTCGCTGCGCGGCCGTTGGCAATTCACTAGCCGGGAGTTCTTCCATCAACCGAACCGTTCCCATTGAAAAACTTTGTTGAACACGCAATCCTTTATCATCTGCAATCAATAGCTCCGTACTCCCTCCCCCCACATCAATGATCGCCAGTGGCCCTGAAGCGAAATCCGGATGACTACGCACCCCATTTAAAACCAATTGAGCCTCCCTTTGACCGTCAATAATCGTCAAAGGGACGTTCACCCCACGAAACGCCTCGATCAAATCCATCCCATTACGCGCCTCACGCGCAGCACTGGTGGCCACGGCCTTTACCTCCACTACTCCCAACTTACGGGCCTTATCAGCAAACCGACCAGCTACAAATGCTGTTGCCTCAATTGCCTCGGATTCCAGCTTGCCCGTTTTGAATACTCCCCGCCCCAAGCGTGTCTGCTCACCTTCATGAACCAGTGGCTTCACCGTTCCATCAACCACCTCTGCCACCAGCAGTTTTACCGAGTTGCTGCCTACATCAATAATCGCCCGGAGGTTTTGGGTTTGGTTTTTATCGGGGTTGTCCATTAGATTCGTTGCACGTGCTGGCTTTCTTCATCCAAAATCTATTTGAGCCCGAGAAGCAACTATTTTTCGGATGTGTGGTTGTGACAGTGGTCATCTCTATCGTGCTTCATGAGCTGGCCCACGGCTGGGCAGCCATTTGGCAAGGAGATGATACTCCAAGATTAGCAGGCCATATGACACCTGACCCCATGGTTCACATGGGCAGCATGTCCCTACTAATGTTGGTGCTTGTTGGATTGGCATTTGGTGCCATGCCGGTTAACCCCAGGAACTTTCGAAGCAAATATGGGGATGCGCTAGTCTCAGCTGCAGGACCGGCAATGAACTTCCTTCTAGCCTTTGCTGCTCAAATGGCACTGGCCATATGGCTTAACTCTGAGGGAGTAGCAGATGAGGGCCCAGGCCTAAACGGCCAATCCTTGCTGCTGATATTTGCTTATATTAACATCGCCTTAGGCATCTTCAATTTGCTTCCTGTACCACCATTGGATGGATCATCAATTCTGGGTAATTTTGTTCCATCCTACAAACGATGGATGGACTCTCTGGGAAACCCAATGTTTCTCTTCTTAATTCTATTTATAGTTTTGATGAATGCCCCTCCTCAATACACACCATTCGGAATCGCATTAAACTTTGGGGCAATATTCACGTCACTTTTCGGATCTGACGCACTTCATGCGTATATTGAACTGTATGAAATCACGTTATAATAGAGGCAACGACTTGCTTCGGCAAAACTCTGTAGGCATACTCCGCGGCCCTTATGAGTAAAGAACCCATTCGTGTTGCGGTGACCGGTGCAGCCGGTCAAATCGGTTATGCCCTTCTTTTCCGAATTGCTTCGGGCCAAATGTTTGGACCGGATCAACCGGTTGCCCTGAACCTCATCGAAATCGAGCCCGGCATGGCTGCGCTGGAAGGTGTATGTATGGAATTGGACGATTGTGCTTTCCCTCTACTTACCGACGTGGTTGCCACCTCAGATATCAATACAGGCTTCAAGAGCGTAAACTGGTCGCTTTTAGTCGGGAGTGTCCCCCGGAAGGAAGGCATGGAGAGAGGCGATCTATTGGGTATTAATGGTAAGATTTTTACCGGCCAGGGCCAGGCCATCAACAACCACGCCGCGAATGACGTACGCGTTATGGTCGTGGGCAACCCTTGCAATACCAACTGCCTGATCGCCATGAACAATGCACCCGATGTGCCCGATGCCCGGTTCTTTGCCATGACTCGTCTGGATGAAAACCGCGCCAAGACTCAGCTTGCACAGAAGGCCAATGTAGCGGTAAGCAGTGTTTCCAATATGTGCATCTGGGGCAATCATTCAGCCACGCAGTACCCCGATTTTACCAACGCGCAAATCAATGGCACCCGAGCCACTGATTCTATTAGTGACCACGATTGGCTCAAAGGAGAATTCATCAGCACCGTACAAAAGCGCGGAGCGGCCATCATCAAGGCCCGTGGACTTTCCAGCGCGGCCAGTGCGGCTAATGCCATTATTGATAGTGTCCGTTCGATCAATGAACCCACCGCAGAAGGCGACTTTCACAGTGTCTGCCTCTGTTCAGAAGGCAGTTATGGTGTGGAAGCTGGCCTGATTTCCTCCTTTCCAACAGCCAATCGCAATGGTGAATTTGGTATTGTGCAAAATCTCCCCATTGATGATTTCAGTCGCGCCAAGATCGATGCCTCCATCAGCGAATTAAAGGAGGAAAAGGAAATGGTTGCCGCCCTATTACCGGGATAAAGCAATGCACGAACTGGCCCCTTACATCGACCATACTCTCCTCAAGCCTGACGCAACGCGGACACAGGTGGAACAGCTCTGTGCCGAGGCAGCTGAACACCATTTTGCCACCGTGTGCGTTAATGGAAGTCGTGTGGAGCTGGCACATTTGCTTCTGGAAGAAAGTAATGTCCAAGTCTGCACAGTGGTGGGTTTCCCCCTGGGAGCCATGGAGGCCGATGTTAAGCGCTATGAAACAGAGGCAGCCGTAGATGCAGGCGCAGGCGAAATCGACATGGTAATGAATGTTGGCCGATTCAAGGACGGCGAACATGATTTTATTGTTCGCGAAATTCGCGATGTCGTGGAAGCGGCTGATGATCGGATGGTTAAAGTGATTTTAGAAACCTGCCTGCTCTCCAATGAAGAAATTGAGCAGGCGTGCAAGCTGGTCGTACAGGCTCAAGCGCACTTTGTAAAGACCTCCACGGGCTTCGGCAGTGCGGGGGCAAGCTTGGAGCATGTGAAGCTGATGAGAGAAACCGTTGACCAATTTGCCGGGGTAAAAGCAGCAGGCGGAGTACGCAACGCTGAAGATGCCCGCGCGATGATTGAAGCCGGTGCAACCCGTATTGGCACCTCTAATGGTGTGGCTATCGTCTCAGGGGAAACTGCAAGCCAGAACTACTAAATCCCTATGGCTCATTGCGGTATTGAGTTGATATCCGTTTTGCGCTAGGGTTCTCTCTCCTGACCCGGCGCCCGAAATGGATCTGAAATTTCCATGCCCAACGTGTAAAACGCAGCTAACGGTGGATGATAACGCCGCCGGTCAGACCTTTTCCTGCCCTGCATGCCAATCGAGTGTTACGGTTCCGACCAGCCAGCCAAGGCAGGCCAGCAGCAGCACCCCACCGTCCGCTTCGACAGGATCCTCCAGTGCCGCTCCTCCTCCCGCCAGTAAATCATCAACTGCCCCACCACCTGCTTCGTCATCAGCCGCCCCACCACCTGCTTCATCATCAGCCGCCCCACCACCTGCTTCATCCCTGAATCAGGATTTAACCCCTGAAGACGCGGTTCTCGATGAACCTCAAGCAGGTAGTTATTCCTCAGGCTTTCTTGCGAAAGCCATTGATCAAAAAATGGCGCAATTGCGCACCACCACCAATAGCTTCTTTCTGGGAATCAGTTCCCAGAGTTTCAAATTTGTGGGAGACATTTGCCTATTGGTTGTCGCTGTGGTCTGGCTGGGAACGAGTGCTTGGGCTGAGTTTAAAGGTGAAGAGGAAGGCGGTGAAGGAGACGCCGTTGAAATGGCCGAAGAAGCAGAAAAAGAAGCAGAAAAGGCTTCTGAGGATAAGGCTAACGCGGCGATCTTCTCCAAGACAATCAAACCTCTTTTTAAGGAACGCTGCTATGACTGCCATTCAGGAGACAATACAAAGGGGGACCTCGATCTATCGGTTCTCGAAGACAACGATGCTGCCGGCATTAACGGTCTTGCAAGTACTATTGATAAGGGGAATGCAGCCGGAAGCGAGCTGTTAAAACGGATCAAGGACAAGAATGACCCGATGCCTCCGGAGGGCAAAGGCGAAATGTTTTCTGATGAGGAGGCTGGTGAATTGGAAAAATGGATTGCCGCGGGCGCACCGATGCCTGAGCCATCGATTGACTCAGAAAAGATTGTCTCTATAGTCACCATGCTTTTCAAAGGCATCCTGCCAATCGCCTTCATCCTGATTCTGCATTATTTGACCGGCGTACTGTTTAATGCGGGAGATTCACTCATTAAATCCACCCCCAGTCGCCTATCGGCCAGCGGCCTGTTAAAAGCCATGGCTCTGGTAATGTTGCTGACTGGTTTTGCTGCAGGCATTGCTGGTATTGTTTATGGCATTATCGATGTTACCAAAGGATTCAGCGATAACTGGCTCAAAGTCCTAGCCAAGATAGGCGGAGGGGTTCTGGTTTACCTCTTCTGTGCTTCACTCGCCCGGCTTTGGCTGAAACCAGCCCAACTCAATATTAAGATCGGAGCGGGCAACACAGCCGGAGATGAGGCCTTGGGGATTATGGCGCTTTTCTCCAAGACGATGCTTAAAGTGGCCCCGATTATCTACGGGATGGCACTGATATTCTGCCTATTGTTTGCCGCCATGAATTTGGTGGCCAAGGATGATATACCTGTTATTGCCGACACAACGGCTGAAACGCTCGTCGGACCTAAGGAAGGAATCCTAGAATCCATAGCAAACCTTACCAAGGAAACGCTCGGAGACGCAGTCATGTTTTTCAGGGACTCACCGCTCCCTGTAGCAGCCAAGTATCTCGACAAGGGATCGGTGCTGATGATGGCAATCAAGATACCAGTCTATCTTTTTGCCTATTTCCTCTTTTCCTACGTACTGGTGGAAGCTCTGCGCGCTCTCTTTTCTCTACCTGGGCGGCGAACCAACTAAGCAACCATCTCTTCCTTAGGCGGGGCAAAGGTTGTCAGGTCGATTCCATCCACTGCGGCTTTGTATTCCTCGAAACTTGGCGTCCTGCCAAGAATCGCGGATAACACCACGACCGGGGTTGAGGAAAGCAGGGATTCGCCTTTTTTTTGGTCTGAATCCTCCACCAATCGCCCTTGGAAAAGGCGCGTAGAGGTGGCCATCACGGTATCCCCTTTTGCCGCCTTCTCCTGATTACCCATGCAAAGGTTGCAACCGGGACGCTCGAGGTACATCATGTTTTCGTACTCCAATCGCGCAGCACCTTTGGGTGAATCATCATTGAACTCAAATCCGGAGTATTCCTGCAAAATATCCCAGTCCCCTTCTTCTTTTAATTCGTCAATGATGTTATAGGTCGGTGCAGCCACCACCAGTGGCGCATTAAACTCAACCCGCCCCTGCTCCTTTTCTAGATTCTTGAGCATCTGGGAAAGGATCTTTAGGTCTCCCTTGTGAACCATGCACGAACCCACAAACCCAAGGTCTACGGGTTTCTCACCCTGGTAATAAGAGAGCGGGCGGATTATGTCGTGCGTGTAGCGCTTGGAAACGTCGTCATTATGAACATCCGGATCGGCAATCATCGGCTCGACCACCTGATCGAGATCCACGACGAATTCCGCATAATAGCTGGCATCGGCATCCGGAGTAAGCGCAGGCTTTTCGCCAGAACGGATTTCTGATACCCGCTTTTCTGCAGTATCCACCAGCCCTTGAAGAACCTGCTTTCCATTGTCCATTCCCTTGGCGATCATGATCTCGATCCGGCGTTTGGCGATTTCCAAGGACTCAATCAACGTGTCATCTTGGGAAATGCAAATGGATGCCTTTGCCTTCATTTCCGCGGTCCAGTCGGTAAAGGTAAACGCCTTGTCCGAAGGCAAGGTTCCGATATGCACTTCAATCACCCGTCCTTGAAATACATTTTCACCGCCGAATTTATCGAGCATCTGATCCTGTGTAGCGTGAACCACATCACGAAAATCCACGTACGGCTTCAGTTCTCCTCTGAACGTCACTTTGACTGACTCAGGAATCGGCATCGAAGCTTCTCCGGTGGCTAAAGCCAACGCAACTGTTCCAGAGTCCGCCCCGAAGGCCACACCTTTGGACATGCGCGTATGCGAATCACCGCCGATAATGATCGCCCATTCATCAACCGTGAGGTCATTCAACACCTTGTGAATGACATCGGTCATGGCATGATATTCTCCGTCAGGATCCCGTCCGGTAATCAGGCCAAAATCGTTCATGAACTTCATTAGGCGAGGAATATTAGCCTGTGCTTTTTTATCCCAAACCGAAGCAGTATGGCACCCCGATTGGTAGGCAGCATCCACGATAGGCGAAATCACCGTCGCCGCCATAGCCTCGAGTTCTTGGGATGTCATTAGACCTGTAGTGTCCTGTGACCCGACAATATTCACCTCCACTCGGATATCTGATCCAGCATGCAACACAATGCCATCGGCTACTCCAACGGCGTTACGGTTAAAAATCTTTTCTACCGCAGTAAGCCCGCACCCTTCATGGGTGATCGCCTCAGACGGAGCAAATACCGGCGTTAAATCTACCCCAAGCACTTTGGCTGCAAAACTTTGAAGCTTTTTGCCAAAGACGACCGCATAAGAGCCTCCTGCCTTGATGAACTCAATTTTCTGAGGCGTAAGGGCCTTGGAAATATCAATCAGTTCCTCATCGCCATTGTATAATTTTTTATCCTTGGTGTTGATAGTCAGGACGGTCCCGGTGTCCACAGAATAAACCTGCTCCAACACAGGGTCACCATTTTCATCCAGCACGGTGTTCCCTTCGCCATCCTTTTTCTTTTTCCAGTTCTTGAGATCAATACCGATGCCCCCTGTCACACTGACCGTGGTAAGGAAAATGGGGGAGATGCCATTGGTGCCGGCCACAACAGGAAATATGTTTACGAATGGAACATAAGGGCTTGCTTGCTTGCCGGTCCACAGTACGACATTGTTCACGCCGGACATTCGGGAGGACCCCACCCCCATCGTCCCCTTCTCGGCAACCAACATCACGCTCTTATCGGGGTGCTCCTTTTGAAGCGCCTTGATTTCTTTTTGCGCAGTCTCGGAGATCAAAGATTGACCATGCAATTCCCGGTCGGATCGGGAATGCGCCTGATTGCCAGGCGAAAGTAAATCGGTGGAAATATCCCCCACGCCGGCAACATACGTTACCACCTCAATCTCGTCTTCGACATCCGGCAGTTTCGTGAAGAACTCAGCCTCTGCATAGCTTTCCAAAATGTCCTTGGCAATCTCGCAACCCTCATTGAACGCAACCTCCAATCGATCGGTATCAGCCTCGTACAGAAATACCTGCGTCTTCAGAACTTTCGCCGCTTCCTTTGCAATCGCAGCGTCCTCCCCTAAAGCGAGGTTCAGCAGCACCTCAATGGAAGGCCCCCCTTTCATGTGAGATAACAATTCAAAGGCGAATGCCGGCGTAATTTCCTCAACCTCGAAAGCTCCTAGAATAATCTCCTCCAAGAAACTGGCCTTCTGGCCAGCAGCACTCGTGGTCCCGGGCAACGTATTGTAGATAAGATAATGGAGAGAATCCTCTCTGTATTCACTACTAACATCTTTGATTTGTGAAATTATTTCGGCAGTTAATACGTCACTATCAATTGGTTTTGGATTTAAACCCAAATCCTTTCTTTCCTCAATCTCTCGAATATAATCTAAATATATACTCATGTTTAATTATTGAACAATAATTGCCGGAAGAGAATTATACTGCCCTCCCAATAGCAAAAAACGAAATTCTGTAATGAATCATATGATTACGTGCACTCATTCGGTACACGGAAAATGAAGGAGGAAGGCAGGTTATGTCAAGTGAAGCTACTCAATCCAGATCTCGGAGACCTTACCTCTTTTAAAGCGGAAAATCGCCGTATCAAATCGGGTGCCATTGACCGGATCCTGAATGCGCAACCCCTTGTAGGTCCAACGGGTATCATCGGTTTCATCCGGATCCCCAAAAACAATACGGATGGTGCTGAGTGGTTTGTCGCGGTAAATCAAATCAATCCGGTTGGTGCCGCTATTTCTATCCCAAAGCACCCGACGCCCGAAAACACGCTGACGTTCGCGGAGAGATGTCGCTGACTTGAAGGTGCCATCAAGATTCCAACCTGGAACCGCTTTGGGAAGACCATCCTTGTTCCACTCTTTGTGAGCGACAAGCCGCCGGTTCCGGTAGGTTCTTTCACTAGCCTGCTTACCGTTTGGCCACCAACTGCGCCAAACCCCTTCAGGGAAACCATTGACATAGCTTTCAACAAAACTTTTCTTCCCTTCAGGCCACCAATCGATCACCAACCCGTGTTTAACCCCTTTACGATAGGATGTAAGGTTCTGAATGTTCCCGTTGCGATAGTAGTAAGTGGAATTCCCATCAAGCACCCCGGCATCGTAACTAAATGTGGAACGAATATTACCGTTGTTATACCAAAACCGAGACAAACCGTGCTGCCTTCCATTGAGATAACTAACCTCAGAAACACGGGCCCCATCAAAATGTGTACGTTCGGCTTTACCGGTATAGGGGGTTCCCACCCCAGGACTATACCACAGTCCATCAGCACGACGCTCCAACTCTACGCCCTGCACCTCTGCACAAAGGACCCCCATTGCAATGAATACCGACAAAAACTTCATGAGCACCTCGAGCCTAAACCTAGTCCATTACCCATGAATATTCAAGATGACAAAAAAAAGAGGCCCCCATAAAGGAGGCCCCATATTAGCATAATTTTCACTCAACCAAGCTTTGCCAACGTTTCCTTGATCGCATCGAAATTTGGCAAATCCTTTGGAGTCTCGGTTTGCTCCGCATATTGAACGGTGCCCTCCTTATCCACGACAAAAGCTGCTCGCGCACTAACGCTCCCAACTCCAATCAAATCATCAAGCAAAACACCATAATCCTTGGCTGTTTGTTTGTTTAAATCACTTGCTAAGGTAATGCCAATGTTCTCATTTTTGGCCCACTGCCCCTGGGCAAAAGGACTGTCAACACTGATGGCAATGACATCAGCATTCAGATCACTGTATTCGGCCAAACCCGAGGTAATATCACAAAGTTCCTGAGTACAGACTCCGGTGAAGGCAAGCGGAACAAAGAGAATAACAGTGTTCTTCTGTCCGATATTATCACTGAGGGTTACGTTACTCAGCCCAAAATCATCCTTGTCACCAGGACCATTAGCAGATTTGAGGGTAAAACTGGGAGCTTTGGAGCCTATTTCAATTAACATAATATACTTTTTTTGGGGGTTATAAGCATGTCTTAAAGACCTGTCAAACCGCAATAGCTGTAACCAGCAAGACGTGCCCATCGTAAGCTTTACCAAAAGACCAATATGGGTTAGGTTGCGCGAAGAGAGGGCAGAGGTGAATGTGAATAATAACAAAAGTGCGGGTTTTACTCTGATTGAGCTTCTTGTGGTCATTGCCATTATTGGCATTCTAGCGGCACTCCTTTTGCCTGTGTTTGCAAAAGCAAAGGCCAAGGCGCGCAAAGCAAAAAGCAAGAGTAACCAACACATGATTGCTGCGGGATACACCAGTTATTTGGGAGATAACGAAGGCTGGTTCCCGATTGTCAAAGGCCCAGCAGGGGTAGGAGGCAAAAAAGGAACTGCGATAGGAGGCAAAGGGCCTTTGCCCACTATTGTTGCCGAACTCTACGGTGCAACTGTCCCAGAAGCCGAACGCCCCCTGAATGAACATGTTGGTTCCCCGGAGGTATTTCATGATCCGAGTGATATTGGAGGCGGTGCCTATGATGTGGATAGTTGCTGGGAACAGTTTGGCAATAGCTATCAGCCTCAGGTTGCCGATGATATGTTTAGGGTGAAGCGAGTTCTCGGGGAAAAGACCGAAAAAGAAGGGAGCTACGAAGGTGACTCCATGCATGAGTCGGAGATGATACGCACCGATAACAAAATAATTCAAGGCGACTGGAACTGGCCATATGACCGTGGGGATACATGGCACGCTTTCGAAGGAGAAGGTCGGCACATCATGCTCTATGGAGACATGCACGTGGACGAGTTCGTTTTCCCTCCCACCGAACAAATCCTGACTTGGATTGCACCACCCCCACACGGGAACATGTTAGTCCCCGATCCAAACTACCAATGGTGGTAAAGGGCTCTTCCCTTGAGGGATACTAACCCTCATTTTTCCTGACCTTGAGTTCGGCTGCTATTTCGGTATTGGCATAAAAATCATCCAACGGAAAACAGCCGCTGGGCAATCCTTTGCGTGGAGCCGTGGTACAATCGCTGAATGTTCTGCAAATAAGCCGTTTCTTAAGTTCGCCATGGTTCATGGCATCGTCCAAAATATCAGGATAACTGAGAACCACACGCCCCAATCCCACCATATCCGTCCACCCTTCCCTTAGCAGTGCCTGACAAACGTGGGGCAAATACTCCTGAAGATAGCTCAGACCAGAGGCAATGATCGCCATGCCTTCAGGCAATTGCGATTTCAAATCTCGCACCACATTAATCTGACGGGCCACATCGACCAGTGGATCGTAAGCCGGCTGATACCCGTCACTCGGCGGATAAGCCGCCGGTCGTTGCAGGTGTGGGGTGTAATAAGGCACCCCTGCTGAAGTATTCAGAAGTTTGACCCCCAATTCAGAGCAAAGATTCACAAATCCAAAGGTCTCTTTCAAATCAATCTGTGTCGGATCCTCATGATTCACCCCAAACTGATAGGGAAAAGGCGTCTCATGTTCCTCAGGGATTCCCGACCCCAGTTTGTTAGGCTGTGATTTATCCGGATCCGGCCGAAATGGAACCATATCGAATGTGCTCAACCTCACCGCCAGATCAATATCGTTCCCATCGGCACGTATTCCTTCCACTATCTCTCTCAGAATGCGTGTCCGGTTCTCAAAACTCCCACCATAACGCCCAGGTCGGGTATAAGCCCCGAGAAATTCATGAAGCAGATAACCGTGGCAATGTTTGATATCCACAAAATCTGCCCCCACTTCCACGGCAATCCGTGCCGCTTTAACAAAATCAGCGATCAAAATCTCGACCTCTTCATCTGAAAAAACGTTCTCATCACTTAGCACTCCAAACTTCCCATCCAAAATCGGATGCCTATACGCAATTTTAGGCTCGTAGTTAAATTTGCCTTTGGGCCTGCAGAAACGTCCCGAATGCGTAAGCTGAAACCCAATCACGAGATCCTCGGTGGCACCAAACTTTTCCTGATGGGCATTCAAAAGAACATCCCGCAACTCAGCTAGCCCACTCTGGTTCGTTCTATTTATGATAAGCTGACTAGGATTCGCTCGACCATCGGGACGTATTGCCATTGCCTCCCCTCCACAAATCAACTTGGCCCCACTTTCACCAAAGCGTTGCCACCGACGTCTCACTGGATCAGTTACTCCTCCCTCAGTGGTCCCATCCCAACCTTCCATTGGATGAATCGCCACTCGATTCCCAATTATTTTACCATTTATTTCCAGTCCTTGAAGCGACTGGCCAATGGGTGAATCCTCTCGAGCAATCTCATCCTCACAGGGAATATCCAATCCGAGAGACTCTACATGCTGTTGAAAAGCATTAGCCGTCTTGAGCGATGGAATACGGGTCAATTTGTAGGATTCGCTCATACACCGGGCATCTGTTCAATAATGCGGCGCAGAATTTCACGATCTGAAGCGGGCCGTTCAGGCGACTCCGGATGTGTATCATCACACTCCAAAAAACCTCGCAATTTGAGGAACATCGCCGCCGAATGCTTGTAGGCTGGCACAGGGGGGCGAAATGTAAGGAACCCGAGATACTGCAACCAATCATTCAATTCGTAGAACGCCGGATCACCAACCGCCCAAGCCGCATCGCGCATGGAAAAAACATCGGGAGCAAAAGTGCTGAGGCCGAGCAGATAATCGCTACCATACATCACCATATCGATGGCCAGATCGTTGCCGGTAAACACGTGGAAGTCTGGCCTCACTTCATCACGCAATTGAAGTCGTTGCCACTCAAGCTCACGATTAAGAGATGAATGTTTTGCCCCGATCAGACGATCAATATCCAGTAAACCGCGATAGACATCCAGTGAGTAAATCTTTCCAAACGGCGCAAACACATCACTCAATTCAAACCCTATTATCCCGTCCGAATTCTCTGCCAACTTCGCATAATCTGCCACAATATCTTCGTCTCCCTGTGTGGTAATCCCGTGGCTTTGAAATATCACCGGCACCCCACCGTGCGACTGCACCATTTCCATTTGCCGCAGATACTCATCACCGTTAAAGACCTCCCCTGGCTGATCGCCGACAAAGGCACCGGCCACAAAGTCATCGGTCTCGGCGCGCGTGAGTTTCAATGCTCGCTCGCGCGTGGCATCGTCGATGAGGTGAGCGTAACCGGTGTCCATATTTACCGCGGGGGCAAGGCCGGCAGCGACAGTTCGCCTCACGTGTGCAGAAAAATTCGTCCAATCGGGATCCCCATTTTCCTGAAAGGGTAAAAGAATTGCCGAAATACCGCGAATTTTTCGGCGCGGACGAAGCATGGAAACCGGATCAATCCCTTTATCGCCCACAACACTTCTTATATTTTTTCCCGCTGCCACAAGTGCAGGGATCATTACGGCCAACCTTGGGGCCAGAGCGCGCAGGTCGAACCCTCACTTCCTCATCACTAACTTCTGCATTCGCTTGACTCACCATGTCCTGCTCCAATCCCAAGGCACTGGCCATCGCGTGACTGGCCTGGGTAGGCAAATTGCCAAGAAGTTTCATGACTGAATCCAGACTGGAAGCGGTTAAGAAGATGTTGCGGCAAATCTGTTCTTTGATGTTACTCATCAAGTCCAGAAACATATCTCGTGCCTCAGTCTTATACTCCACCAATGGGTCTTTTTGCCCGTAAGAACGTAAATGCACCGACTGCCGAAGCCCGTCCATGGCATACAAATGTTCACGCCACATCCGGTCGACTGCCGTTAAAATTGTGTATCGTTCAGCACTCCCCAAGGCATCAGGATCCTCTGCTTTTATTTTTATTTCATACACATCATGCACCGCACCGATAATGATCTGGCACAATGCATATTGCTTTTTGGTTAATCCGTCATAAACACTCCCCTCAGGTGGCTCTTCTGAAGCCTTGTCTGAAGATGCCTTAAAATTACCTTCACTGAGACCTAACGGGAAAACTTGGTTTACCCATTCAGATAAACCTTGATAATCCGCCCCCGATTCGGGATCAAAATCCTCCTGAATATAGCCAGACACCCGGTCAATGACCACTTCCTCTACAATATCAAACATCCGGTCACGCACATCATCCCCATTAATGATCTCATTACGAAATCCGTATAACTGTTCTCGCTGTTTGTTCATTACATCATCATACTCCAAGGTACGACGGCGCATTTGATAGTGATGCTGCTCCACTCGTTTCTGGGCAGTTTCAATCGATCGATTAAGCCATGGATGAGCAATTTCCTCATCATCATCCATGCCCACTTTTTGAAGCATCGAAGTCATCTTCTCACTGTTACTATAAAGCCGCATCAAGTTATCTTCCAAGCTAAGAAAGAAGTGAGAACTACCCGGATCCCCCTGCCGTGCACAACGTCCGCGCAACTGCCGGTCGATACGCCGCGACTCGTGGCGTTCGGTGCCCAGAACATGCAGCCCTCCAAGCTTACTGATCCCCTCAGCAAGTTTGATATCCGTTCCCCGGCCCGCCATATTTGTAGCAATAGTCACGGTACCGCGTTGTCCGGCTCTGGCAACAATCTCAGCCTCCGACTCATGGTGTTTCGCGTTTAACACACTGTGTGTTATCCGAGCCTGAGTGAGCAAGCGAGCTAACATTTCGCTGGTTTCCACTGCCACCGTCCCCACTAGAATGGGCCGACCCTCATCATGAATTCTTTTTACTTCGTCAACCACCGCCTTGTATTTCACTTTTTCCGTAAGATAAATGGAATCATCTTTGTCATCACGCAAACACGGGCGATTGGGCGGAATCACCAGCACTCCTAACTTGTATATATCGAAAAACTCAGCCTGCTCAGTCTCCGCTGTACCAGTCATGCCAGCCAGCTTGGTGTAAAGCCGAAAATAATTCTGTATAGTAATGGTGGCGTAGGTCTGGGTTTCTTCCTCAATCCTCACACTCTCCTTTGCTTCCACTGCCTGGTGGAGTCCGTCACTCCAGCGTCTCCCTTCCATGGGCCGACCGGTATTTTCATCAACAATGATGACCTTGTTTTCCCGCACGATATATTGGGTATCGCGCTCATATAAGCAATAGGCTTTAACCAACTGTGAGGTCACATGGATACGTTCTGCCCGACTCTCTGCCTCAGCCTGTACGCGCTGTTTTTCTGCCAGCCGTTGTTGCGGCGACAGGGATTCATCTGAGTCAATTTCATGGTGTGCCGTGACAATGTCAGGCATCATGAAGGCATCGGCATCGTTGGGATTCAGCAAACCCCGCCCTTTCTCGGTCAAGTCAGCATCATGTCCCTTTTCATCAATGCCAAAAAAGAGCAGTTCTTTTTGCCCATAGAGTTCCTTTTTCGTCTGGTCCTTGTGCAACTCCATCTCCGCCCGCTCCAAGCGACGGCGGTTTGCCGGATCCACCTTGGCTTCCAAAAGCCCCGAATGCTTGGGCTGGCCTTGTTGCACGCGATAAAGCAAAAGACCGATCTGATGTTCGATATCCGGATCCTCGCTATCACCCAACTTGGCGGATAACTCATTTACTTCAGAGAGGTATTTGTCACACAACCGTTTTTGCTGCCGCACCAAATCTTGAATACGAGGTTTCAGTTCACCATACAAACGCTGATCCTGCTTGATCATAGCCGGTCCACTAATGATTAGAGGCGTGCGCGCCTCATCAATGAGAATCGAATCGACCTCGTCCACAATGGCGAAGTAATGCCCACGCTGTACCTGCTCAGCCGCGCTTTGAGCCATCCCGTTATCTCGGAGATAATCAAATCCAAATTCGGAATTGGTACCGTAGGTAACATCCCTCCCATAATGGTCGCAACGCTCACTGGGGGATTGATCATGCTGAATACAGCCAACCGTAAGCCCCAGAAAGGTATAGAGCGCACCCATCCACTCTGAGTCACGAGCAGCCAGGTAATCATTAACTGTCACCACGTGCACACCGCGTCCGGTCAATGCATTGAGATACACCGGCAAGGTAGCCACTAATGTTTTGCCCTCACCGGTGGCCATTTCGGCGATGTTACGCTTATGGAGTGCATAACCACCAACTAACTGCACATCAAAGTGCACCATCTCCCATAAAATTTCATGCCCCCGTACCTCGATATATTTGCCGCACAAACGCTTGGCCCCCTCTTTGACCAATGCAAAGGCCTTCGGCACCAGTTCATCCAAACGATGAGCCAAAATATCATTATCCTCAATCGCCCCTAGCTCTTCCTGCCATTGTTTGGTTTGACCGCGCAAATCATCATCACTGAGTGCCGCAAACTGATCCTCAAAGGCATAAACCTGTGGGATGAGCGTTTTCTCGATACGTGCAATCTCACGATCATTCTTCGTGCCGAAGATTTTTTTGATTAAGCCAATCATTCAAAAAACGTCAGGAGCCGCGAAAACTAGGGGGTTTTTAGTAAAAGGTCAAAGCAATCCGCTGCTAAACCAGATGCTTGCATGCGCTTCGGCAGGAGTCAGTCCACAGTGCAGAAACGCCATACATGCACTTACCTTCTGAATAAACGGTTCAGTCTATATATTTCAATGGAAGTCGCCGATTATACGTGAACACGCAAGCCATGACGCGCGGCGAATTCCACTGCCCTTTCCTTACATAACCGAATAAATGTATCCTCTGCCCAGGCAATTGAACGCTCTTTCCAGTACAGAATCCCCCATTGCCGCCTGAGCTTGCGACGACCCAAAGGCAATGCCACCAAAGATTTATCCTGAAGTGCATCCTGAGCAACCCAAGCCGGTAAAATAGTGATGCCCAACCCCAATTTCACCAGTTCCTTTATTGCAGACACACTCCCCACATCAATCACTGATTTTATGACCACCTTTTCCTTATTAAAAAACTTTTCAATCTGCTCATAGATATCGCTGTAGTCCGAAAAAGCGGGCGATGATGACTGCGATTGATTCCAGCTGGTACTCGAATTAAATAAAATATATTGTTGATGCGAAACCTCTGTACGTTTGATTCGCCCTGCCTTTGCCCAAGGATGATCCGGGCTCACCATGAAAACCAATTCATCATCGAAAAGCGGAATGAATTGAACATTGGAATCTGGAGTTGCGACCCAGGACATGCCCACGTCAATTTTGTTGTTACGAAGTGACTCCATAATATCAGGACTATTGCCCGGATTAATGGTCAAATGACATTTCGGAAATTCTTTCTGAAACTCTCTCAAGATCGGTGGCAGAATATACTCGCAGGCCGCTGCGGTGGCACCTAGACGCAAACGCACATGGCCCCATTCCACAAGCTTATTCATCTCGGATCTAGCCGACACCATCTCTGAAAATATTTTTTTGGCACGTTCATGAAACTGTTCGCCCGCCTGGGTTAGCAGCACCTTTTTCCCCACTCTGTCTAAAAGACGACAACCCAAATCCTCCTCCAAAGCCTTCATCGCATGACTCACAGCCGACTGGGTCAGGGACAATTTCTTTGCGACCTTGGTAAAACTACCCACCTGAGCCAGCATCAAAAATGTCCTTATCTGCCGACTATCCAGAGGATTGTTGCGATATGAATCTAATTCATTCATTAAGTATTAAAATAATGAAAGTAGTTTAGAGGCCAAAAGAGGCATTTGGCAAACAATATGCGAGTAGAAATGCATGGAAATTGGAGCTGTAGACTACTTTTTTCTCGCCAGGTTAATAACCATCGACTTTGCCATTGGCTGCATGCTTGCGATGTAAGAGTCTCTTCGGAGAATAATTTCCCTTGGAACAGTGGGGGACTCACCGTTTACCCTCCCTGCATGAGCGAAAAATGCCGACTGGTGTCGGTCAATCAATTGCTAAAGCAGGAAGGCGTTACGGTCGGAGATCACGTCCAACTTCAGGGATGGGTGCGTACCCGCCGTGATTCCAAAGCAGGGCTTTCCTTTGTTCAGTTGCATGATGGATCTTGCTTCGACTCGGTTCAACTGGTGGCTCCGGGTGAACTCGATAATTATGAGAGTGCTGTCATGAACCTCACTACCGGATGTTCAGTGATAGCCCAAGGAGAAGTCGTCGCTTCAGAAGGCAAGGGGCAAAGTGTGGAGGTTCTGGCCTCTTGCATTAATCCGGTTGGCATGGTGGAGGATCCTGAAACCTACCCCATGCCGGCCAAGCGTCACACTTTTGAGTATTTACGCGAGCAGGCTCATTTGCGAGTTCGCACCAATGCTTTCTCAGCCATGGCACGCGTCCGTCACTGCCTAGCCAATGCGATCCACCAGTACTTTCATGAGAACGGTTTCTACTGGGTGCATACCCCCATCATTACAGGCAGCGACTGTGAAGGAGCTGGCGAGATGTTCCGAGTCAGTGCCCTGGATTTAGCCAACATGCCACGCACCGATAAGGGAGACATTGATTTTACTCAGGATTTTTTTGGCAAGGAAACCAACTTGACTGTCTCGGGGCAACTCAATGTTGAGAGTTACTGTCTGGCCTTGAGTAAAGTGTACACCTTTGGCCCCACCTTCCGGGCGGAAAACTCCAACACCTCACGGCATCTGGCTGAATTCTGGATGATTGAACCGGAGATTGCTTTTGCCGATTTATCGGATGATGCGGACCTGGCCGAGGACTTTCTTAAATCCATCTTCAAGAAACTGCTCAATGAGCGGGCCGATGACATGGCGTTCTTCCAGCAACGGGTGGACAAGGAATGCATTGAAAGACTCGAGAAATTCGTCGAAGCCAGTTTTGAGCGCATGGATTACACTGATGCTATCTCCAGACTGGAGAAAGTGGTTGCCGAGGGACACAAGTTTGAGTTCCCGGTAAAATGGGGCATGGACCTACAGAGCGAACACGAGCGTTGGCTGACTGAGGAACACATTGGCCGACCCGTGGTGGTGATGAATTACCCCAAGGATATCAAAGCCTTTTACATGCGCATGAATGATGACAATAAGACGGTGGCAGCGATGGATGTGCTGGCTCCGGGCATTGGTGAGATCATCGGCGGCTCACAGCGCGAGGAGCGATTGGATGTCTTGGATGCTCGTTTGGAAGAGCTAAATCTAGATAAGAAGGACTACTGGTGGTACCGTGATTTAAGAAAGTATGGCTCGGTCCCCCACGCCGGCTTTGGACTAGGTTTTGAGCGCACCCTTATCTACGCAACCGGGATGGCCAACGTAAGGGATGTGATCCCCTTCCCCCGTTCCCCCAGAAGTGCAGCGTTCTAGTTCCCTCCATTCTCAGGCTCGCCATCCTCGGAATGCTCGCCCAGTTTACCGAAGGACTCCACCTTGCCATCAACAAGGCGTAATTCATACTGGCGGTTTTTCTCTTTCACCTTCCCGATACCAAACACACCAATGTAGAGAGCTGATTCATTGTAATAAAGACTCTCCACATTCCCTTTAGCCGAGGTGCGGTGAGGCTTGCCTAACATCTTTACCGCTTCATCGCGCGGCATTCCGATCTTAATATCATTAAAGGAAACGCGTTTACTGGGAAGCACCACGCAACCGGCAAAGAAAACAACCACACATAGAGACAGAATGTGTTTCATCCAAAGGAGCTATGCAGAGCTTTAAGGGAAAAGCAAACCCGAACTAGAAAGAAAAATGGGGTGATCGACCGGGCTCGAACCGGCGACAACCAGAATCACAATCTGGGGCTCTACCAACTGAGCTACGACCACCGTTGGAGAAAAAACTCTAGAGTCTAGCTCTTAACCCGTCAAGTTTATGGAAAGGGGTTTCCTGTCCACAAGTTGGCGTGGACACATGCAAAAACCAAATGGAGGATGGTTTTTCTGTGAACCGTATCAAGCTTCTCCCTGAACAGGTTGCCAACCAGATTGCCGCCGGCGAAGTGGTTGAACGCCCTGCCAGCGTGGTCAAGGAGTTGGTGGAAAACGCGCTGGATGCAGGCGCCTCCCAGATCACTGTGGAAGTGAAAGCCGGTGGCCGTTCCCAAATCCGCGTCATAGATGATGGTCATGGAATGAGCCGTGATGATGCCCTGATGAGCCTGGAACGTCATGCCACCAGCAAGATTACCCGTGCTGAAGATCTGTCCTCCATCAGTACCATGGGTTTTCGTGGCGAAGCGGTACCCAGCATTGCCAGTGTCAGTCGCTTTACCCTTACCTCACGGGAGACTGGATCTGAAACCGCCACGCAAATCACGATTAACGGTGGGAAGATGATTTCTGTTCAGGAAGCAGGTGCCGCTACGGGCACCGAGGTGGAAGTCCGTTCCCTCTTCTACAACCTCCCTGCCCGCCGCAAATTCATGCGCACCGAGGAAACCGAACGTTCCCATGTTCAACATGCCTTAAGCCTGATGGCTCTGGGCCATCCCGAGGTCGCCTTCACTTTCCGACACAACGACCGTGAAATATGGCGTCTCCCAGCCGAGACCGGCCAAGGAGCCACCCCTTTAGAACGGCGTCTCAATGCCCTCTGGGGTGAAGGCCTGCAGTTTATCGCCATTGATACTGCAGGAGGTTTACCCAAACGACCCTTTGATGAAGAAGATGCCCCGGCCATTCCTGTTCGTATCTGGGGCTTTATTGGCGCACCGGGAGTCAGCCGTAGCAACCGAGAAAACCAGCATTTGTTTGTAAACCAAAGACCAGTCGACAACGTGGGTCTAAGCATGGCCCTTCGTGAAGGTTATCATACCGCACTTATGAAAGGGAAATACCCGGTGTGCTGCCTCTTCCTTGAGATTGGCCCTGGAGAAGTGGATGTGAACATCCACCCAGCCAAGCGCGAGGTGAAGTTTCACCGGGAACGTGAAGTGCGACGGTTTGTTGTCGATGCAGTTAAGGAAGGCCTGGCTGATTATCATTCGCAGCAGCCAGTCAACAATATATCCAAACCGGATTTTGTCGCTCCAGAGAGTTTTGGATTGGCTGCCGAGGATATCCCCCGTGAACCTCTTGCCGAGCAAAAGCCACTGGATATGGGATTCAAAGAGCCCCCCTCACCTACTCCCAAAGAAGATGCCGCTCCACTAATCCCTGAAGTGACACTAATAGAACAACCCTACAGAAAACAGCCCCTACTCTCGGTCCCCCTAAAAATTATCGGAGTGGTGGGTAAACTCTACGTGGTTCTGGAATCTGAACGGGGCTTGGTGCTGATGGATCAACACGCAGCACACGAACGGGTTTTATATGAGCAGCTCCTTGAACAAATGGAGAGGAATGAAACCGTTTCCCAAAAACTGCTTCTGGCTGAAACCGTGGAACTCGCCGCACCCGATGCGACGTTTCTCACTGAACAGGTTGAAACTCTCAGCCGACTGGGCGTGGGGATCAGTGTCTTTGGGGACCGTACATTTTTACTCGATGCATTGCCTCCTTTTGCCAAGGTCAAGGATGCGAAGGGCTTCCTGCTCGCCCTAATCGATGAATTGAAAGCGGCTGGCTCAAGCGTAAACTCGATGAGATTGGGTGAGGATATGGTCACCAAAACCGTGTGTCGCCACGCCATCAAGGCCAATGACACCATGAGCGAACCAGAGCTTGAAGGTCTGCTGCATGACCTGCGCCAGTGCTCCATGCCCTACACCTGCCCGCATGGTCGACCGACCCTCATTGAAATGAGCTACCCGGAGCTGGAGAAGAAATTCGGCCGCACGGTCTAAAATACCCCTCAAAAAGCCTTGCATTGTTATGATTTAGGCGTATTTTCCGTCGCTCGCCCGGAACCCGTGAGTGCGGAGCTCCAAAGAGGGCATTAACAGTATGTTAACAGGTTATTAACCATTAAACCCGCCGGATTTGAAGTCGATTAAGCCTTAAAAACCAGCGGTTTTCAAACAGGGCCATGTTTCAGAGGCCTTGTTTTTCCCAAAGAATACACAACAGCTATGCTGACCATGGAAGAAGCCTTTGAGAAGAGTCTATTAACTATCTCTCAAGGCGAAATAGTAAATGGCACCGTCATCGAGATACGGGGCAAAGAAGTAATCGTTGATATTGGCTATAAAAGTGAGGGCCATGTCGCAATAAATGAATTTGATGAGGATAACCGTCCGGAAGTGGGCTCTCAAATAGAGGTGCTTATTGATGTGCTCGAGAACCGGGAGGGCCAAGTGGAACTCTCTCACGAACGAGCCCAGTTTAAAAAGAATTGGGACAAAATTAACTCCATATGTGAGGAAGGTGGCGTCATTACCGGCCGAATCAAGGACGCCGTGAGAGGTGGTCTCATTGTAAACATCGGCGTAGAGGCATTTCTACCGAGTTCACAGGTTGATGTTATCCAACCAAAAAACTTAGAGGCACTGGTCGGCGAAAAGATGGAATTTAAGATCGTAAAGCTCAACGCCGAGCGTCAAAACATCGTACTCTCCCGTCGCGAACTTATTGAAGAAGAGCGTTCAGCAAAACGGGTAGAGATGCTCGATGGGCTTACTCCCGGAGCTATCATTAAGGGAAAAATCAAAAACATCACCGATTTCGGTGCGTTTGTGGATCTGGACGGTTTCGACGGACTGTTGCATATCACCGACATGAGCTGGGGGCGAATCAATCACCCGAGTGAAATGGTGAGTGTTGGTGAAGAGCTCGACGTGGTTGTACTGGACATCAACAAAGAGAAGGAGCGCGTTTCTCTGGGTCTAAAACAAAAGACCCAGAACCCGTGGGAACTGATCGAAAGCAAATATCCCGTTGGAACCAAGATCAAGGGCAAGGTCGTCAATCTCGTCTCTTATGGGGCTTTTGTAGAGCTTGAGCCAGGAGTAGAAGGACTCGTACATGTCACAGAACTTTCTTGGACCAAGAAACATACCAAACCCTCAGAAGTTCTTGAAAAGGGACAGGAAATTGAGGCTCAAGTATTGGGTGTTAACAAGGATGAACAAAAAATAAGCCTAGGGGTCCGTCAATTGGACGATAACCCGTGGGACGCCGCTGAAACCAAGTACTCGATCGGCAGCAAGGTCAACGGCAAGGTGCGTAACCTTACCAGCTACGGAGCTTTTGTGGAATTGGAGGAAGGCCTGGACGGAATGATTCATGTAAGTGACCTTTCCTGGACTCGTAAAATCAATCACCCCTCTGAACTGATCAAGAAGGGTGACGAAATAGAGGCTCAGGTGCTTGAGGTGGATAAGGAAAACCAACGTATCTCCATTGGCATCAAACAGCTCTCTGAAGATCCCTGGGATAAAATCGATGAAATCTATCAGGTTGGCCAACTAGTCAAAGGCAAGGTCAGCAAGCTGGCCAGTTTCGGGGCCTTTGTCGGCCTCGAACA
Organism: Verrucomicrobiota bacterium; assembly: GCA_030747505.1. Lineage (GTDB taxonomy): Bacteria > Verrucomicrobiota > Verrucomicrobiia > Limisphaerales > UBA1100 > UBA1100. The sequence goes on along the minus strand of JASLKQ010000026.1, from coordinate 10,063 downwards.
CGACATGGATGGCCTTGTTCATATTTCTCAAGTCAGCGAAGAGAGGGTTGATAAGATTAAAAACGTCCTTGAAGTGGACCAGGAGGTTGAAGCACGTGTCATCAAGATCGACCGTTCAGACCGGCGCATCGGCCTCTCCATTAAAGCTGCCGCACCCGGTTACGACGACGAAAAGATTAAGCAGGAACTTGAACAACTCGCCAAGCTTAAGCCAGGCGAGGATCTTGTGGCACTCGAGCATGCCTTCGACAACCTTGATCTCAACAAGGAAGAAGACAATAAAGAGGGCGAATAACCCATTCTGTGTCCACAACCAATTACAGGCGGCCTATGGCCGCCTTTTTTTGTTTACCCAAACCTTCTGACTGATGATGATTAACCCCATGCGTATGATTCTCTGTTTATCTTTTTTAGTCTATGCCTTGGGCGCTGATGAGCCTCGCGTCAACCAGGGCATTTTGCCCGGTGGATTGATTGATGACAAAAAGTTGCTCAGTGAGCTTAACCTGCACGCCAAGCAACTTCGAGAGGCTGATGGCATACCGAAAGCCACCGAGCTCCTTAAGCAGCTTAATCGCAAGCAATGTCAGCTAACCCTACAAATGCCTGATGAGAAGAAACTGACCACTGCTGAAATTGCAGAACGTACCCGCAAAGGAGTCCTCGTGGTATCGGGGCTGTACAAATGCAAGCGCTGCCCGAACTGGCACAGCGGGGCTGCCAGCGGATTCATGTTGACCGAAGATGGCGCGTTTTGCACCAGCTATCACGTTGTAGACAACCCACAAAATGACTCAATTGTGATCATGACCGGAGATGGCCGAATTGCCCCAGTCATGGAAGTCCTGGCAGCAGACAAACGAACCGATCTTGCTATTCTTAGAGCCAAAGGCGAAGGCTTCACCCCGCTACCGGTATCGGTGAATCCGTTGGACTCACCAATTGGTGACAAGGTTCATGTTTTCAGCCATCCCAACAAACACTTTTATGTGCTCAGTGAAGGGATCATCTCTAGGAAGTATCTTGATAGCACCAGCAAAGAAGGCCCACGACGCATGATCTCCATTACCGCCGACTTTGCCAAGGGTTCCAGTGGCGCACCTGTTTTCAACGAGTATGGAGCCGTTATCGCCAGTGTAAACAACACTCAAAGCACCTATTACAACGTCAAAAAAGACGGCACAAAGGATAACCTTCAAATGGTCTTTAAAAACACTGTATCGCTGGAGCACTTGCGTACGTTGATCAAAGCAAAATAGAGTTTTCTTGTCCCATCCCCATCCCTCAGCCTTAATGCATTTCGCATGAGCATCTTGGACGAACTGACCTGGCGCGGGTTGATTAACGACTGCACCGACTCAGAAGCCCTCACCGAGCGTTCGAACAAGGGGCCAATCGTGCTCTATTGCGGCTTTGACCCCACCTCCGACAGCCTACATGTGGGCAATCTAGTGCCACTCATTGCGCTGCGAAGATTCCAGGATCAAGGCCATATACCGGTTGCTTTAGCCGGAGGGGCAACGGGAGCCATTGGTGATCCGAGCGGTAAATCCACTGAGCGCACCCTGCTCACCCGGGAAACATTACAGGAAAACATTGCCGCAGTAAAAACTCAGCTAGGTAAACTGCTGGATTTTAACACCTCCAGCAACCCTGCGCGCCTGCTCGATAATGCTGATTGGACTGAGAATGTCACCTTGCTCGATTTTCTGCGCGACATTGGCAAGCATTTCACCGTCAACAATATGGTGGCCAAGGAAAGTGTCCGTGCGCGCATGGAGGATCGGGATGCGGGTATTAGCTACACGGAGTTCTCCTACATGCTGCTGCAAGCCTTTGACTTTTATCACCTCAAAAAGGAACACGAATGTGACCTGCAAATTGGAGGCAGCGACCAATGGGGGAACATCACTGCAGGAATTGAGCTGACCCGCCGTAAACTCAACGCCACAGTATTCGGCCTCACTCTGCCACTGATCACCAATACCGACGGAACCAAGTTTGGCAAGACCGAGGCAGGAGCGGTGTGGCTCGATAGTGCCCGTACCAGCATCTACAAGTTTTATCAGTTCTGGATTCGCATCGATGACCGTGATGTAATCCGTTATCTGAAATACTTCACCTTCCTTTCCAGAGACCAGATTTCTGAACTGGAGAAGAGCCACGAAGAAAATCCTGGCGCACGTGAGGCCCACACCGCACTGGCAGTGGCCATGACCGACCTAATACACGGAGAGAACGCAACAAAAGAAACCCAACAGGCCAGCCAGATTCTTTTTGGTGGTGATTTGGAAGGCATTGGTGAAAACACGTTCAATGAAATCGTCGGGGAAGTCCCTACTGTAGAAATTGAAAAGTCAAAGCTCGAGGGCGATGGAATGCCGATTCTGGAACTATTTGTCACCAGCGGACTCTGCCAATCCAATGGGCAGGCAAGAAAAGATTTGCAGGGTGGCGGACTGAACCTGAACAACGAACGACAGTCTGATCCACAGGCAAAAATCACTACTGAAGCCCTGCTCTTCGGAAAGCATCTCCTCTTACGTAAAGGCAAACGCAACTACACAGTCATCAGCACGGTGTAGTTTACCACCAACCCAAAAGTTTCCAGTAGGGTAATCCCACTCCCAGCCACACGACCAAGTGGAAGAGTGAAACAATAAAGCCTATCTTAAACCACCGAGCCACGGGCACGTACCCGAAGCCCGAGTAGATGACCACTGGCCCCGTTGAATAGTTGGTTAAACACCCGCATAGATTGGAAAAATAAGCCAAAAGTGCCACCATCAACAAAGGGGGAGCTCCAGCAGCAATTGCCAGAGCCAGAAAGGCCGCAACCATGGCGGTAATATGGCCGGTTAACATCGAAAAACCGTACATCGAGTAGAAATAGACCAAGGCCAAGATCAGAGCCGTCGCCAGTGCGCCCAGCCCCGATACCTGCCCTTCCATTGAACCAGCAAACCAAGCGATAAAACCATGATCCTTAAGCAAACCCGCCATACACACCATGCCTCCCAACCAAATCATCGCATCCCACGCTTCCTTATTTCCGGTGATGCCCTCCCATTTTTCCGTGCCGGTTAGAATCAGGACCAACACCCCAATTAACGCCACAACCCCCGTATGCATCCCGTGAATTTTGCCTGAGGCCCAAAGAACCAACATCACGACAAAAACTCCCATCATGATCTTTTCACCACGTGTCCAAGACCCCATTTCTGAAAGTTGTTCTCTTGCCTTGGTTTGAGCTGCCTTCGCATCCTGCAGCTCCGGCTTGAGAAGCTTGAATAAAAACCACGGCAGCAACAGCAGACTCACCAAACCGGGAACTATGCTGCCTTTGAGCCAGGTCATCCATCCAAACTCAATGCCTTTGCCGCTACCAGCCGCCGCTTCGGCAACCAAACCGTTGGCAGCCATACCCGTGAGAAACATCGCGGCAGTGATCAGGTTCAGGTGCGCCCCGTTAAGCATGAGATACTCTCCCGCACGCTTGGGTTGATTTTCTGGTGAGGAACCCAGTGCCCTCGCCAGAGAATTGACAATGGGAGCCATAATCCCTCCGCCACGGGCGGTGTTGGAAGGAATGGCCGGACCCAGGATGAATTCAGCCACAGCAGTGGCATAACCCAACCCCAATGTGGTTTTCCCAAACCTGACCACACACCCAAGTGCAATCCGCCGACCCAATCCGGTTCGGATCATGGCCCCGGCAATCAAAAAAGCACCCACCACCAGCCACACGGTTGTGTTGCCATAACCAGCCATGGCAGCTTTAAATGATTCCTTGCCCGTTTCTCCCAAGGTATTGGTAGCGGCCAAAACAACCAAAGCCAGTAACACTGCAGGTCCCATCGGAACCGGGCGCAGGATAAAGCTCAAGATGGTGGCAAAGAAAACGGCAAAGACATGCCAGCCAACCAAGTCCAGACCTTGAGGAGGAGGCATCCACCAAAGAATGATTCCCACAAATAGACACACCCCCAGCTTTGGGTAATGAATGTCTGGTTCAGATTTTGTATGCTCAGCCATACCGCACTGAACCTTTAGGGGAAAGATGAGGCCAAGCCAAGCCTCGAGGTTGGCTCACTTGACACAAAGCTCATTCATAGCTTGCTCTATTTCAGGAAATTTAAATTCAAACCCCTCCTTCTTCAAGCGACGGGAAACACAATAACGCCCGTAAAGAACCAGTTCCGGATCGGTCCGCATTAGATAATGCGCCCCAAAGCGTACCATCCATTCTGCCGCCGGCATTCCAATCGGCATTCCAATGGCCCGACGCAGGCTGCGCATAAAGTCCCTGTAAGAAACCGGGTTGGGAGCCGTAGCCACGTAAACACCACGCATCGTTTCATCGGCAATCGCACGTGCCATAAGCCGACTCATGTCCTGTTCATGAATCCAACTGACCCCCTGTTTGCCATGTCCCACGCGACCTCCAAGTCCCAGCCGTGCGAGCATTTTCATCTTGGGGAACGCACCCCCCGATTTTCCCAAGACGAAGCTGGTACGCAAGATGACCTGTCTCATTTCATCTGGAACACACTCTCTGAAAGCTTGCTCCCAGGCTTTACCCACAATGGGGGCCAAGCCAAACCCAAAGGAGGAATCTTCATCACACATTGCTTCAGGCGGATCGCCATAGATGTGTGCAGTCGCCATTTGCACCCAAACCGGCGGAGGATTCCGGATACCCCGCAAGGCCTCTCCCAGTACCTGCACTGATTCCACGCGCGAACGCAGAATCTCATCACAGCGATCGGGTGTCTTGATACAATCCACCGTACGACCTGCAAGATTCACAAGAGCAAAAGCCTCTTCCAAGTGTACAGCCCAATCGCCTACAGTACGCCCATCCCATTTGGCATGAGTCCAGGAACCATCCGTTTTGGGATCGTTGCGTGAAACGAGCACCACCTCGCATCCGGCCTCAGCAAGATACTGAGCGAGGTTCTGCCCCAGAAAACCTGTGCCACCAGTAATAACCACTTTCCCAGACAGAATAGATTTGTTTGAGGCCATTTACTCGGGGCTATATTTATATATAAACGACCCCTTCAATGCATGGAGTACGTTGGTTTGTACATCAAAAAACTTGGCCTTTTTCATCGAAAACCCCTTGCGTTCAGCAATACTGACAATCTCTGAATAAATAACCCGCCATTGCAACAAGTCGGTCTTGTCCGATAAAATATCCATTGTCTAGCCTCTCCCCATGTTGGTGCGCGAAAAGACGCAGGAAACCCCAGAAACCGCCGTGGCCGAAACCGAAAAACCACCACCCCACCCCGATCAGTTTGTTAATCGGCACATCGGCCCGGATGCCGCTGAAGCCCGGGCAATGTTGGAGGCGATTGGGTTCGATTCAATGGAGAACTTTATAGATGCGGTAGTGCCCGTATCTATCCGCAGCTCACACACACTCTCTCTGCCTGAAGCTCTGTCTGAACAAGCTGCACTAAAACAGTTGCGCAAAATTATTTCCGAAAACAAGCCACACCGTAGTTATCTCGGCATGGGTTATTCTGATTGTATCGTCCCTCCGGTCATCCAACGTAATTTACTGGAGAACCCCGGTTGGTACACACAGTACACCCCCTATCAGGCAGAAATTTCGCAAGGACGACTCGAGAGCCTGCTTAATTTTCAAACCATGGTGTGTGATCTAACCGGAATGGAAATTGCAAATGCGTCACTTTTGGATGAAGCCACAGCCTGCGCTGAGGCCATGACCATGTGCCACGCAATTAAAGGTAAAGCCGGTCGCAATGCTTTTGTTGCCGCTGCCAATTGCCACCCCCAAAATCTGGAGCTACTGCAAACCCGTGCCAAACCTCTGGGTATTGAGGTGCGGATCGCCTCGGACAATGAACTGGTCTTTGATGAAAATGTTTTTGGGGTGCTCCTGCAATACCCCACCACCGAAGGAGCAGCCCCTGATTATACTGAACTCATTACCAAGGCACATGAAGCAGGCGTCATGGTGGTGATGGCTACTGACCTATTGGCTCTGACCTTGCTAAAGGCCCCCGGCGAACTGGGGGCAGACATTGCCATAGGAAACGCCCAACGCTTTGGTGTGCCTTTGGGTTACGGAGGCCCGCATGCAGCCTTTCTTGCTACACGTGATATTTACAAAAGGCAAATACCGGGTCGAATTGTCGGTGTATCAAGGGATTCACGCGGAAAAACCGCCTTCCGGCTTTCTTTGCAAACACGTGAACAACACATACGACGTGATAAGGCCACGAGCAATATTTGCACCGCACAAGCCCTGCTCGCCAATATGTCAGCAATGTACGCATGTTATCACGGACCCAACGGACTCCGTAAGATCGCCGGACGGGTGCATGGGCTGACACGTTTTCTTGCAGCAGGCATTACACGACTGGGGCATAAAGTGAAGCATGAGAGTTATTTCGACACATTGGCTGTGTCCCATACCTCCCAAAGCGCACCCAATCTAGCCCGGATTGGCACAGCTTACCGCATCAACCTACGCGTAATTGATGAAAAAACCATCGGCATTGCACTGGATGAAACAACCACAGAAGCAGACATCACTGAATTGCTGCAGATTTTCAATGAAGGCCGTGATATCCCGTTTACTCTGAATGAACTCACCGCCCTAGAAGTCATCCCTGAAAGTCTCCGTCGCAACAGCGAATACCTCACTCACGAAGTGTTCCATAATCATCGTTCTGAAACGGAGTTAATGCGTTACCTAAAAAAGCTAGAAAGCCGTGATCTCTCACTGGCTCATAGCATGATTCCCCTGGGGTCCTGCACAATGAAACTCAACGCGGTTTCTGAGATGCAGCCAATCTCGTGGCCTGAATTCAACAGCGTGCATCCTTTTGTCCCCCTGCAACAAACGCGAGGATACCAAAAGATGTTTTCTGACCTGGAAAACTGGTTGGCCGAGATTACCGGATTTGCCAGTGTATCCCTCCAACCCAACGCCGGTTCACAGGGTGAATTTGCAGGTCTACTGGTTGTCCGTGCTTACCATGAAAGCCGGAATGAAGCACACCGTAATGTATGCCTTATCCCAACCAGTGCACACGGAACCAATCCCGCCAGTGCGGTGCTAGCAGGCATGCAGGTGGTGCCAGTAAAATGCAGTGAAGAAGGCGATATTGACTTGGAAGATCTACGCTCCAAAACCGGTGAACACGCCAATAAATTAGCTGCGATGATGATCACCTACCCCTCCACACACGGAGTATTTGAGGAAGGGATTCGAGAAATCTGTGAGCTGGTCCATTCGAACGGAGGCCAAGTGTACCTCGATGGAGCAAACCTCAATGCAATGATCGGAATCGCACAACCGGGCGAACTGGGTGCTGACGTGTGCCATATCAATCTCCACAAAACTTTCTGCATCCCCCACGGTGGAGGCGGTCCGGGCATGGGGCCAATTGGAGTTGCCGAACATTTGGTGGATTTTCTCCCGTCGCATCCGGTGGTCAATCTGGGAGGGGAAAACCCAATCGGAGCCGTAAGCGGAGCCCCCTGGGGCAGTGCCAATATTCTGCCCATCTCATGGATGTACATCGCCATGATGGGAACAACAGGGCTAAAAGCTGCCACCGAACACGCAATCCTTAATGCCAATTACATAGCTACACGCCTTGAACCACACTATCGGGTTTTATACAAAGGAACCAACGGTCATGTGGCTCATGAGTGCATACTCGATTTGCGGCAATTCAAAAAGGTGACTGTGGAAGATGTAGCAAAACGGCTGATGGACTTTGGATTTCATGCACCAACCATCTCATGGCCGGTTGCAGGAACCATGATGGTAGAACCGACTGAAAGCGAATCGAAGGAAGAATTAGACCGATTCTGTGAAGCAATGGTCGCCATCCGGACTGAGATAGAAGCAGTAGAAAGCGGCACGGTTGATGCTGAAGAGAACCTTCTCAAGAACGCCCCTCACACAACGGACATGATTGGAGCCAATGAATGGCCACATAATTACGGGCGCGAAGAGGCCGCCTTCCCGGCCCCATGGTTGCGAGACTATAAGTTCTGGCCTGCGGTGGGTCGCATTGACAATGTATGGGGGGACCGCAACCTCTCCTGCAGCTGTGCGGGAATGGAACAATTTTCGGAAGAATAGAATCAATCGCGAAAAACAGGCCGGCGAATTAGACCGACCTTATTGCTGATTCGCACCGGCTTTTTCCTAATTATTTGAAGCGAGGTATTCAATAGCCTCACTATCCAGAAAACCCTGCAACTGACGAAGACGCGTAGGATGACGCATTTTGCGCAACGCCTTCGCTTCAATCTGACGTATACGCTCCCGTGTCACCTTAAACTGTTTCCCAACTTCCTCAAGCGTACGACTGTAGCCATCGGTGAGACCAAAACGCAACTCAAGCACCTTGCGTTCCCGCTCCGTCAGCGAAGTAAGCACATCCCCCAGCTTATCCTTAAGCAGTGAATAGCTAGTCATATCACTGGGGTTCTCCGCAGTTTTATCCTCGATAAAGTCACCAAAATTAGTATCATCACTATCGCCTACTGGACTTTGGAGGGAGATGGGTTGTTGAGCCATTTTCATAATGGCGCGCACACGCTCAACGGGCAGCTGCATCTCATCAGCAATTTCCTCAGGAGTCGCTTCGCGACCGAAATCCTGCACAAGCTGCTTCTGCACACGCATGAGCTTATTAATCGTCTCGATCATGTGTACAGGAATACGAATGGTGCGAGCTTGGTCTGCAATCGACCGGGTAATGGCCTGGCGAATCCACCAAGTAGCATAGGTGGAAAACTTATAGCCACGGCGATACTCAAATTTCTCCACTGCCTTCATGAGACCCATATTGCCTTCCTGGATTAAATCCAGAAACGACAGCCCTCGATTGGTATATTTCTTCGCTATTGAAATCACCAAGCGCAAATTAGCTTCCACCATCTCAGTTTTCGCCTGATGGGCCTTCTTTCCAAAATGCTTCAACTGCCGGAAAGATTCCACGTATTCTTCAGACGTCATGCGGGCGAAAATTTCGAGTGCCTGCAGCTTCCGGGTTTCAGAATCGATAATTTGTTTGTTTGCCGCGGTCTTTCGACCTTTGGAGGCAGACTGAATCACCTCAAGACTCCCGGAAACCTTATCGTTTACATTCTCGGCCACAACAGACATTTCTTCGATGACCTTCTGCTTGTAGAAAAACTTAGGGAACGACTTCTGTAATTTTGAATCATTCTGATTGAAGGCCTTTTCTGCTCGAGTTCGGGCAGCCTGATTTTTGGCCTTAAGTCGTGATATGTATTTCTCGTCGACCTTATGATCAGCCGTCCGCACTGCCTTCACCAACCTTCTTAAGGCCTTAAGATGCTGCTCCCGACTGTCTATTTTCTTGTCAACAATAACCCTGTCAAAACGTTCTTTTGGAGGTTCGGAAATCAGCTTTTCTGCAAGAGCAATATGCTCCTTCCCCGTAAAACCGAAGGAATAAACAATGCGTTTGACTTCGTTTTCTGCATCTTCAATGCGCTTGGAAATTTCCACTTCCTGTTCGCGAGTCAGTAAGGGCACCTGACCCATCTGCTTGAGGTACATACGAACAGGATCATCAAGGATATCAAGTTTGCTCTTCTCCTCCTTGGCTTTGTCATCATCCCCACGCCGTATGGGTGAAATGTTATCCACCTCGGCTTGATCCACCACGGAAATTTCAAGCTGCTCAAACTGAGCGGAAACTTTATCAATATCAGCAGCAGTAACCTTATCCTTGGGCAAATGCTCTGACACATCATCATGTGTCAGATATCCCTGCTCCTGCGCCAGCAGGACCAGTTCTTTAATTTTACTGGTTAGATCAAAACCCGCTTCAGTTTTAACCGCTTCAATCTGGAAATCTTTTTTGGCCAGCTTCGCCTTGTTGCGCGTAATTTGTGCCCGCGTCAAATTTTTCTTCTTCGCTGCCTTCTTCGAGGCTTTCTTCGCTGCCTTCTTCGGGGCCTTCTTCGCTGCCTTCTTCGGGGCTTTCTTCGCTGCCTTCTTCGCTGCCTTCTTCGGGGCTTTCTTCGCTGCCTT
>JASLKQ010000025.1 GCA_030747505.1 Verrucomicrobiota bacterium | reverse complement strand
GGGTCTAAGCACAATGGCCGCTCAAAGCTACCGAAATCCGCTCGGTCCCAAGAGCCCGCATTTCGCACCCCGAGCCAAGCGCGTGATCTTTGCCTGTATGCGCGGAGGTCCTTCGCACGTCGATACCTTTGATCCCAAGCCAATGCTGGACAAGTTGCACCTGAAGGAGTTCCAGCGCTCAGGTAAGGAACAGAGCGCCATGAGTTCGGGTAAGCGGTATTACGTGAAGAGTCCCTTTGAATTTCACAAAGCCGGTCAGAGCGGGGCGGACATGAATAAGCTCTGGAAAAATCTGGCCGGGGTGGCCGATGACTTGTGCTTTTATCGTGGGCTGCAAGTGGAATCGGTGAATCATCCCACCGCAAACTATCATGTGAATACCGGCAACCGTTTTGGCGGCGACCCGGCCATTGGCTCCTGGGTCAATTACGGCTTGGGAACTGAGAATACTGACCTGCCTGGTTTTGTGGTGTTACCTGAGTTGTCCCATCCACAGGGCGGTCCCTCAAATTGGGCAAACGGATTTTTGCCGACAAGTTATCAGGCCACGGCATTGCGGCCGAAAGGGTCGCCACTGCTCGATATCCATCCGCCAGCCGGGGTAACACGCACGCAACAGCGCCGTAATCTTGACTTTCTGGCCAAGCTGAATGAACGGCACGCCAAGCGGCATCCGCAGCATGAAGAGTTGACGGCCCGCATGCGCAATTACGAGCTGGCGTTTCGCATGCAAATGCAGGTGCCCGAAATTGTGAACATCGACAAGGAAACGGAGCAAATCAAGGCGATGTACGGTGTCGGCAAGGAGCCCACCGATAATTTTGCCCGCCGTTGCCTGCTCGCCCGCAAGTTGGTGGAGAAGGGCGTTCGGTTTGTGCAGCTCTATGCCAGCACCTGGGACAGTCACGATTACATTGCCAAGGCACACGCCTCGCGGATTCATAACGTGGATCAACCCATCGCCGCCTTGATCAAGGACCTCAAGCAACGTGATTTGCTCGATGAGACGTTGGTCGTGTGGATGGGTGAGTTTGGCCGAACACCCGACAATGGAATTCGCGGCGGCATCAAATACGGTCGTGACCATAATCCCGAGGCCATGAATGTTTGGATGGCTGGCGGTGGCGTTAAGGCTGGTCATACGATTGGCGCCACTGATGAGATTGGGGCCAAAGCCGTTGAAGTGGTTCATCCACTGCGCGATTTCCACGTTACCCTGTTGCGGCTACTTGGATTGGATGATAACAAGCTCACCTACTTTCACGCCGGTCGCTACAAGCAACTCAGTCAATTCGGCGGCAATGTCATCAAGGAATTGATTGCCTAAAAGGTATTGCGTCTTTTTAAATGAAGTCACGCCGCCTTCATTATGAAGATATTTTTCATTAGCTCATTTTTTCTATTTGTTATTTGTGCAGCACAAGGCGCGGTTAAAGACGGGTTTATTTCCATTTTTGATGGCAAGACACTAAAGGGTTGGGAAGCGACACCTGCTAAGACTGCACCGGCTTGGACAGTAAAGAAGGGCATGATTGTGGGTAACGGCGATAAGGGCCGCGGTTATCTCACCTACATTCCAAATAAGAATGTGGCTGATTTGGAAATGAAGTTCAGCTACCGCTTTCCCGGTAAGGGTAATAGCGGAGTAAATATCCGGGCCATTGTTGATAAAACCCGTAAGCGTGATTTCCAAAGTTACCACGCGGACCTGGGTCACTTAGGAATTGGTAAGAACGTAATGGGGGCATGGGATTTTCATACGCCCGGCCGAAAGGAACATCGCTGTTTCCGTGGGGACCGGCTGGTGATCGGTAAGGATGATAAACCCACCATCACACCCATTAAAAATGCGCTGAGTGCCGATAACATAAAGAAGGGCGATTGGAACTCCGTGTACATCATTGCCAGGGGCAACAATTTCAAGCTCTATATTAATGGGAAACTTTCCAGTGAATTCACTGAGCACCTGCCCGAGGCCAAGCGACTTAAGAGTGGCATGATTCAACTTCAGCTTCATGACCCGGGAATGATCGTGCACTTCAAGGATTTGCGCCTGAAAATTTTGAAGTAAGTTGGACAAGAAAGGAACGTCTGATTTGTCATTTTCTGGGGCTGATATGACATAGACTTTTGGCTGGTTTGTTTGGTAGAGTCTTTTGGTCACCTTAATGAGTGCCTTTTTTAATATTTCCCCGCTGTTCCTTCTCGGGTTCCTTTCTGTTACCCATGTCATTGCCGTAGCAGAAGAGAAACCGACCCCGAGACAGGAGGGTGAGCGGCTCTTCTCGCTGAAAGTGAAGCAGATTTTCAGCAGCAAATGTTTTGCCTGCCACGGAGAGAATCCCAGGAAGGTCAAGGGCGAGTTTGATTTAACGACCCGCGAAGGACTGCTCAAGGGCGGGGAAAGTGAGGAGCCGGGGGTGGTGCCGGGCAAGCCTCACGTCAGCCCAATAGTGATTTCCATTGAAAGGAAGGATGATGATTTCCTCATGCCACCCAAGGAGAATGACAAGCTGAGTGCCTTGCAGGTTGATGTCATTAAACGCTGGGTTGCGCTGGGGGCACCCTGGCCGGATGCAAAAATACAGGCCAGATATATTGCCGAGGAACGCGCCAAGCCGGTGACTTCCGATGGAGTCCTGGCCAGAACCAGCGGGGGCTTGTCCGATGACTGGACTCATCGCCGTTATCAGCCAGCGGATTTGTGGGCCTTCCGGCCGGTAAAGAAGCCGGAGGTGCCCAAGGGCGCAGATAATCCCATCGACGCCTTTGTGGATCGTAAACTCAAGACGGCAGGGTTTGCACCCGCCCCTCAGGCTGATTTCCGCACGCTGGTCAAGCGCGCCTACTATGGCCTTACCGGGTTGCCGCCGACTCCCTACCAGATATATCAATTCCGACTGGCATGGGACAAGAATCCGGATCAGGCGTGGGATAAACTCATTAATCAACTACTGGCCAGTCCGCACTATGGCGAACGCTGGGGGCAACACTGGCTCGATGTGGCGCGTTATGCCGATACCGGGGGCTACTCCAATGACTATGAGCGTTCCAATGCCTGGCGCTACCGGGACTATGTCATTCGTGCCTTCAATAATGACAAGCCCTACAACGAATTCATTGTTGAACAGATTGCCGGTGATGAATTGTGGGATCAGCAACCTAAAGATAAGCGCAATCCGGAGTTGCTGATAGCGACTTCTTTTTTGCGCATGGGGCCTTGGGATCCGGCCATGACTCTTGTGCCCCAAGCTCGTCAGATTTATTTGGATGATGTGGTGAACTCCGTAGGTCAGACCTTTCTCAGTACCACGATGCGCTGTGTGAAGTGTCATGATCATAAGTTCGATCCGGTGCCCACGCGCGATTATTACCGCATGTATGCCGCCTTTGCCGGAACCCAGCTGGCCGAACGTGCAGCACCCTTTCTAAAGCAGGAAAACCGTTCGGGTCTTAACCAGAAAAAGGCGATTACCCAAAGCCTGTGGGATTTTGCCAAGACAAAGCATAATGAGTTATACCAGAAACAGGAGGCCGCCGCCCGCAAGTGGTATGCTCAAAACGGCAAGGACTATCTGGATGCCAATGCGAGGCGGAAATTGCCCGATGAAGAGAAGCCTCCACGTCATGTGGGTTTGAGTCCTGAGGAACAAGGAAGATTAAAGGTCCGGATGCAGGATGAATGGATTTGGAAGCGCCGCTTGGAGCGCTACCAACCCATGGTGCAAGGGGTATACAATGGCCCAACTCCCAAGAACCTGAATGCCCGTTCCATGCGTATGCCCAATAAGCCTGGACAAAAAGTTTCCCCGGTAAGCCATATCCTTTTGGGGGGAGCCTTGGAGGCGCCGGGCGAGAAAGTCGGTCCCGGAGTATTAAGTGCCTTGGAAGTACCTGTTTCCACCAATGGCGAGGACCCCTACCTTATTGATGACAAGCTTCAGGGGCGGAGGCTGGCTTTGGCCAAGTGGATTGCTAACCCCAAGAATCCGCTCACTGCCCGTTCTATTGTAAACCGGGTTTGGCAGCATCATTTCGGTAAACCCTTGGCCGGTAACCCGAATAACTTTGGAGCCAAAGGGGGTAAGCCGACTCATCCTGAGTTACTCGATTGGTTGGCCGCTGATTTTGTGGAGAACGGTTGGAGGTTCAAAAGGCTGCACCGGTTGATTTTGAGTTCAGCCACCTATCAGCAAAAAGGAAGTCATCCGAACCTTGATAAGCTCAGGAATACGGATCCCAATAATATTCTCCTTGCCTATCGTTCACCACGCCGCCTTAGTGCTGAAGAAATGCGCGATAGTTTGCTGATGGCAACCGGCGAGCTCAATCGCGATCAGGGAGGCTTTCCGGTGATGCCGGAAATTAACATGGAAGTGGCGTTGCAGCCGCGCATGATCCAGTTTTCACTGGCGCCTGCCTACCAGCCTTCACGCACGCCTGCTGAGCGCAACCGTCGCACCATATATGCCTACCGTGTTCGTGGTCAGGCTGATCCTTTTCTGGAACTCTTTAATCAGCCCAATCCAAATGATTCCTGTGAAGAGCGTGACAGTGCCGCAGTAACCCCGCAGGCCTTCACCCTGCTTAATAGCGAAGTGATGAGCGACCGTTCCATTGCCATGGCGCTGCGGGTGGAAAAGGAATTTGATACCCTGCACCTTCAGGTGAAACGAGCGGTGCAACTGGCTTTTGGTCGGGTGCCCGACAAGGTGGAGTGGGAAAGGCTCAAGCAGTATGTCACCAGGATGCGGGCTTATCACGCAAGGCATCAGCCAGAGAAAGTGGTTTATCCCACGTCCATTACCCGATCATTGGTGGAGGAATTCACCGGCCAACCCTTTGACTATGAGGAGATACTGCCGGTCTATGAAAATTATCTTCCGGACAGGAAGCCAGCGGATGTGGGCGTAAACACGCGTGCCTTGGCTGATTTGTGCCTACTGCTTTTCAATTCCAACGAATTCATTTATGTTTACTAACATGAACTTTGCTTCATTGCGTCGCCGGGATTTTCTCTATGGACTGGGGAGTTCACTTGGGGCTGTGGCGATGACTGATCTTTTGGCCAAGGAAACGCTTGGGCCTTTGGCTCCCAAGAAGCCGATGCATGTGGCCAAGGCAAAGGCGGTGATTATGCTTTTCATGGAGGGTGGGCCCAGCCAGGTAGATACCTTTGATCCGAAACCAAAACTCAACGCCAAACACAAGGCCGAATCCAAACGTTCTGCGGGGTTGGCGACGGGTTTTCGTTTCTATGTAGGCAGCCCATTTAAATCGCGTAAGGTGGGTCAGTCGGGTTTGGACATGAGTGATCAGTGGGTGCACCTGCCAAAGGTGGCTGATGAGCTGTGTAACTATCGGGGTTGTCAGGCTGATTCCTTAAACCACCCTGAAGCGCTCTTCCACATGAATACCGGCAGCCGTTTGGGGGGTGATCCCTCGGTGGGTTCCTGGATAAATTACGGGTTGGGTACCGAGAATCAAAATCTGCCCGGTTACGTGGTGATGACCGAATTGGCTTTGCCGCAGGGTGGGTCGCGTAACTGGAGTAATGGATTTTTGCCGGCCCACTATCAAGGCACGCGGCTGCGGCCAACCGGTTCGCCGATTCTTGATTTGCACGCGCCCAAGCACAAAACCCGCGAGCATCAACGTCGCGCCTTGGATGAGCTGGCTTTCCTGAATCAACATCATGCCAAAAAACATTCCGGACATGCCGATCTGGCTGCCCGGATGGAAAGTTATGAACTGGCTTACCGGATGCAGGCAGAGGTTCCTGGTGTGATTGATCTCAAAGGTGAGCCGGAACATGTGCGTGAAGCCTACGGCATGAATCAGAAGGAAACCGCTGAATTTGGTCGGCAATGTTTAACGGCACGCCGCATGGTGGAAAAGGGTGTGCGCTTTGTGCAGATTTTTTCGGGCGGTTGGGATAGCCACGATTATCTGGAACGTGGTCACTCCTCACGGATTCGCAGTGTCGACAAACCGATGACTGCGCTCATCAGGGATTTGAAGGAGCGCGGCATGCTCGATGATACTTTGGTCATCTGGACCGGTGAATTTGGTCGTACGCCGGACAACAATCGGCGCGGTGGGGTTTATGCACTGGGCCGCGGCCATAACGTAGATGCCATGACCATGCTGATGGCCGGTGGCGGAGTGAAGAAAGGCGCAATCGTTGGGGCCACTGATGAGATAGGAGCTGAGGCTGCCCAAGTTGTTCATCCTATTCGTGATCTGCATGTGACTTTGTTGCACCTATTGGGTTTGGATGACAACAAGCTCACCTATTACCAT
This sequence comes from Verrucomicrobiota bacterium, assembly GCA_030747505.1. GTDB lineage: Bacteria > Verrucomicrobiota > Verrucomicrobiia > Limisphaerales > UBA1100 > UBA1100. The sequence goes on along the minus strand of JASLKQ010000025.1, from coordinate 32,237 downwards.
GGGGGGCGGTACAAGCAGCTCAGCCAATTCGGCGGGGAAGTGATTAAGGAATTGATCGCCTAGCCGTGAGCTTTGTTCGTTAAGTTTCTTCAATCGGTATTTCTGGCTATGTTCATGCCAGTCGCATTGGTCGAATCAAGTGATTGTCTATTTGGTTAAAATCCTCCAAGCTGTGTCTTTGCCGATTATATGAAAAACTTTTTTCTCATATTTAGCTGCCTTTTGGTTTTTCCCGCAGTTCTGGCCAAGGCTGAAGAAAAGAAACCGCACGCCGTACTGGTTGTGGGTACCCTGCATTATTCCCCGGAATTAACGATGCCGGTTTTTGCGAAAGAGCTCGAACGATTTGGATTTCGAACCACGGTGGTTATGGGACAGGGCAATCCGGAGAAAAAAACCGAGAATGTGCTACCGGGAATCAAGGCCTTGAATGATGCTGATGTGGCGATTTTTTTCGTACGTTTTTTAAAACTGCCCGATGAGGAATGGAAGCTGATTGAGGATTACATTAAATCAGGCAAGCCGGTGATTGGCTTACGGACAGCAAACCATGCCTTCAAGTATCCCAAAGACCACCCGCGCTATGATTGGAATGATGACTTTGGACGGCGCGCATTGGGTACCCCCTATATTGTCCATCAGGGCGGGGCAACCGATATCAGGGTAACTCTTGAGAATGCCAAGCACCCGATTATGACTCATGTGGCCAAAACCCAATGGGTCTCGCCGGGCACCTTGTATTTGGCGCGTCTGGAAAAAGGCTGCCTGCCTTTGGTCACCGGTAGTGGTAAGGGGCGGGCGCGGTTGGTTAAAAAACGTTTTGGCGAAATCCAGGTGAAGGAATTCGAGACGGCAACGGTTGCCTATGCCTGGAAAAACGAGTGGGGAGGCAAGGCGTTCTATACTTCACTGGGCCATCCCGGTGATTTTGCCGAGCAATCCTTCACCCGCATGCTTCTTAACAGTGTGTGCTGGGCAGTCAATAAACCCCTACCCAAGGCCGGTGACAGGATTTCCACCTGGAAGATCGAGCGTGCGGACAAGAAGCCGCGCAAGAAGCAGTAGGCATGGGAAAGTATATTTTTTCATCTCGATTGACAGCCATACTGTGCATGGTGCTGTTTATTACCGTAGCCTCAATAAATGCTGCCGAGTCGCCGGTTCGGCCCGGGGATCATGTTGCGTTTGTGGGCAACACCTTCGCTGACCAGTTGCGCTCCCACGGTTATTTGGAAACCTTGCTCCTGCAGCGTTCAGCGGGTAATCCGGTTTCCATTCGCAACCTCGGTTGGGCCGGAGATATGCTCTCGGCCCGTGATCGGCCGACAAATTTTCCCACCGAGGCATCAACCCTTGAGGCACATAAGACCGATGTGATTATTGCGTGTTTTGGCATGGGTGAATCATTTGCAGCTAAGGCGGGTCTGGCTGAGTTCAAGAAACAGTTGAGTGCCTTTATTGCCTCACATCGCGCCAGAAAATATAACGGGAGATCTGCGGTGCGCCTGGTTTTAGTCTCGCCCATTGCCTATGAGAACCTGGGAGCACGGACGCCCCGTTGGCAGGAGCGCAACCGGGAGATTTCTGCGTATGGGCGGCTGATGAATGAGACGGCTGCCAATACGGGTGTGCCATTTATAGATTTGTACGGGCCGACCGCCGAACTGATGGAAGGCAAAGATACGCCAAAGCTGACCGATAACGGGATTAATCTGAATGCCTATGGTTACTGGTGTGTAAGCCGTGCCCTGGCTGATGCCCTGTTGCCGGGTGCGGCGCCTTGGGTTTTGAGTGTGGATGCAAAATCAGGCAAGTCATTGGGGCGTGGCGCGAGGGTTTCTCAGGTAAAGTTTACGACTGCAGCCATGGCTTTCACCGTGCAGGAACTAAATTGGCCAAGTCTTGCTGCGCCGGTGAAAGGGCAGGTGCACCCGCAGCTCAAGCGCAGTCTGGACCAGTTAAGGGTAATGAATCTTAAGCCTGGCAATTATCGTCTCTTGGTGGATGGTAAACCGGTGGCAACGGCCAGTCATATCCAGTGGGCGGCGGGACTAGGCCTTAACTCAACTCCGGCTCACGCGGATTTGGAATCCTACCGTAAATCAATTTACGATAAAAACGCGCATTTTGTTTATAGCTGGAAGGCGCTCAATCAGGTGCACATTGTGGGAGAACGGCGAAAGTCGCCCAGTGGTCGTGCCTTGCCTGCTGAAGTCATTGAATTTAACAAACTCACGAACCAAAAAGACGAGGCGCTCAGCTCAGGCATCCGGCTTAAAACCCGGCAATGGCAACTGGTTCCTGCTGCTCCCCTGATTCCATGAACCGAATACTGATAATAGCGACGGTGATTCTGGCCCTTGCCGGGGGCGTCCAATCACAAGACCCCGCAGAAGGCCTGAATAAACGCAATCTTCAGGGGGCGGACTTAACCCTCATGACCAATCATGACCCGGCAGTGGAAAAGGCCAACTTTGAATTGATGCCGGGCTATGAGGTCAATCTCTTCGCCTCTGAGCCCATGTTTGCCAACCCGATTCACATGGTATGGGATTCGAAAGGCCGGCTGTGGGTCGCCTGTTCATGGGCCTATCCGCAGCTCAAGCCCGGGCAGAAGGCCAACGACAAGATCATCATTCTTGAGGATACTGATCAGGATGGGAAAGCCGACAAGTCGACTGTTTTTGCCGAGGGTCTCTATCTTCCCACCGGCATTGAGTTGGCCAATGGAGGCTGTTATGTGGCGCAGTCACCGGATGTTTTCTTTTTCAAGGATACAGATGGCGATGATGTCGCTGACGTGAAGAAGGTGGCGCTGACGGGTTTTGGCATTGAAGACAGTCACCATTCCATCAGCGCCTGGCGGCGTGGGCCTGGCGGCTGGATTTATTTTCAGGAAGGCATTTTTCTGCACACCCAGGTTGAGACTCAGTATGGGGTTGTGCGCAACTTCAATGGCGGCGTCTACCAATACAACCCGCGGACACAACAACTAAAGATGTTTTGCCGGGGCACAGGGGGAAACCCGTGGGGTCATGTGTTTGACCGGTGGGGCCAGTCATTCATGGTTAACAACCCGCGTATCATGTATCTTTCGCCGATCTCGGGCAACAGCGGTCAAAGCGTTCGGCTTACTCCATTGATCAGCACGGAGAAACAGTGCGGCGGCGATTTGGCGACCGGGACCCATTTGCCACCGGACATTCGGGGGCAACTGCTCACGTGCCGGTTTAAGAGCCGCACGATTGTCCGTTATGAATTGATTGAGGACGGAGCCGGGTACAGTGCCAAGGTGCTTAAGCCATTGATTGCCTCCAAGCACCCGAACTTTCGGCCGGTGGATTGCAAGATGGGTCCTGATGGAGCGGTGTATGTGGCTGACTGGTACAACTCGATTATCAATCATGCCAAGCGCGATTTTCGCGATCCCAGGCGCGACCATGATCACGGGCGTATCTGGCGTATTACCGCCAAGAATCGTCCACTTATAAAACGACCTGAATTGGTCGATGCTTCAATTCAGGGATTGCTTCAGCATCTTAAGAGTCCGGAGGCGTGGATACGCCATCAGGCCCGCAAGGAACTGAGTGAACGCGAACCCGATGCGGTGCTTGCGGCAACCGAAACTTGGGTGAAGGCTCTGGATTCTTCCGGGTCCGGGCATGCACATCATTTGGTGGAAGCGATGTGGGCCTGTCAAAACGTGGAACGTTCCAGCGAGCCAATATTGAAGAGGGTGCTTGATTCCAAGGATGGGCATGCTCGTGCGGCGGGGGCTCGCGTGATTCGTTACTGGCATGGTGACTTGTCTGATCCGGTGGCAATGATTGCCCAGCTTTCCAGGGATGATTTTGCCCGGGCACGCATGGAAGCGGTTCTTTCAGCCGGGTTCATACCCGATGCCCGGGCCTTTTCAGCCGCCTTGAACGCGCTGGATCATAAGCAGGATAAATTTATTTCCCTGGCCCTTCCGCAGGCGGTGACCGCCCTTGAGCGCTATTGGCGGCCAGCCCTTGAAGCGGGGGAGTTGAAGTTTGACAAGGAGTCCCACCGGGAGTTTGCCGAGCGGGAGGCAGGCCTTGGTTTTGACAAGCGGTTGGGTTCCTATTTAAAGAAGAAAACTCCCGGTCTTGAGGAAACCCGCTTAATTGCAAATCGTCTGGTTTCTGACGGGACCATTCGGCAGGCTCGCATGGTGGTCGATTTCCTCGGCCAAAAAGGTGCGGAAACTTCGCATGAGGTTGCGCTGGCTCTGCTTGATGGCCTGACGAAGGTGGGTCGTCGGGGTGAATTTTCCCTTGGTCAACGGATTTCTCCCCTGAAAGGATTACTTAAACACCCGAACGATGAAGTGGCCGCTTCTGCCATAGCCAATCTTGGGGTTTGGCAGCTGAAGGGGGCGGACCCGGATTTATTCAGGATATTACGCGATGCCAGGAGAGTCGCTTCAGTCCGTCGAGCTGCCGCCGTTTCCCTGGGCCAGCTAAAGGGAGGCGAAGCAGCCAATACGCTGAGGAGGCTCGCCCGCGAGGGGAACCTTTCAGAACGTTACTTCGCTGTGTTTGGTTTGATTGCGGCTGATCTGGATGAAGCGGCTGAAGCTTCGGCGGACCTGCTTGTTCAGGGCCTGAGCCAATCTGATCCGGTGGCTCTTGTTTCAGCCTTTACCCGGCAATCAGGTGGAAGCAATGCCCTGACCAAGGCTCTGGAGGGGAAAAAGCCACATCCGCAGGTGGTGGACCAGTTGGCTGAGTACCATCGCCGCACCGGGCAGTTGCCTAAATCACTCGAGCAGATTTTTCACACTTCCACCCCAAAGTCGCTCAGTGCTCTTTTGATCAAAGAAAGCCGCAAGACACTCACCAGTGATGTTGCCCAATTGGGTGATCCGGTCCGGGGCGAAAAGGTGTATCGCCGCAAGGCTCTTGCTTGTATTAGTTGTCATGCCATTGGCCCGGTAGGCCCTCACATCGGACCTAACCTGGTTGCGGTGGGGGCAGCTGCCCAGACCGATTATGTCATCGAGGCCATATTGCAGCCGAACAAGGCCATTGCCCAGCATTACGAAAACAAATTGATCACCCTTGTTGACGGGGCGATCCACATGGGGGCAATCACCTACCAAAGCGAAAAGGAGGTTGTCTTGAGGGACTCCGCTCTGGGCGGCAAAGAGGTCAGGATACCGATGGACAAGGTCCGCAGAATGAAACCAATGCCCTCACTTATGCCTGCGGGACTTGTTGACCAGTTAAAGACGCGTCAGGAATTTCTGGATCTGGCCAAGTTCGTCTCGTTACTGGGCCGGCCTGGCCCCTATGCGAACGATGAAAGCCCCATCATTCGCAAGTGGCGTATCGCACCCGAAGAGCGAGCCGGTTCCATACCCGGAGAGAAAGCTCCCTGGTTGACCGCCTATAGCTTGGTTAATGGAGAGCTGCCTGCAGCTGATCTTGGTCGTGGCAGGGTCGTTTACGTCCGCGGATATATTGATATATTGGTTCCTGGCAATCTAAAGCTGCAGCTTAATGATACCAAGGGGCTCCGTCTTTGGATTGGAGACAGGGAGATGACTGATCTCACCCAACCCATTCATCTGGGTAAGGGGCGCAAAACCCTGACCTTCGCCATCGACCGGGCCAAACGGGGCGAAACCGGTCTGCGGGTGGAACTAATTCAAGTTCCCGGGTCATCCGGCAAGTTCAAGCCCGTGGGTGGTATTTGAATTTATTCTATTGAGGCTAATGAAGAGGTTGTTCGCCTATATGTTTCTATGTCTTATCGTCGTTGGGGGCATGTCTGCGGATTGGCCCCAGGCCGCAGGGCCCGATCACAATTTTCAAGTTAAAGGGGAGGCTCTCAAGACATTTAGTGTTTCAAGAAATCAAAATGTTCTCTGGCGAGTTCCTTTGCCTAGCACAGGGCAGGGTGCGGCCATTGTTTCGAATGGGCGGGTGTTTGTTACTTCACATGAAGTTGTTAATCAGGATACCGAAACGGGTTCTTCAATAATTGGATTCTGCTTTGATGCGAAATCTGGGAAGGAGCTTTGGCGCCGTGTAATTCCCGGGACGAGGGTCACGGATCTATCAAGTCTCTTTAATGATAATACAGCGGCTTCGCCTGTGGCTGACGGTCGCTATGTCGTCTTTACCAATGTCGGTGGCACGGCCAAGTGTTTTGATTATCAAGGTGAAGAGATTTGGTCTCACACTTGGACACCTTTTGGGAGGCATCACGCCCGGGCTCACGAACCGATTCTTTATGACGGCAATGTGATCCTAATGCATGCCCCTTGTTATGATCTTCCTCAATCGGCCACAACAAAATCGGGTTCGCGCTCCTTAGGTCGGGCAAAAAAATACTGGACCTATTTACAGGCGTACGATTTGTCCACTGGCAAGCGCGTCTGGAAAGCAGAAAGCGCCACAAGTATTCATTCTACATCTATTCTCGGGCAATTACCCAATGGATCCTACGGCATTCTTACTGGTCGCGGGGGCGGGCATCAACCGCCTGAAGAGCCCTACGGTCTCTCGTTTCTTAATGCCAGAAACGGACGGCAGGTTTGGGATGCGGTTATTCAAAAATACCCGGCAGCTCAAAATGCGAATTGGGATTCCAGATCGGCCCATTTCTTTATGGGCAAGGAACATCATTCATTAGATATAGAAACGGGAAGATTGATGCGTTCCGTTTCGCTCGTGGATGGAGTTACGGTTACGGGTTGGGAAAAGGGAAGATACGTTACGCGCAGAAACCAAACACTTTCCAAAGCGCGTAAACCTATAACTTATTTCACGAACTTGATCGTTGGTGGTTATCACTATTTCCGGTCATTCGGTGGGCTGATGATCGGCCGTGTGGAACTCTCTTCAGGTAGAGTCGAGTATCTGCAGGTTCCTGCACAGGTTTTGCGTGATAAGAATGTGAAAGAGGAAATGCTCTGGATAAAGACTCTTCCTAACGACATGAAAAACGCCGATGGTTATCAGGTAACGCAGGATAAGCGCAATGCGGGCAACGGATGGGGACATGTCTCCGCGGCCAGTCCGATTGTTGTTGGAAATCAGATTTATTTTCCCACGATGGTGGGAACTGTCTATGTGGTTAACTGGCGTTCAAAAGTGTTGGATCAAAGTGCTCTTGTATCGGTCAGCGATCTCGGGCCTGCGGGTAAGACATGGACGTTATCTTCACTTTCATATTCGTCATCACGTATGTATGCGCGTACTTTAAAAGAACTGATTTGCCTTGAGGAGCAAGGCCGATGATAGAGGTCTTTTAAAGACGATCTGGCAGGCAATATTATTTCTTCAGGGGAACGCACTCCAAAAGCGCTTTTATTGATACGCACTTTGTGGAAATGGAATGAGTTGCCTGAAGGCTTGAAAAGCCTCAGGCTGCAGCCTCTCTGGATTATGAAACGTTTATTTCTTTTGTGGATACTCATGCTGGTGCCTGCATCCTGGGCGGCCAAGCCAAACATGGTTTTTATCATCGCCGATGACTGCACTTTTCGCGATATCGGGTGCTATGGCGGGCAGGCTAATACGCCGAATATCGATAAACTGGCCAGGCAGGGAATGCGTTTTACCCGATGTTTTCAGGCGGCACCCATGTGCTCGCCTACGCGTCATAATATTTATACCGGTCTCTATCCGGTGAAGAGTGGAGCCTGGCCAAATCACACCCGGGCCTATCCGCACGTGAAGAGCATAGTGCATCACCTCAAGCCTTTGGGGTATCGCGTTACGCAAACGGGCAAGACACACATCAACCCCCGTGAGGTATTCCCATTTGAAAATCTGGGGGGAGGGAAGAATCCCGACATGAAATATATCGATCGGCTCTTTGCCGAAACCGCCAAGGGAGGCAAACCCTTCTGTCTTTTTGCCTGCTCCAATGAGCCCCACAGCCCGTGGAACAAGGGCGATGCATCAGTTTATCCTCCGGCCAAGGTGAAGCTGCCGCCCTATCTGGTGGATACCCCAAGAGTGCGTGAAGATTTCTCCAATTACCTGGCCGAGATTACTTACTATGATTCCCAGGTGGGCGAGATCATTGAGCTATTGGCAAAACACAAGCTGGAAGACAATACAATGGTGATGGTGGTAAGTGAGCAGGGGAACGCGTTTCCGTTTGCCAAATGGACCTGTTACGACCACGGGTTGCAGTCAGCAATGATCGTGCGCTGGCCGGGCAAGGTAAAGGCTGGGAGTGAAACCGACGCCATGGTGGAGTACGTGGATGTGACGCCGACCTTTATCGATGTGGCGGGCGGCAAGCCGATTGCTCCAGTAGATGGAAAAAGTTTTCTGCCGGTTTTGTGGGGCAAGGCTGATGCCCACAAGGAACATGTCTTTGGGATCATGACCACGCGCGGTATCATTAATGGAACTGATGCCTACGCCATTCGCTCGGTGCGTGATGCGCGTTACAAGCTGATCTTGAACCTGAACCATGAGAGCAAGTTTACCAATGCCTGCACGAAGATGCCGCTCTTCCAGTCGATGGTCGCCAAGGCCAATGCAGGGGACGAGACAGCCAAAAGACTGGTGCACGCCTATCAACACCGGCCTGCGGTGGAGTTATTCGACATGGAAAAGGATCCCTTGGAAATGAATAACCTGGCCGGTCACGGTGATTACCGGAAGCATGTTTCCCGCCTGCGCACCAAGTTGAAGGCGTGGATGAAGGATCAGGGCGATCAGGGCGTGGAGACCGAGCTGAAGGCCAGCGAACGGCAGGGAGGCAAGCGTCGCAATAAAAAGAACAAGTAGCTGACTGGGATCAGGATTATTTTATCTGGATTTCAAGCCGGCTGTATTCACGGCAATCACCTGATAAGTGTGCTTGGTATTCGGTTTGGCAGTGGTATCGGTAAATTGCATGGCTACAAGTGGGGCAGCAGGAGTGTCACTGTACTGCAGGCCCTGAAAGAGAGGGCGGCCAAATCGGTTTTTGGGATCCTTGGGGACCGTAGCAATCGTTACGCCATTACGTTGTACGATGAAGTAAGCCAGACCACTTTCGAGATCGGCTTTGGACTTCCACGTAAGTAAGTTGTTTTTAATCCGTATGTTGTAGGGTGCCGGGGGAGGAGTGGTGTCAGTTACTTTCGTGTCCTTCACATACTGCATCCATAGCTTGGCAATTTTTGCGTTTGGTAACCAAATTGCCCGTTTTGGGCTTATGGAAAGCACTTTTTCAGGAACGGCGGTTTTCCCGAGCAGAGGGGCAAGCCAAGCTTTGTCCGTTGGCATGGGGTTTAAAGGTTGGGTTGGCTTTGCAGGTAGGCGCGCGGCAAGGCAGGCATCCAGCCAGGGAATGGCCAGGTAACGCTGATTGCCACACTCGTGAGCCGAAAGCGGATCGACCGCAACCCCGAGTAATCCTCCCTGGCTTCGTACGGCTTGAAAGAAGGCTTCATTGGCTGGCCATACCTTGGAAAACTTTCCGGTTTTTAGGGTTACGCCTTCCTTGGTTCCCGGGTTGCACATCATGGGGACACCAAGAGCTGCCTTGGGTAGTGTGTGCGGCTTGATGACGAGCCGCTCGGGATTGGTCTTAAACAAGGGAACCCCTGAGCGTAACCAGGCGGCTACTACGCGCTCTGGATGCAACATTACCATACCGCCTGCCCAGTGGCCGCCACCGCTGTGACCCCATAATGCCCACGGTACGGTGCCCAGTTCCGGGTGGGCGCATTGTTTGCCCAGGTCGGTCAATGCCTTTTGAAACTTCGCACTGGAGCCGTTTCGTGGATCACACCACATCTGGCAGTTTGCCTTTTGGGGTTGTTCATAGGAGGGAGCCAGGAGGGCGCAATCATGTTTTCTGGCCAACGCCTGCCAGTGCAGGTCAAAGGCACCGGTCTGACCGGACTTGCACGAGCCTTCTCCACAACCATGTTGATGTACTACCACGCCCCGCAGGGTTGTTACGCCCTTGGGAATCCACACGGTGTATTGAACCGGGAAGATCAGTTCACCCGGCTTGGTGGAGGCCTCATAGCGCACGCGGTAGTAGGGCGGTTTGACTGTCGGTGGTTTATCATAGGGCGGCTCCTGGGCGGTGAGGCAAAAAGTGAGGGTGAGGAGGCAAAGTAATAAAGTGCGCATATTAATTGGAGTATTAAAGAGGCCCAAGTGTCAATGTGCCAATGATTGGGGTCAACCTGTAAACACGTTTGTGCTGAGGGCTTGCTTCAAAGGGGAGATTGGGCACACTGGTGCCCATGAACACCCGGTTACATGGTAGTCTTATTTTATTTGGTCTCGCCTTGGGGCTTTTTGCTGAACCCGAACTCAAGTCCATCTTTAATGGCAAAGATCTCACTGGCTGGAAGGCTCCCAAGGGGAATGAAGATGCCGGTTGGTACAAGGCGGTTGACGGGGTGCTGAAAGTTCAAAGTGGTCCCAAGAAGAAGGGCTCCATTCTCTGGACGACAAAAAAATACCGCAACTTTGTGATGGAGTATGATTTTCGTTTTGGTGAAGGCGTGGTCGACAGCGGTGTGCATGTGCGCAACCAGGACCAGATTCAGATTGGCATCTCCGGTTCGCTTAAGCGTGATATGACCTGTTCACCCTACATTCCCGGCAAGGGCTACCCGGTGGAAGCCAGGAATATCAAGAAGCTGCTTAAGGCCAAGGACTGGAACACCATGCGCATTCAGGCCATCGGCAAGGAGTACACCGTGTGGTTGCAGGGCGAAAAGGTGATGACCTATGAGTCGGCTTCAGCCATTGCCGAAGGCCCTCTGGGGATTCAACTGCACGGTAACCGCAATATGTCCATTGACTATCGTAACCTAAAATTGGCCGAACTCAAAACGGCAGCCCCGGTGTCTGCACCCTTGGTTTACGAGGGAACCGAAGGCTTGGGCAAAGGGAAGCACATTGTATTTATTGCCAGCGATCATGAGTACCGCGGGGAGGAGACCTGCCCGGCCATCGCCCGCATTCTGGCCAAGCGATATGGCTTTAAATGCACCGTCCTTTTTGGTCTGGATAATGATGGCTACATCACGCCGGGTTCCTCCAATATTCCCGGTATGGAGGTTCTGGATAAGGCCGACATGATGTTTTTATTCCTACGATTTCTAAAACCAAATGATGCCTCGATGAAACACTTTACCGATTATCTGAATCGTGGCGGACCCGTCCTTGGCTTGCGAACCACCACACACGGGTTCAACGGTCTCAAGGGCAAGTATGCCTATTACAACTATAACTCCCGGAGTAAGGACTATGACTGGGGGTTTGGGCGTCAGATTTTAGGTGAAACATGGCGACCGCGCGAAGGAGCGGGTCATTACGGGCGCAATCATCAGTTTAGTACACGTATGTTTACTGTGCCGGAGCATAAGGATCATCCTGTCATGCGTGGGGTAAAGGACATGCACGCCATGGCCGGGGCCTACAGTGCGGTGCCGATCGAAGGATCGGTGATCCTCGGAAAAAATCAGGTACTTGACTCCATGAAGCCCGATGGGAAGCCGCTGGCAGACAAGCCTCCTAGCCCGAGTATTTGGGTTCGCGAATACCAGTCTGCTTCCGGCAAAAAAGGTCGGGTTTTCTGCAGTACACAAGGTGCCTCTGAAGACATTATTAGTGAAGGAGTTCGCCGCTGCATCATCAACGGTGTTTTTTGGTGCATGGGTCTTGAGGAAAGCATCAAGCCCGATATGGACGTTGCCTTTGTGGGTCCGTACAAACCGACAACATTCAAGTTTAGAGGAGGCGCCAAGCAAGTGAGGCCGTCGGATCTTGCCGGTTGGAGCAGCCCCATCATGCCTCAGGGTGAGGAGAATAAAACGCAGAATAAGCCCAGGAAAAAAAATAAACAGAAGAAGTAATCAAAATGAACGAAGTTAAGATGAACCGTCGGACGGCAATTAAAGCAACTGCGGTTGCCGGTGCGGGCACGCTGGTAATCTCCAAGGATTTTCTTTCTGCTCAGGAAAAGACCAAACCTTTCGGGGATGAATTTGGTAATCTGGAATTATTGACGACCGGTGAATGGTGGAAGCGCCCCGGGAATAACGGGACGCCACTCAAAAAAGGGCGCAAATCCGTTCCGCCCAATCTCAATGTGCCGCGCGATGAAGTGGTGGCGTTTGCCCTGTACACTCATCAGGATGGGGTGCTCAAGTTGAGTGCTCAACTTTTCCCGCTCAAGCCTGGAGAGAAACGTGAGGCGAGACTGGAGCTCAAGCGTGGTGGTAAATGGACCGAGGTGGCGAAGGTCGAGGTGCATTATCCCGGATGGGATGCCCACTTCCGCATTGAAAAATGGGATAACACCAAGAATGTGCCTTATCGTGTCTTGCACGGAGAGAAAGCCAAATTTGAGGGGTTGGTGCGTCGTGACCCGTCAGACAAGGAGGAGATTGTAGTCGCCAATCTGTCTTGTAACTCCAGTCGCACAAACGGTCCGCGCAAGGAGATTGTGGATAATCTCAGGCGGCATGATCCGGACCTGCTTTTTTTCGGGGGAGACCAGCACTATCGACATACCGAGCATACCACCGGCTGGATAGAGTTTGGGTTGCAGTACCGGGATATCATTCGCGATCGGCCGACCGTATCGATCCCTGATGATCACGATGTGGGGCACGGCAATGTTTGGGGTGAAAGCGGCAAGCGTTCACGGATTCGCGGTGATGCTGATGGAGGATACCGGTATCCGGTCAAGTACGTGAATCAAGTGCAACGGCAGCAGACTTCAAGTTTGCCTGATCCGGTGGATCCTGATCCGGTGAACCGTGACATCGGTGTTTACTTTACCCGGTTAACCATAGGGGAAGTGGATTTTGCCGTATTAGAGGATCGCAAATTCAAGAGCGGTCCGGCCGGTAAGATTCCCAAGATGGGTCCACGGCCCGATCATATCAATGATCCAAAGTATGATCCCAAGAAGATCGATTTACCCGGTCTGGAACTACTTGGGCCGCGCCAGGAAAAATTTCTGGAGGATTGGTCTGCTGACTGGACAGGAGCCGAAATGAAGGCGGTTCTTTCCCAAACGGCTTTTTGCGGTGCGGTGCATATGCATGGCGGTCCAAAAAGTCGTTTACTGGCTGATCTTGATTGCAATGGCTGGCCGCAAACCCCCAGTCGACGTGCACTCAATTTGATCCGCCGCGCATGGGCGGTTCACATGTGCGGGGACCAGCATTTGGCTGTGGTTGTTAAACACGGCATCAGTGATTACGGGGATGGTCCTTACGGTTTTACGGGACCAGCGTTGGTGAATACCATCTATGGGCGTTGGTGGCATCCGGAGGATGAGAAGCCCGGCCCCAATCCGGTGCCTAATAGTCCCCTGCCATGGACCGGTGATTTTAAGGACGGTTTGGGTAACAAGATTTCCATGCTCGCCTATGCCAACCCGGAAAATCGTGCTGATGAGAAAAAACGTGGTGATGGTTATGGCATCGTTCGGTTCAATAAAAAGACCCGTAAAGTGACCATGGAGTGCTGGCCGCGTTTCTGCGATGTGACCGAGGGAGATAAAGTGCAGTACCCGGGTTGGCCCATTACCATTGATCAGGATTCCAATGACGGACGCAAGATTGCCGGCTGGTTGCCCGAGTTGAGATTCGATAAGGATGTGAATCCGGTGGTACAGGTGATTGAAGAGGCAACAGGCGAGGTGCTCTACACCACCCGCGTTCAGGGGAATCGTTTTCAGCCGCGCGTTTATTCAAAGGGTAAGCACACCGTGAAGGTTGGCCTGCAAAAACCTGATGTCAGGACATTGAAGGAAGTCGAGTCGGTGGCGAAAAAATCGGATGCCGGGAGCCGTATGGTTAAGAACCTAAAATGAATGACCGCGCGACCGATCGCGTCTTGATTGATCAATGGCGTGAAGAGCCCGCGCCATTACTTCCGCTGCTCCACGCTTTTCAGGAACGCGATGGCTGGCTTACTGAGGATGTCCTGCGTGCCGTTTCAGCTGATCTGAATATTCCATTGGCTGAATTATTTGGCACGGTAACTTTTTATCATCACTTTTCACAGGAACCTCCCGGTCGGGAATTGCCCCGGGTTTGTGATGGGCCGGTTTGCCGGTTTCAGGGTGCGCCCAACCTCATTGAAAAGCTCAATGCCAAGCCCATGCCCTGTGCAGGTCGCTGTGATGGTCCGGTGCCTGTATTGCAGTCTGATGAAGTCCTTACGGGAACATCATTTGATCAACTTAAAACCAATCCTTCACCATTGCCACCGCCCAATCCAGGGGCAATTGAGGAATGTGTCTTCGCTCATATTCGCGAACCGGGTAGGGCTACTTTAAAGGGGTACCGGGAAACCGGGGGATACGATTGTCTTAAAAGAGTGCTCGCAGAAACGCCTGAACATTTAGTTTCAGTCATCACGGAAAGTCGGTTGGCCGGCCGGGGTGGTGCTGGGTTTTCCACCGGGAAAAAATGGGCGATGGTTGCTAAGGCACCGGGGCAACCCAAAACAATTGTATGTAATGCAGATGAGGGGGAACCGGGTTGCTTTAAAGATCGTGTACTGCTCAATTATGATCCGCATGCCATCTTGGAGGGAATGATTTTGGCAGCGTATGCCACCGGAGCAAGTCGCGGGTTTATATACCTGCGTTATGAATACCCTGAGGCACAGGCGGTCCTTGAGCATGCTGTCGCTGAGGCCTTGGATGCCGGGTTTCTGGGGCAGTCTATCTGTGGTAAAGCGGGATTTGATTTTGATATATTTGTTCGTCGTGGAGCGGGGGCCTATATCTGTGGTGAAGAAGGTTCCCTGCTAAATAGCCTTGAAGGAAAACATCCATTCCCCCGCAACCGCCCGCCTTTTCCGGTTACCAACGGCTTCGAGGATTTGCCTACGGCAGTCAACAACGTGGAAACTTTCGCTGCGGTTCCGCCGATTGTGAATCATGGAGCTGACTGGTATCAGTCGCTGGGATCTGGAGATCATGCTGGAACCAAAGTAGTGAGTTTGTCCGGGGATATTCAGTGCCCGGGTAATTATGAAGTCCCCATCGGATTGCCATTAAAAACCCTGCTCTATGACTGGGCTGGTGGCCCTCGGGAAGGTCAAAGCATTCAGGCAGTGAGTATGGCAGGGTTATCCGGAGGGTTCTTGGGCGGTGGTGATCTTGATGAAGTTACCCTGGATGAGCCCTCCGTTCGATCCAGGGGTTCCTTTTTGGGCGCGGCAGGGATTATTGTGTTTGATGAGCGTCGGAATATGGTTGATGTGGCGAAGAACGCCATGGCCTTTTTTGCAGAGGAATCCTGTGGAAAGTGTTTTCCGTGCCGTATCGGAACCGAACGTTTAACTGAGCGGCTTAATGGTTCGGCTCTCTTCAATGATTCAGATTCTTGGCATGAAGAAGTAGCTGATATTGAAAAAACAATGATGGCCACCAGTGCCTGCGGTCTTGGTGTTGCCGCACCGAACATTACCCGAAGCTTGCAGAAATATTTTCCTGAACAAATTGCCGCACACTTGAAATAGGAACCCATTTCTGGCATATAAACTTGTCCTGATGATTACCGAATCCAAGCCGGTGGTAACCGCTACGATGACCCTGGATGGCAGGGAGGTTACTTATACTGAGGGAGAGACGATCTATGAGGTGGCCCGTCGCGCCAATATCGAGGTGCCAACCCTCTGTTATGACCCGCGGCTTGAGCCCTTCGGTGCCTGTCGTCTATGCATAGTGGAAGTTGAAGGAGGACGAAATCCGGTAGCCTCTTGTACGACTCCCGCCGTTGCGGGCATGGTGGTGCATACGCAGACTGAGGCTGTCGAGAAACATCGGCGTACATTGCTTGAGTTGGTGGCTTCAGAGAATCCAGAGGAGAATATCAATCCGCTCCGGGGGTATGCATCGCAGGAATTAAATCAATTACTGGAGAAGCACGATGTGCAGCCCGGCCGTTTTCAGGGGAAACACTCTGGCACATCAAATAAGGATGATAATCCATTCATTCTACGTGATTACAATCACTGCATTTCCTGTTACCGTTGCGTTCGTGTTTGTGCTGAACAGGAGGGCGATCATGCCATCACAATGATGAACCGGGGGTTTGAAAAGCAGATCACTGCAGAGTTTGATATTCGCCTCAAGGAAAGCGCCTGTACCTTCTGCGGCCAATGTGTGCAAACCTGTCCTACCGGGGCACTGGGTGATCGCAAGGCCATGCGTGCAGAGGCACAGAAGGAGGATTTTAAGAAAACCCGCAGCGTGTGTCCTTACTGTGGTGTTGGATGCCAGGTGGATTTGCTTTCCAAGGAGGACCGGTTGGTCGGTATCCAGCCCGCCATGGATGGTCCTGCGAACGAAGGAGCATTATGTATCAAGGGCCAGTTTGCTTTTGACTTTGTGCAACATGAGGATCGCTTAAGTAAACCATTGGTTCGGGGAGAAGATGGCAAGTTGCATGAGGTGGATTGGGATACAGCATTGGATCGGGCAGCTGAAGGATTCAAAAAGGTGCGGCAACAGCACGGTAATCATGCCATTTATGGTGTGGCTTCCGGTCGCGCCCCTTCCGAGGCATCCTACACGATGCAGAAATTTATCCGGGCTGGGTTTGGGACCAATCAAATCGATAACTGTAGTCGAGCTTGACACGCTCCCACGGTCGCCGGTCTGGCGGCCACCATCGGCCGGGGAGCCATGTCCAATCCCCTTGCCGACATGGACAAGCCTGATGTTATTTTCTGTATCGGAACCAATATGACCGAGTGTCATCCGGTGGCCGCGACCCGCATCAAGCAGGCAATCAAGCGTGGAGCCAAGTTGATTGTAGCAGACCCGCGTAAAATCTCCCTGGCCAACATGGCAAATTTGTATCTGCCCCTTCGCGTTGGTTCTGATGTCGCGCTGCTGCTTGGTATGGCTCACGTTATTGCCCGTGACGGGCTCGTTAACCGGAGTTTCATCAATGACCGTACCGACAAGGGCGAGGCATTTCTTGAGCATGTGCAGCAGTTTACGCCGCAGTGGGCTGCTAAAATATCCGGCCTTAATCCGTGTGATATTGAACAGGCGGCACACTGGTACGCTCAGGCTGAACGCAGTGCGATTTATTATACCCTCGGGATTACTGAACACATCTGCGGGGTGGATAATGTGCAGAGCCTTTGCAATCTAGCGTTGATGACCGGTCATATTGGCCGCGAAGGAACGGGAATCAATCCCATGCGGGGACAGAACAACATTCAGGGTGCGGGCGATGCGGGTGCGGTTCCCGCCAATTATCCCGGGTTTCAACCGGTCACCGACCCTCTCAGTCAGGAAAAATTCAAGCAGCTCTATGGCAGGGAAATGGATCCGGAAAAGGGCATTACCAAAGTCAGTGCCCTCAACGAATGCGGAAAATCAATTCATGCGATGTTGATTGATGGGGAGAATACAGTGGTGTCAGATCCTGACCGGTCTCATTGTTTGCGCTCTCTGGAATCCCTGGAGCACTTGGTGGTCATAGATATTTTTCTCACCGAAACCGCTGAACTGGCCGACGTGGTATTGCCGGCCACTGCCTGGGGCGAAACCGATGGGGTTTGTGTAAATACTGAGCGGCGTGTGCAACGATTGCGGCAAGCGGTGCCGCCTCACGGAGAAGCCAAGCCTGACTGGTGGATTATTTCGCAGATCGCTCAGCGTCTGGCTGTTCCTGGGTTTGAGTTTGAGTCGGCAAAAGATGTCTTTAATGAGCTTTGCTCCCTTTCTCCAATCTACGCGGGACTGGATTGGGATCGGATTGAAAAAGCCGAGTACCAATGGCCAGTGCCTGAGAAGGATCATCCTGGCACCCCTATCCTGCACGTGGATGAATTTAAGAACGGGCGGGGCCTGTTCAGTCTTATCCATTACCGTGATCCAGCCGAAGTGGTGGATGAGAATTATCCTGTGTGGCTTACCACTGGACGCCGACTGGAAGCCTATCATACGCGTACGCAAACGGGCCGGGCAGCCGGGATAGACTATCTATTACCTGAGGAATCGCTGGAGGTGAATCCGGAGAACCTTGCCGAGTGGAACCTCACTGACGGAGGCTATGCTAATTTGACCAGCCGACGCGGTACCGTAAAAATTCGGGTTAAATCCTCAGGCCGGTCTCCGTTGGGTACTGTGTTCTGCAGCTTCAGCTTTAATGATGTACCGGTGAATATTCTGACAGGTTCAGGATATGATCCGGTTACTGAGACAGCTGAATTGAAAGTTTGTCCGGTGCGCGTGGAGCCCGCCTAAACTTTAGTCATTGTTTCCGGTGGACTACTTGATTTGAACTATTGCAGTGACAGGTTGATGGTCACTCGGAAGTTGTTTGGATTCATCAAAAAGCACAATCTCAGTTCGTTTTGTTGTTAGTGGACCCTTGGTTAAAACCCAGTCGATGCGTCTTTTGCCTTTTTCGGTTTTTCTGAAACTGTTGAAGGTATTCCAGCCTGCATTCACTTTTTCCTTTGCTGTGTCAAATGAGTCCGTGAATGCACCCTGATCGGTGAGTGTGTCGTAAGCCCGGTTAGCCTTGGCTACTGCGTTGAAATCGCCAACGAGAATGACGGGTAGTTTGGTTTTTAATGCGTTCACCCGGCTTACGATTAATTGAGCTGATTTCTCACGGGAGGGTTGTGAGCGGTGGTCAAAGTGGGTGTTCCAGAAATAGAATTCTTTATTTGTTTTGAGATCGCGAAAGCGCACCCAGGTAACCATTCGTTTTACACTGTTGCCCCAGCTTGCTGAGCCGACGACTTCGGGAGTGTTGGACAACCAAAAGTGTCTTGTTTCCAATGGCTTAAACCGGTCGGTTCGGTAGAAGATGGCCATGAATTCGCCTTTGTTACCGCCTTCGCGGCCAACACCAATCCATTTGTGGTTCTTTAGCTCCTTATCCATGTAAAGCAACTGGTGATGTAATCCTTCCTGCGTGCCGATCAGGTCGGCTTTTTTATCGCGGATCACCTGAACCACGCCACTGCGTCGCTTGGGCCAGGAGTTTGCCCCGAAATTACTGGCGTAGCGGATATTGAAGCTCATCACCTTGAGGGTTGAAGGCGCAACCGGTTTTTGGGCCTGGACTTCGGAATAAAGCACCAGAGCTAACAGTAATATGGTGCGAACAATTGTGTGGGCCATGTGTTTAGTGTTAAGGGTTACGCCCTTTTTCGGCAAGTTGGAATAATGGGGTGTATTTGCGTTGAGGTTTGACCTTCATCCAATGCTACTTAATCCTCAATCCATGACACGTTGTTTTATGGTGATGATGTTTGGATATCTTGAGTTGCTGAATGCAGGGTCTCGACCGAACATCATCGTCTTCATGGTTGATGACTATGACAAGTACGAGACCAGTGTTTATGGCGGGAAGGTTCTCACGCCCAATCTTGACCGCTTGGCAAAGGAGGGAATTACTTTTGAGAATGCGCATGTGACCAGCACCGTATGTACACCTTCCCGGTATACATTTCTCACCGGCCGTTATGCGGGTTCTGCCTACTCGGCTGGTTTTTTGGAATTGTTTCCCAAAGGGCAGCAAAGCCTGCCTGCTTTTAATGTTCAATTGGAGCCGGACAACCAGAATGTGGCAGCCGTGCTGGCCAAGGCGGGGTATGCAACCGGCATGGTTGGAAAGTTTCATGTTGGCCCATCACTCAGTGATTCAAAGTTTCGCAAAAAGTACGGTTTACATGAGATTGAAAAGAATGCCCCTTTTACCGAAGCGCTCAATCGTAGGAAATTTGAGAATGAAAAGGGCTACCGGAAAGCAGTGAAGGATTTTGGGTTCACCTGGGCCAAGAATATTTACTGGGACAACACCAAGGCCCCCTTTCAAAGTCACAATCCAGAATGGACCGCAGCGGCGGCAGTGGAATTCATTGAGCAGCATAAAAAGGGGCCATTTTATATGCATTACTGCACCACACTTTTACATGGGCCCAATGGCTCCTGGCATAAGTCATTGGATAAACCCAGGGTCACCGGAGAAGGAATCATTAAGGAGGATTTAAACGTGCTTCCCCCGCGTGGTTCGGTGATGAAGCGGATTGAGGCCGCTGGCTTAACATCCGATCAGGCCGGTTACCTGTGGATGGATGATTCACTTGGGCTCATCCTGGACAAGCTTGATGAACTCAAATTAACGGAAAATACCGTGGTTCTTTTTATTGCCGACCATGGATCCGGTCACAAGGGTTCACTGTACAAGGCCAAGGGCACCGAAGTGCCCTGTATCATGCGCTGGCCAGCTGGCATGAAAGCGGGGATTCGCAGCCAAGAGCTCATTCAAAATACCGACTTTGTCCCAACCTGGTTTGAGTTGGCCGGGGCAAAACCGGCGGCAAAGTACCGGATGGACGGTGTGAGTTTGGTATCCCTCTTTCAGGAACCCCATAAGCCTGTACGCAAACATGTTTATGCTGAGATTGGCGCGGCCCGGTCCATTAAAACCAAGACCCACAGTTACATCGCCCTGCGTTACACCCGCGAACAGGTTGCCGGGGTCAGGGAGAGTCACCGCAGGTATTTAAAAACTTTAACAGGCCTAAGTGGCGGGGTTTCCCGGTCCATTGCCACCCATCCGCGTGCCTATACAGGTGATCAGCTTTATGATTTGAAACGTGACCCGGATGCCCAAAAAAATCTTGCGGGCTATCCAGGACATGCGCGGACATTAAAGCAGTTAAAGCAAACACTCGCCGTCGAATTAAATAAATTTTCAGGGAGACCTTATGGAGAATTTGTTCCCGGTGGGAACGCGGTTCCGGGGGGTGGATATGATGAAGTATTCGAAACCCTCCGCAAGGCTGCGGGGGGAAAGAAAAAGAAAAAGTGAAAAAATCGGTCGGCATATTGTGTTTGGCAGCGGTCGGGGTAATGGCTGCGCCAGTTGTTCCCGGGCTGACAGGTAAACAGGGTTTGTCTGAACCCCAGAAGGGCCGACTTTTGTTTTCGGAGTTGCGCTGCGCGTCCTGTCATGCCACTGAAGCGGTTAAGCAAAAGAAAGGGCCGGATTTATCGCTGGTGGGTTCGCGTTTAAATCCAGATTTCATACAGAGATTTATTGCCAGCCCCCACAGCGTGGATTCGGGGACACAAATGCCGGATCTCCTGGAGGGCAACTCCAAAAGAAATGAGATTGCCGAGGCATTAACACACTTTTTAATCAGTCGTACGGGAAATTCTTTTATTGAAGGTGTTGTGAAGCAGGAGGAAGTTGATCCGGGCAAAAAACTTTTTGAAAAAATCGGGTGTATTAATTGTCATCTGCCGGGTAAAGGCGTGCAGTTATCACATTTGCCATCGAAGTATGGCGTGGATTCACTGTCCGAATTTTTGTTTCAGCCCCTTCACACACGACCCTCCGGGCGAATGCCTGATATGAATCTTACGCGTGAAGAGGCAAAATCGATTGCCAGTTACTTGATCGGATTTAAAGCCGTTAAACTTTCGGAATTTAAACCCGTTGCTGCCAAGGTGGCAGCGGGCAGGAAATATTTTGGACAGCTTAATTGTGCCTCATGTCATGAGCTTGATGGGTTGAAGGGCAGCCCCTCCCTGGCACTGGAAAAACTGCGACCGGATAGAGGTTGTTTGTCTGCAAAGCCAAAGGTCGCGCCTCATTTTCATTTATCTCAGAAACAACGAGAGGTAATCAATCAAGCTCTTCCTGCACTGGGTGATCCACTTGGAGATAAGGAGCAAATCCACCAGTCATTGGCTGCCTTCAACTGTATTGCCTGCCATACGCGTGATGGGGCAGGAGGGGTGAGTAATGCGATGTTCCAATATTTCGGTACCGATGAGGATGGATTGGGAAATCCTGCGCGGATTCCTCCGACATTGGATGGGGTGGGGGCAAAGTTGAAGCCCGAATGGTTGCGCAAGGTTCTGTTTGATGCAGAAACCGTGCGGCCCTATATGCACACGCGCATGCCGCAATTTGGTGAAGCCAATCTTGGTCATTTGCCGGGGTTATTTGAGAAGGTTGATCAATTGCCAAAGGTGGAGTTGCCCGAGCCCAAGCGTAATGACCGGCGCAAGTACCGTGATGGCGGCCATTTACTATTGGGTGACAAGGGTTTGAACTGCATCGCCTGCCACAACTTCAATGGCAAAGCCTCTCCGGGGTTGAAGGGGGTTGATCTGCTCAATTCCTTTGAGCGGTTGCAGCCCAGTTGGTTCGTTCATTTCATGAAGAACCCACAAAAATACAGGCCGGGTATAGTGATGCCTAATTTTTGGCCCGGAGATGAGGCAGTTCGCAAGGATGTTTTGGAAGGGGACACCGATGAACAAATGCGCGCCTTGTGGTATTATTTTTCTCTGGGTCGTTCTGCGCGGGACCCTTCAGGGATTCGTTCAGTGGGGACGGATTTGAAGATCACCGATCGGGTGCGGGTGTACCGTGGTCGAAGCCGGATTGCGGGATACCGTGGTATTGCAGTGGGTTTTCCGGGTGGTGTGAGTTACACCTTCAATGCGGAGTATGGTTCATTGAGTGGCTTATGGAAGGGGGATTTTGTCAGTGTTGGCTGGGGTGGTCAGGGTGCCGGGAATTTTAATCCCAAGGGACGACCGATTGAACTGGCACAGGATGTGGCGTTTTACCGTTTGGAAAAGGAAGGTGATTCGTGGCCGCTGCGGCCCAGGATGGATAAGGATAATCCGGTGAATCCAGACCCGCTATATCCCCGCAATCGGGGTTACCAGTTTAAGGGCTACCGACTCGACAAGAATGGTGTGCCAACTTTTTTCTACCAGACTGGAGAAGTGGAGGTTGAAGACACTTCAGTTGCCGGGGTGGCGGAGGCGATCCGTGATGGTCTGGTGCGCAAAATTCAATTCACAGCTCCGAAGCCTGAGACAGTTTATTTTCGCGCGCTTACAGGCAGATTGCAGCAGCGCTCGGGAACAGAATTTACCAGTGATGCGGTGAAGTTGCAGGTGCCTGAAGGGACTGCGCTATTGCGGGGTGAAGGCGAGGTACGGGAACTTTTACTGAAACTGAAACTACCCAAGGGCAAATCCGGAATTCAAATCCGTTATGAGTTATTGCGTTAAAACAAAATTATCCAGTGTGCTGGGGCTGTTCTTGAGCATTTCGGTTCTTGCTGAGGAAGTGGGGGACCGATGGGGAACCGAGAAGCGCGAACGCGAATATTATCGTGTGGTAAGTATTCCCATGCCCAAGGGTCAGGTGATTGAGGCCGGGGCATTTGAACTGATGCCTGATAACCGGTTGGCGGTGGGAACCCGTCGGGGAGATATCTTTTTTGTCAAAGGTATCGATGAGGAAAAGCCCAGGCCGCAGTTCCATCAGTTTGCTGAGGGGTTGGATGAAATTTTCGGGTTGGCTCACCGAAAAGGGGCTCTTTATGTCACGCACAGTGCAGAGCTTACACGGGTTGTGGATTCTGATAATGATGGTCGCGCTGACCGGTTTGAAACGGTTTCTGATGCGTGGGGATACGGGAATTATCATGAGTATGCCTTTGGCTCCAAGTTTGATGAGAAGGGTAATCTCTACGTGGCACTGGGCCTATCCAATTCCTATCATTCGCGTGCGCTCTTTCGTGGTTGGGCGATGAAGATTACCCCTGAGGGTAAATCCATTCCCATTGCCAGCGGCTTGCGGAGCCCCGGTGGGATTGGCCCCAATGAACACGGTGCACTCTTTTATATTGAGAGCCAGGGCCCGTGGAATTCCTCCTGTAGCCTCAAGTTTCTCAAGCCCGGTGGTTTCATGGGGCACCCGGTTAGTTTTAACTGGTATAAATATGCGCCACACCTCAAGGAACCCGCCAAGCCCGAAAGCGGCACGCGCATTGTTACCGAGAAGGAAAAGGTCAAGGAACTGGTGCCTTATGCAGTGATCTTTCCCTACATTCGCATGGGGCGTTCCATTACCGGTTATGTGGTGGATCGTACGGGTGGCAAGTTCGGTCCGTTTGAAAACCAAATATTTCTCGGTGACTACACCCAGTCAATTATCATGCGCGCGACCACTGAACAGATCAATGGTGTGTGGCAGGGTGCGTGTTATCCCTTTCGTGAGGGGTTGTCTACCGGAATCCTGAATGTGCAGTTTACACCAAAGGGTCGGTTATTGGCTGGAGGTACCAACCGCGGCTGGCCGGTGCGTGGCATTAAACCCTTTGCTTTGGAAAGACTGGACTGGACCGGGCGTATGCCCTTCGAAATTAAGCGGATCAACATTACCTCTGATGGCTTTAGGATTACCTTTACCAAGCCCGTGGAAGCCAGGGCGGGGAATGATCCCAAAAGTTATAAGCTCAGCACCTTTACCCACATTTACCACGGCGGCTATGGAGGCCCGGAGGTGGACCAGACCACGCCGCAGGTGAAGAGCGCCAAGCTGGCGGCTGATGGTTTGAGTGCGCAGATTATTTTAAGTGAACTCAAGCGCGGCCATGTGCATGAATTTGACCTTGGCCTATTGCGTGATCGCGATCAGGAGGAGTTGCTTCATCGCCACGCCTATTACACTGTAAATGAAGTCCCCAAGAAATAGCATGAAGCTTTGGCTGGCGTTCCTCCTTTTGGCTCAAGGGGTATGGGTTGGGGTTGGGGCACAGTGGAAGGCGGAGCGAAAACTGCCTGCGCCTGAAGCGCACCAGGCGGCTGCGGCAGAAGGGAAGTTCATTTACGCGATTACCAGCCGGGGGGTTGCCAAGTACGACCGTAATAGTGGTAAACGCGTGGCAACGAGCGAAGGCGCGGCCAAGCATTTGAATAGTGGCTTTTTCTGGAAGGGCAAACTGTTGTGTGCGCATTCCAACTATCCCCTCAAGCCCGAGCGCAGTGAAGTCAAGGTGCTCGATACTGACTCCATGAAGCTGACCACCTTCAAGGATTTCGGCAGTGCCGGGGGTTCGTTGACGTGGGTATTGCATAAGGACGGTTTCTGGTGGTGTAACTTTGCTCTTTATGGAGCGGATAATCGCAAGACGTTCCTGGTCAAGTATGATGAAAAGTGGCAGGAAGTCGCCCGCTGGACCTATCCAAAGAAAGTCATCAGTCAGCTCGGCCGTCATAGTTTGTCAGGTGGCATTTGGCGCGGGGACGAACTGTGGACGACCGGTCATGATGATCCGGTGGCCTTTCGGCTGGGTCTGCCCAAGGAAGGCAGTGAACTGGAATATTTGGGTCAACACGCTGTTCCCTTTACCGGGCAGGGATTGGCCAATGATCCAGTGACTGGAGGGTTGGTAGGGATCAGCCGGGCCAAGCGGCAGGTGATTTTTGCTTCTGCCAAGGCGGAACCAATTCGGCTGCGGGTCCTGTGTTATAACATTCATCACGCGCAAGGCGTGGATGGCAAACTTGATGTGCCTCGGATTGCACGGGTGATTTTATCAGTCAAACCGGATTTGGTAGCCTTGCAGGAGATGGATCAAAAAACCAAGCGCACCCAAAAGGTGGATCAGGTGGCTGAATTGGCGCGCCTGACAAAAATGAAAAGTGTATTTGGGGCCAATATCGACTTTCAGGGCGGCCATTATGGCAATGCCATCCTTTCGCGCTTTCCCATTACCCGACACAAGAACCATCACCTGCCCAATGTGGATATGGGCGAACAACGCGGGGTGCTTGAATCGGTTATCAAGGTATCAAAAGAGGAGAGTATTCTTTTTATGGCCACGCATCTGGATCACCGCCGGCCGGATGCAGAACGGCGTGCCTCGGCAAAATTCATCAACGAAATGATGGGTGAGCAAAAAAATAGACCGGCCATTCTGGCCGGGGATTTTAATGATGTGCCCAGTAGCCCCACCTTAAAGGAATTGGGTAAATTATGGATGCGCACCAATCCTGAAATTACCCCGACCGTTCCGGTAACCAAACCTGTGCGCCAGATTGATTATATCTTGGTGCGACCAAAAGATCGGTGGAAGGTGGTTGAAACTAAAGTACTGGATGAGGCTGTGGCTTCGGATCACCGGGCGATTTTTGCGGTGATTGAGTTGGTCGATTAGTATGCTTTTATTTACTTTAGACGGCTTCATATAACTTCTGCATCCTAGAACTTCAGCTCCAGCGGCCGGCCACTGTATTGGATCAATCTGGTCACGCCATCAGGAATAAGTTCAACCTGGAACGTGCGCGTGGCCGTCTGATTTTGCTTAAACAAGCGAGTAAGATTGACCGCGCGAACACTCTGGGAAATGCTCTTCTTTCCATGATCCGAATTTATACTTTTTTGGTTCTGCTATTTGTCAACGGTTTGCAGGCCAAGCAACCCAATGTCGTCATCCTTTTTACCGATGACCAGGGGACGCTGGATGTAAACTGTTATGGCTCCAAGGATTTGATTACCCCCAATATCGACAGGCTGGCTGCCACCGGGGTGCGGTTTACCCAGGCCTATGCGCACACGGTCTGTTGTCCGGCCCGGGCCGCGTTATTAACCGGCCGACATCCGCAACGCGGTGGGGTGCGGCACTGGACTCAAGGAGACATGAATTCGGCCAAGGGGATTAATATGGCCCTGGAGGAAGTGACTCTGGCTGAGGCGCTGAAACCGGCAGGGTACCGTACGGCCTTATTCGGCAAATGGCACCTGGGTGCGCACCGCGATTACGGTCCCAAGATTCAGGGCTTTGATGAGTTCTTTGGAATTCGTGATGGATTCATTGACAACTATAACCACTACTTCCTGCACGGCACCGGCTTTCATGATCTGTACGAGGGCACCACACCGGTGAAGGCGCCCGGCAAGTATTTTCCCGAGCTCATGGTGCAGCGTTCCCTGAAGTTCATTGATCAAAACAAGGGCCGCCCCTTTTTCCTCTATGTGCCTTTTAATATCCCGCATTACCCGGAGCAGGCACTCAAAAAACATGAGGCTTTGTACAAGGACATGAAAGATCCCGCCCGCCGTTCCTATGGGGCAATCATGACAACCACCGATTATTATATCGGTCAGGTAATCGATAAACTGGAGGAACACAAGCTGCGTGAAAATACCATTGTGATTTTCATGAGCGACAACGGGCACTCAGAAGAAACCGGCAATCGAATTCGAGTGGATAATCATAAGAGTGGTTGCCCCAAAGGGCATTTTTATGGTGCCAGTGGAGGGGGGTCCACCGGCAAATGGATTGGGCAAAAAGGAACTTTTCTTGAGGGAGGCGTGCGTGTGCCCGCTATCATCAGCTTTCCGGACAAGCTCCCAAAAGGATCGGTGCGAAATCAGGTGGTGACAGCCATGGATTGGTTTCCCACCGTGCTCGATCTTTGCGGAGTGAAGCAACCGGCCAAATCGCCCAAGCTCGATGGGTTTAATCTTTTGCCTCTTATCCATGATGTCAGGGAGAAATCGAAATACAAAGCCCTGCACTTTGCCTGGGGTAACAAATGGGCTGTGCGGGAGGGGAAATGGAAACTGATTGGGGTGGAAGGTCGGCCCAAGGTGACTTTGCATAACCTTGCCGATGCCAAGCCTGAAGTGAAGGATTACGCAAAAGAAAAACCGGAGGTAGTTGATCGGTTGCGGACCCTTCACACGGCTTGGGCCAAGGATGTGAAACCAAAATGGTAATTTATCTAAGAAATTACTCCTGCGTGAATATAGTTGCCCAGTGTTCCCGTCAGAGAAAAATGGTTAGGGTGTGCGGACACAAATATTCGCTCATGGCGGCTTCTATGTTGGTCAGCTTTTTTGTTGCCGTATTTCTTGTAGAGGCAAATCCTGTAACTTCCACAAAGCTAAAGGAAGCCGCTTTGGAGCAGTTTGAGAAACACTGTTTTGATTGTCATGATGATGAGACAAGGAAAGGTGGTCTTGATTTGGTTGGTCAGATGGGAAAAGGTGACACTGATGGTTCTCTTGTGTTCGAGCATCTGATCACGGCGAAGATGCCGCCCAAGAACAAAAAGCAGCCAGCTCTCAAGGAGAAACAACTCATGCTGGATTGGTTGGCGCAGCGTCAGGTTGAAGTTGCCCCCAAGGATTACCGCCGGATCAGTCGTCATGAGTTTGTTCATTCTGTTAATGATCTGCTGGGTGTGAAGCTGGATCTGACTGGGGAAATCCCGGAAGACAGAGGCACCCACGACTTTGATTCGGACCGAAGGGTTCAGCTAACCAAGCAGATGCTCACTTCCTATTTCGTGGCAGCCGATGAAATGCTTGAGTTTGCCCTGCCTGAAAAAGGGTTTGCCCAGGAACGGATCTGGGTGACCAACAAGCTTAAGGACAGCCACAAGAGCTACAATATCTATACCCGGAAATATAAGGAGGGCATTCTCTTTTCCTGGACCCGAGCCAATAACGGAAACAGTTATTCCTTCTTCTACGACAACTTCGATCCGCCTGTGAAGGGTTGGTATGAATTGGTTTTTGATGCGATGAAACTGGGCGACTTTAAGGAGGATGTCAGTATCGAGGTTTTTGCCGGGAAATATTATTATGCCGATGATCGACCACAGCCGCAGCGATTGCTGGACGTAATCTCGCTGGGTAATCGTGAGATGAAATCCCACACCGTGCGAGTCTTCCTGTATCCGGGCGAAAACGTTTCAGTACACTGCTATTCCAAGCATAACTTCCGCCAGCGCGGCGGTAAGGTGGGCGCGTATATCAAGCAGTTGAAGGTGCGCGGGCCGGTGCTGGCGCAATGGCCGCCGCAAACCTATCGCGATGTGTTTACCGGCTTGCCGCTGCAGGCGCTGCCGCGTGAGGTGCAATCGGCGACTGTCACACAAACCAAATTGAAGGCCATCGGCGGCAAGGTTTCTGTCAGTAGTTTCCAGAAGGGAATGGAAAAGGAGAAGATGCAGGATGGCTCCAACCGAACCTTCTGGCATACACGGTTCAAGCCAACTCTGGCCAAGCCACCGCACTTTGTGGTGCTGGAAAATCCGCAGGGCAAACAAATCGAGGGGCTCTCGTATGCAACCTGGTCGGGTGGAAATGGCAATGGGCAGGTAAAGGCCTATGCGATTCATCTTTCTAATGATGGCAAATTCTGGGGTGATCCAATTATTGAAGGGGAGCTTGAAATTCGATTGGCCAGTGAACAGCCCATCCTCTTTCCCAAGCCAACCAACAAACGCTTCATCAAGTTTCTGGTGACTGATGCCTTTACTTTGGATGGCCGCTCGCTCGCCTCGATTGGGAAACTGGATGTAATGACTGTGTTGCCGAAAGGAGGGTCGGCGCTTCGGGTTTCGGTTTTGTCTGGATCAGCCGATGACCTGAAAAAAGTGATCGGGCGGTTTGCCGAGCGGGCGTTTGCCTCGAGCCTGCCGGAGGATGAATTGGCGCCGTATTATGCCGCCAGCCTCACGGCACTGGAGGAGCAGGGTGACTTTGTGGCGGCGGCCAAGGTCGGCCTGAAGGCGATTATTTGTTCCCACCGGTTTCTAATGGCGCCCGGGGAACATAAGAATAGATCCTATGGGACAGCCGCTGATCTTGCCCGAATCCTTTGGCTTTCGGTTCCTGATAAGGAGCTTCTCGGTTTATCGGCAACCGATAGGCTTAATGGCAATGTATTGGAAGTTCAGATCGATCGCATGCTGCAGGACCCGAAAAGTGGGCGTATGATTCATTCGTTTTGTGATCAGTGGCTTAACCTGCGCTCCTTCAACAAGGTGGCGCCTTCACTCAAGCTGTATCCACTGTACAACGATCTTTTGAATCATTACCTGCCTTTAGAGACCGAGGCTTATCTTAATCATTTGATTCAGGAGAATTTACCGGTTGGGCATTTGATTGACGCGGACTTTTCCTTCCTGAATCAGCGCCTGGCTCAACACTATGGTGTTGAAGGGGTGATTGGTCAGCAGTTGCGCAAGGTGCCCTTCGGGACGGAAGTGCCGCGCGGCGGGCTCTTAACCATGGGGAGTATCCTCAAGGTTACCGCGGATGGTTTTGACACCTCACCCATCCGGCGGGGCGCGTGGGTATCCAAGAATATTGCGGGTAATACACTTTCACCTCCTCCAGAAGAGGTAAAGGCAATCGAACCAGAACATGGCAAGGAGGCTGCTACTCTCCGTGAGCAAATTGAGGAACATAAAACTAACCCGGCCTGTTACGCCTGCCATAAGAGTATTGATCCCTACGGGTTCGCGCTGGAGAACTTTGATGCCACGGGACAATGGCGAACCCAGTATCGCATCAAAAGGCCGCATCGCGGTACGTTCACCTATCAGGCGAAAGGGTATTATAAACTGGCTGGGGAAGTGGATTCGGCAGGGGAGATTGATAAGGCCAGGTTTGAGGATGTGTTTGGACTCAAGAAAATCCTGCTCTCGGATCACCGGAAGGTCGCCTATAATTTTTCCAAGAAATTCTTTGAGTATGCCAACGGCTATAAGCCCAACCTGGAGCAACGCCTGGAATTGTACGCGATGATCCCTGCCGAAGCGGAGGCGTGCCGGATGAAAGACTTGATTACAATGGTATTGGTCTATTCACTGGAAGGAGAGCAGCAATGAGAAATATTAGCCGAAAAGATTTCCTCAAAATCGGCGCGGCGTTGCCGTTGGCATTGCAGTCGCTGAGCCAGCGTGCCGAGGCAAAGGTTGAGACACCGCCCAAGCGGATTATTTTCATCAACAGTTGTCTGGGATTTTATGAGCCCTACTTCTTCCCGAAGAAACGCGGTGACCTGAGTTCCTCGGATTATTTGAAGGGGATGAAGACGCTGGAGAAGATGACGGTGTTCCAGAACCTGTTTCATCCCGGCATGGACACCAGTAATCACGACTCGGAAAAATCGTTTCTCACCGGCACCCCCAGCCCGGAGTCGCCCACCTTTGTAAACGGCATCTCGCTGGATCAGGTTCTGGCCCGTAAGATGGGTAGCGATACGCGTTTTCCGTTCCTGAATTTTAGCATATATGATCGCGGCTGGGGTTGTTCGTGGAATGATCGCGGTGCGGCCATTCCGCCGATGCATGATGAGGCGAAGATTTTTGATCTGCTCTTCAAGGACGAGGATTTGCAGGCCACCAAGCAGCGGCTGCGCAATGACCAATACATCCTCAGGAACCTGCAGCGCGATCTGGCGCAGTTGCGCCAGCAAGGCTCGCACCGCGGCAAGCTGGAGAGCTATCAAAAGGTGATTGGTGAACTGGAAACACAGCTGGAGCACGAACAGTTTTGGCTGAACACCAAAAAGCCGAAGGTGGCCAAGAGCCTGAGTGAGGATGCGGATTTCCCGTTTTCCACCAAGATCCACAATCTGTTTGAGCTGGCGAAGCTGGCCCTTCAAACCGACTCCACGCGCGTGATCACCTTATCCATGGACTGGATCTACGGTGCCATCAAGGTGCCTGGTGCCACCGGTGGCTGGCATACCTTGTCACATCATGGAGGCAAGCCGGATATGATTGCCAGACTAAGCAAGATCGAGATCGATACCCTCAAGCACTTTAACCAGTTCCTTATTGAAATGGATCAAATCAAGGAAGGGGCAGGAACACTGCTTGATCATACTACTGTGGTGATGGGTAGCAATTTTGGTGATTCCTCAAACCACACCTGTAACAACCTGCCTATGATCGTGGCTGGCGGTGGATACCGGCACCAGACCCACACTATGCTCGAGAAGCCCACGCCACTCTGTAACCTCTACCTGGAACTACTGCACAAGAACGACATTGATGCCGAGCGCTTTGGGAGCAGCACTAAAGACATGGGCTTGTTGATGGGCTGATATACTGTCTTTCCCTACTGAAAAATAATCTCTAGATGATTTCTTCTCCCAACAGCAAAGAAGCCGATCAGGGCATACGTGCCGATTACGAAGGGAAAAAGGGATAAATTGAATGAAAAATAAACTTATGAATGCCTCAAAAAGAGTCCGACCATTGTTCTTTATTTTATGCGTCATTTCTTTTTGGAGCACTGCAATGATCGCGAATGCGAACGAGGAGAGGGCAACCAGTACCATCATGCTCTGGCCCAAGGATACAGCGAATCAAGACGGCACAGGTATGGGAACGCCCAAGCCCGATCGTGGCGATGGACATATACGCCTCACCGATGTAACCAAGCCTTCAATGCGCTATTTCCCGGCTCCCGCTACGAAGAAGCCTGGACCCGCGGTCATTTTATGTCCTGGGGGAGGATACAGCCATCTTGTAACTACGAAAATGGAACCGATTGCCAAGTGGCTCAATCAACACGGAGTCTTTGCCTTTGTCTTGATATACCGGGCCCCAAAAAAACGTAAAGATGCCTTTCAGGATATTCAGCGAGCTGTCCGGAT
>JASLKQ010000254.1 GCA_030747505.1 Verrucomicrobiota bacterium | reverse complement strand
GCGGTTTGACCCACGGTGGCACTGATGATCTCGGCATGAACGCTATCCATAACGCTGTCCACGTTCATGACATTCACGCGACTATTCTTCACCTTCTTGGCTTGGACCACCTTAAGCTTACCTATCGTCACAACAGCCGTGATGTGCGGTTGACCGATGTTTTTGGTAACGTGATTCACGACATAATTGCCTGAGGTTTTGTTGCCCTTTTTTCTTTTGCCCGTGCTTCGGTTGGTGTTCACTCATCTCCTCCTTAAGTCATGGCAGGACACAGTAAATGGGCCAATATTAAGCACACCAAAGCGCGCATGGATGCCAAGCGCAGCAAGGTGTTTGCGAAAATAGCGCGGGAAATCACGATTGCAGCTCGCTTGAGTGGGGGGGACCCGGACATGAATCCGCGACTGCGATTAGCGGTGTTGAAGGGGCGTAGTGCGAACATGCCCACAGACAACATACAAAGGGCCATCGCACGCGGCACGGGTGACGGGGAAGGGGCGA
>JASLKQ010000253.1 GCA_030747505.1 Verrucomicrobiota bacterium | reverse complement strand
ACCCTCAAAAGCATTTTTGATAATCTCTTTGGTATTACTCTAGTGGCACTTTTTTTTACTCTATTTGGAACAATACTAGGTGGTATATGGGCCGATCAGTCGTGGGGAAGGTTTTGGGGCTGGGATCCCAAGGAAAATGGTGCCTTACTCATTGTACTATGGCAATTGATGATGATCCACATGCGCCTATCAGGCATTGCTAGACCTGCTGAATTTGCATTGGGTATGGGATTGAACAATATCATTGTCGCATTGGCATGGTTTGGGGTCAACCTATTGCAAGTGGGGCTCCATAGTTACGGGTTTGATGATGGAGTTGCCAGGAATCTCTTTATTTTCATTGCACTTGAGATTTTATTTTGTTTTGGTGCATACTTTTGGCCTGCTCTAAGAGTAAGGGCGAGATCTCAATTTTAGAGATCATGGAAATGCAAATGAAAAATATTGTCTTAAAAATTGTTTATGACCATTTTCCACTGGAAGTTTTATTGAAATAATATT
>JASLKQ010000252.1 GCA_030747505.1 Verrucomicrobiota bacterium | reverse complement strand
CAACTTTAGAATCAATATTTCACTAGATAAGGGGGTGCCGAAAATGAGAGGTGAGATTTTTTCCCATTCGGTTAATATAAAAAATAGCTTGAAAAAGATTTTATGAAAATTTTTCATATCAATTATAATTTTTAAACTTCAACCATTTCTCCAAAAATAATATTTTTCATTGCAATAAAAAGCATTGTAACCATAATAACTAAGGCTTTTAGGAACACTTAACACATTTATCATATGTTCATTTGTCTTAACACAGCGGGGCGTAAACTTTGTAGGGTGGTTACCACCTCCCCCATGGTCATCCGTGTTATGAAAAACGCGTGGTCATTTAAGGGTTAATGGTCGGAGAAAACCATAAAATCGGCATATTGTTGTTTTTTAGGTGCCAATTTTTCATTTTTTGTTATAATTATTCGTAAAATCCGATATTGTATTGAATTTCCTATATATTTCCTTAAAATACGTAAAAATGACGTCACTCGGGGTTACTTATGACGTCATA
>JASLKQ010000251.1 GCA_030747505.1 Verrucomicrobiota bacterium | reverse complement strand
TAATGGAACCTTATATGACGGCAATAATATTGATAGGACCCACTGCAGCCGTGTACTTCATGGGATATGTTATCTTTTCCGATCCAAAGAAGAGGCCGAAATTATTGCGAACCCCAATTTTCAGCAAGTCGGAGAACGAGGATAAGAAAAGACCGAAGTGATTCAGACTCGCCATTCGGGTCGGTAGCGTTGATGCATGAAATCCATCGACGTTAAATCTCTCCTCATTGGCCACTCCTCACCTCGACTATATTCCTCGGCGTGGCTGCTGTTCCGAAGGACACAGGAAATAGTTTTCGCATAGATGCGCCCGAAAAGCATCAAGAATGGGATGATAAGCAGAAGTGGGGAAATGGTACACCCGGTAGGATTCGAACCTACGGTCGAATCCGATTTTCCCAAGAAAAACACCACTAACTCCTCAACTGAATCAAAACTGAATCAGTTTCAGAATGAGGGGGACCTAAATAGTCGTAATAGGCTCCTACCCAAAAAAAGACATC
>JASLKQ010000250.1 GCA_030747505.1 Verrucomicrobiota bacterium | reverse complement strand
ATCTAGGATTCTTAGATTTAAATTCAAATGAGCGATACAAAAAGAAAACTTGCGGCCATTGTTTTTACGGACATAGTCGGTTTTACCAAGCTATCCTCCAAGAACGAACCTGCTGCGCTTGCTCTTCTTGAGAAACAGCGGGATCTTTTAAAACCCCTCGTTGAAAAGAATAATGGTGAATGGCTCAAAGAAATTGGTGATGGTCTACTTCTATCATTTGGGACGACTCGAGATGCTGTTGATTGTGCCATAGAGATTCAGCATTTGACCAAGGAGATTGAATCTCTTGACCTTAGGATCGGTATCCATCAGGGAGAAGTGGTATTCCAAGGAAGTGATGTTGTTGGAGATGATGTGAACATCGCATCTAGAATAGAACCTTTTGCAGCGAATGGTGGCATTGCCATAAGTGGTAGGGTAAACAGCTCTCTTGAGCGAGACCCGGATTTTGAGACCAAATATCTTGGCACTCCTGATTTGAAAGGAGTGGACCAAGAGGTGAA
>JASLKQ010000024.1 GCA_030747505.1 Verrucomicrobiota bacterium | reverse complement strand
TGGCCAACGGTGCTGTGCCAGCGGTTTTTTTGGGGAAAGGTGATGGGCATTTTCAATTTCCCCCGAAAACTATTCCGATTGCGCCGATTAATTTTCCCCAGTGTGTTAGCGTGGGTGATTGTGATGGAGATGGGGATCTGGATGTTTATCTAGGGCAATATAAACCGCCTTATGGGGCCGGTCAGATGCCCACACCCTATTATGACGCGAACGATGGAGCCCCTGCTTTTTTACTCATTAACGACGGTAAGGGTAGTTTTACTGACGGAACAAAGCAGGCCGGATTGGATAAAAAAAATCGTCGGCGTACTTTTAGTGGTTCACTGGTGGATCTCGATGCTGATCACGATCTGGACCTGGTGGTGGTGAGCGATTTTGCCGGGATTGACATTTACCTCAACGATGGGGCGGGCAAGTTCAGTGATGAGACCGATCATCTTGGCAGTCATCGTTATAGCTTTGGTATGAGTCATGCCTTGGCTGATTTCAACGGTGACGGGAAGGTTGATATCTACATGACGGGGATGGGATCAACAACCGCACGTCGACTAACGCACTTGGGCAGGGGGCGTAAAGGATTTGAGCATCTCAAAGCAGCTCCAGAGATGGGTTATGGCAACCGGTTATTGCTGGGCCAGGGCCAGGGCCGTTTTATGCAGCCCGATTACAATGATTTGCTGGCCCGTACGGGTTGGTCTTGGGGGTGTACCCCATGGGATTTTGATAGCGATGGTGATCGGGATTTATATATCGCCAATGGGAACTTGAGTGCCAAATCCGCACAGGATTATTGCACCACATTTTGGCGTCATGATTTACGTGATGGAGCCTCTAAAGACAGTTTTGTGATGACTGGTGTGTACAAGCAATGCATGGCCGGTCTGGGAAAGGATGTTTCGTGGAACGGCTATGAGCACAATGCATTGTTGGTTAATGAAGGAGCGGGGGGATACTCCAATATTTCTTTTTTACTAGGCCTGTCCTTCGAGTTTGATAGTCGTAGTGTGATTTCGGCCGATCTCGATTTGGATGGCAAACCAGACTTGTTGGTTGTTGAACGGGATCGCCTTCGCAATGTTCACCAGACTTACGGTTTTGTAAACTATGTGCACCTGATTCGTAACCAGATAAACGATAGAAACCACTGGATCGGGGTGCGTCTCCCACTCGATAAGCCTGATTACCAGCCATTTGGTGCCATGGTATGGGTCCATACTGAAACGGGTAAACAAGGTTTGCCTGTGGTGACCGGTGATTCCTATAAGAGCCAACACCCGACTACCCGACATTTTGGATTGGGTGAAGCCGATCAAGTCAAAGCTATTACGGTGCAGTGGCCCGGTGGAAAAGTGACTCGGATTGAGAATCCCGGAATCGACCGTTATCATATGATCAGGCCATGAGACCCGTTGATTTCATTTTTTTGGGTATCTGTTTTTTGGGTGTCGCCTGCAAGGAAAAGGAAACACCAGCCCAATCCTCAAAACTCTCAACACCCCCTGTAATTACCGCCAATACCACTGAGGTTCAGATGAATGTGGGAGGGAAGTTGGTTTACCGTTTAACCGGACGCCTGTTTACCGGATTGCTCAGGGAGGCCGGGGAGGATGGACGCCTACTTGCAGAAGTCAACTTCAGGAATGGAGTGCGTCATGGGATTGCCAGGGAATGGCACGGGAATGGAGAGCCCTCTCTTGAGGGCACATGGGAAGATGGTGTGCCTAAAGGCATCATAATCGAGTGGTCTGAAGACGCTCTGGTGCGGCGTGAGACGATGTACCGGGAAGGAAAGATTGCAGGGAAGAAAGAGGGGCCATCAAAAAAGGCGGATCAGCAGGTGAAGCGGATTGTAAGGGAGCGTGAGGCCTTAAACCGGACAGTGTGGCGTGAAGAGGAAGAGGCCCAAAAGTACGAAGCGACCTTTGTGGGGCTGTGGGATCAACTGCGCGAGAAGGATCACAGTTGGGATGTTTTCGACCTGTTTCCTTTTCAGTCGGTTCAGTTGGGAAAAAATCCCGTGACCCGAAAACATGACTGGGACGTAAAGGAGACTATTCTGGAATCCGGAGGAGACGAGCTGAGCTGGGATGATTGGAGGAGAAGGTTGAGCGGATGGCAAAAAGAATACATCTTAAAGGAGAGCGAGTGGCATCAGGAATCCTATTCCGGCGATAAGGCAAAAGGGCCAACGTCGTTATATAAAATCGTGCTGCACTTGCTAAGCCGTCGAGGGGAGGAACGTGTAATAGTCCGTGGTTCCATTGAGGTAAATTGGGGCGACAAGAAATATGAAAGTTTATTTTTACCCCGTAAAATTATTGTCAGAAATCTCACGGTTTGGAGAAGGAAAGGAGTAGTCCCTTTTCAACAAGCCAGACTGTTCGAGCCGGGTTCAGATGTTTCAGAACATCAATACGTTAACCCAAGTGGGTCTCGTGACCGCCTTGTGGCTCCGCTCCTGGTGCATGATCTAAACGGGGATTATCTGCCTGAGGTTATACTGGCTGGGGCCAATCTTGTTTACTGGAATCTGGGAGGCCTCCGATTCAAGCCCGAACCATTGGTGGCTGGTTCCAGGTATTCCTTTCAGGCAGCGGTTTTGGCGGATTTTAACGGCGATGGATTTTCTGACATGCTTACCGTGGGGCCAGGAGGCAAGCCTCGGATGTATCCTGGAACCAAAACCGGACGCCTGAAGAACAAACCAGTGGTGAGTTTAGCCAATGAAAAAGACGTCCGCATAAGAGACCCCCAATGCATCACTTGTGGAGATATTGATGGGGACGGTGATTTGGACGCTTTTATCGGCCAGTACGCGGCTACTTATCAGTCAGGAAAACTACCGACCCCCTATTATGATGCCAATGATGGTCACCCGGCCTATTTACTGGTTAATGATGGTTCTGGGTTTTTCGCTGATTACACCATTGAGGCGGGATTGGAGGCAAAGCGCAAGAGACGCACTTACAGTGCCTCTTTTGTGGATTTAGATTCGGATAATGATTTGGATTTGATGGTGGTGAGTGACTTTGCAGGTCTGGATTTATATCTCAATAACGGGGCAGGAAAGTTTGCCGACATGACCGATACTCTGGGCGAGGCACATTACTCATTTGGGATGAGTCACGCTCTGGCCGATTTTAACGAGGATGGTAATTTGGATATCTATATGGTGGGCATGGGCTCCACTACTGCACGCCGCCTTGAAGGATTGGGTTTGGGGCGCAGTGGGTTTGAAGGGATTCAGAAGGCTCGTATGAAGATGGGCTATGGCAATAGGCTTCTCTTAGGCCGGGGAGATGGGATGTTTACGCAGGCACCTTATAATGATCATGTTGCCCGGACAGGCTGGGCGTGGGGCTGTACTCCATGGGATTTTGATAATGATGGAGACCGGGATCTTTATGTGGCCAATGGATTTCTCAGTGCGAAATCTGCCAAGGATTATTGCACGGAATATTGGCGACATGACATTTACTACAAGGAAAGAAAGTCGGAGACTTTAATGCAGATGGTATTTGATGAGTGTCAGGCTGGATTGGGTAGTGAAGTCTCCTGGAACGGTTTTGAACATAATGTTCTCCTGATGAATACACCGGACCATCAATTTCCCAGCTTGGGATATTTGATGGGGGTTGGGTTTGAGTTTGATAGTCGGGCAGCAGTTTCAGCTGATCTTGATGTTGATGGACGTGCAGACCTGCTGGTGGTTGAGCGTATGCGCAGTGAAAGATTAAAGACCTATGTCAACCGTGTACATCTCATGCAGAACAAGATGGCCAGTCAGAATAACTGGATAGGGTTTCATTTTTCTCCCCAAGACAAACCGTATGGGTTGGAGGTTCGTTTAAAGACAGCAGGGAAATCGCAGTTATTGCCCGTGGTGTCAGGGGATTCCTATAACAGCCAACATCCTTCCAGTATTCATTATGGGTTGGGTAAGGAGTCTTCCGTTAAAGAAGTTGTTTTCCGGTGGCCATCTGGAAAGAAAAAAACAATGAAAAACCCACAAATTGGAGAATATCACATTATTTTACAGCAGAAATGACACGGTTTTTACATTAGCAGTATTGACGTAGTCATTTTATGAAGTAGCGTTGTTGCGTGTTACCCAACTCACGTCCCACGCACGTTTCTTGTCGTTGCCATGCATTTTCACTAATTGAGCTTCTTGTTATTATGGTTGTAGTGGGTGTTCTGGCTGGGATTATTTTACCTTCTTTGAATAAGGCGCGTTTAAAGGCGAGGGCTGTTGCCTGCGTCGATCAATTTCGGGATCTTGGAGCGGTTTTTTCGAGCTATTCGACTGATGTTGAAAAAGGAGGGGAAAAGTTACTCCAGGCTACCGACAAAAAAACTCCCGCATGGGAGCATACCCTAAAGAAGTATGCCGAGGGAAAAAAGGAAATGGGAAGGAAATTGCAAAGTGAAAGCTTATGGCGATGCCCGGACTGTCGGCAAGGGCATCACGGCGTGGGATACAATCATTTCCTTGGGGAGGTTGGTTCGGTAACTAGAGTTCGTAAGCCCGGTATGACGGTTGTTTTCGGTGATGCGGGTATGATTAGAAATCCGCTACAGGCAGACCCTGACCAATGGAAGGAAAAAAAGATCAAAGGTAATCCCGGTTTTGGTTCGGTTATATTTTCGGTTCCAGCATCCAGAGATTGGAAAAAATCTTCACGACGGATGGTTAATCGTCATTTGGGTCGGTCCAGTGTGATTTTTGCCGATGGTCACGCAGATTCCATCCCTGTCAGTACTGTCGGTTTTCAGTATAAGGTTGGCTCCGTTCACGCCCTCTGGGACAGCCAATAATTTAGTTCTTTGCGACTCTGCCTTGCTGCGTAAGAATCGCTGCGTGAAACCTTTCGTTTTCCTTTGTGTGTTTCTCTCTTGTTTTGTAGCGCGAGCTGACAAGCCCAATGTGGTGGTCATTCTCACCGATGATCAGGGGTGGGGGGATCTTAGTCTTAACGGTAATTGTGACCTTGCCACACCCAATATCGATTCATTGGCGCGAGATGGGGCCCGGTTTGAGCGCTTCTTTGTTTGTGCGGTGTGTTCGCCGACAAGGGCGGAGTTTCTTACCGGACGGTACCACGTGCGTGGGGGTGTTTACAGCACTTCGGCCGGCGGTGAGCGTTTGGATTTGGATGAATTGACCATCGCTGACACTTTTAAGGCGGGAGGCTATGCCACAGGTGCTTTCGGTAAATGGCATAATGGGATGCAGTACCCTTATCATCCCAATGGGCGAGGTTTTGAGGAATATTACGGGTTTTGCTCCGGGCACTGGGGGGATTATTTTAGTCCACCTCTGGAACACAATGGTCGTATTGTGAAAGGTGAGGGGTTTTGCATTGATGACTTTACTAACAAGGCCATGGCATTCATGGAAAAGTCGAAAAAGGAAGGGAAACCCTTCTTCGCTTATCTTCCCTATAACACGCCTCATTCGCCGATGCAGGTGCCGGATCGTTGGTGGAACAAGTTTAAGGATAAGGAGATCAAGCTGCGTAACCGCGATCCGCGTCGGGAAAATTTGCAGCATCTGCGCTGTGCCCTGGCTATGTGTGAGAATATCGATTGGAATGTAGGTCGACTGCTGAAAAAATTGAAGGATCTCGGGGTAGAGGAAAACACCATTGTCGTTTTCTTTCATGATAACGGTCCCAACGGGGTGCGTTGGAATGGCGGAATGAAAGGTCGCAAGGGTTCCACTGATGAAGGTGGTGTTCGTTCACCCTTACTTGTTCGTTGGCCTAAAAATATTGATAAGCCAATAGCGATAAAGCCCATTGCCTCGGTTATGGACTTGTTGCCTACCTTAGCTGATTGTGCGGGCATACCGGTTGTCAGTAAAAAGAAACTCGATGGCCGTAGCCTG
The DNA here is from genome assembly GCA_030747505.1 of Verrucomicrobiota bacterium. Classification (GTDB taxonomy): domain Bacteria; phylum Verrucomicrobiota; class Verrucomicrobiia; order Limisphaerales; family UBA1100; genus UBA1100. The sequence continues at coordinate 33,596 of JASLKQ010000024.1, read as the reverse complement.
AAGCCGTTGCTGTTGGGTCAGGAACCCGGATGGCCTGAACGGACCATCATGAACTGTTGGCGTGGCAAAGTGAGTGCTCGTACACAGCGGTATCGATTGGATCATGCCGGAAAGCTCTTTGATATGGTTACTGATCCTGGCCAGTACAAGGACATCAGCAAGGACCAACCCAAGGTGGCCGCACAGTTGCGGGGTGAAGTAGAGCAATGGAAAAAGACCGTGCTTACCGAGTTGGGCGAGGACAACCGGCCCTTTGTGATCGCTCATCCGGATTATAAATGGACACAGATTCCTGCGCGTGACGGCACGGCTCACGGCGGCATCAAGCGTTCCAACAAGTTTCCCAACTGCTCCTACTTTTATAACTGGACTTCACTGGATGACAAAATCACTTGGCCCGTGGAGGTCGGCGCCAGTGGCAAGTATGAAGTGACGATGCATTACGCCCTGCCCAAGGGCGATGAAGGCACGGCTGTGCAGATCTCCTATGACATGGGCTACTACGCCAGCGCCACGACGGTGACGATTAGTAAGGCGCATGATGTGCCGGTGCGCGGACAGGAAAATGATCGCGTTAAGCGTATGGAATCGTATGTCAAAGATTTCAAGCCGATATCCATGGGCATGCTCAAGCTCAAGCAAGGCAAGGGTCTCCTCACGCTCGAGGCTCTTGAGATTCCGGGCGAAACCGCACTGGAATTCCGGTTGTTGATGTTGAAGCGATTGGAGTGAACTTGCGTCAGACCTAGTGGGTATGGAGAAAATTAAACCAATCATCCTCAGCTGGCTTGTTTTTGCAGGTTTCCTGCTCAAAGCCGGGACACCTGAGGCGATGGTTTTACTCAAGGCCAATTGTTTCTCGTGCCATAACCCTGACAAGAAAAAAGGCGAACTGGATCTTACTACACGTGAAGCTCTGCTTCGGGGAGGGGAAGAAGGCAAAGTCGTTGTTCCGGGGAAGGCGGCTGCGAGTCGGTTGGTGCAGACGTTGCAGTCCGGAGCCGATGTGCACATGCCGCCTAAAGACCAGCTATCGCCACGGGCGATTGCCGCTCTGGAGGAGTGGGTTAACAAAGGGGTGAAGTGGGATGCGGCTGCACTCGAGGACCGACCCGGACCGAAGGTGGAACAACTGAAAAATATTGCACCAAGCTATGAGCCTTCCTTGGCGGTGGCGTTGTCTCCCGATGGGAAAATTCTGGCAGTCGGTCGCGCAAACCGTGTGACTGTTCATGATATAGCTGACAAAAATAAGATTCTTGGAGTGCTTGAAGGTCACCGCGATTCAGTCCGGGCTTTGGAGTGGAGTCCAGATGGAAATTGGCTGGCTTCAAGTGATTATCGGTCGTTGCGGTTATGGAATAAGGAACTCAAACAGGTTCGGAATTTGAGGGAGTTTGAAGGCCGGGTGAGCGCTTTGGTTTTCTCACCAGACAACAAATCTATTTTTACTGCAGACAGTCAGCCGGCAGTGAGAGGAACGGTACGTCAGTGGTCAGTCGATGAAGGAAAACAGATCGCCCAGTGGGAGGCTCACCGCGATTCCATATATGGGATTTCAGTCAGTAAGGATGGCACGCAATTAGCCACCGCCGGCGGGGATGAAGTAGCGAAGGTGTGGAGTATAAAGGATCAAAATGCGACAGCCATTCTTGAGGGGCACCAGGGGGCGGTTTATGGGGTGGCCTTCAAAGGTGATGGCCGCCATTTGGCTACAGCAAGCAGTGATCAGCAGATGTTGATTTGGGACCTGAAAACCAAATTAAAAATGACTGAGGTGAAAGCTCACAAGGGCGGGGTTACCCAGCTGAAATGGACGCCTGATGACAAGGCCATTGTTACCTCCTGCGAAGACGGTGTGGCACGGATCTTTACTGGAATGCAGACACATGATGGAGCCCAGCGTTCCAGTACCGCCAAGGAGCGTAAGCTTTCTGGGGGCAAGGGTCGTCTTCATTGCATCACCTCCTCGGCCGATGCGAAGATAGTGGCTGCCGGAAATCACTCAGGCGAGGTGTTCGTATGGCAGGACAACAAGCTGGTGGCGACACTGGGTTCGGAGAGGGAGTCGGCCCAGTCAGTTGGGCAGTTGAGTTTTATCAAGGATGTTCTGCCAATCCTGAGTAAGGCCGGCTGTAGTGCGGGATCCTGTCATGCAAAGGCCGATGGTCAGCACGGTTTCAGTTTGTCAGTGTTCGCCTACGATACGCACCGGGACTGGAAGGAGATTACTGAGGATGCCTTTGGTCGCCGTGTTTTTCCGGCTTTCCCGGAAGAGAGTCTGCTTCTCAGGAAAGCAACACTGGTTCTTCCACACGAGGGAGGACAGCGAATCAAGCCGGGGTCAGAAGAGGAGCGAGTGGTGCTACAGTGGATTCGTGAAGGGATGGTTTACCAGCGTGAAGGGGAGCCAACCCTGCAGAAGGTGAGCGTGGAGCCGTCGGTTGGTGTGTATCGCAAGGGACAACGGCAGTTACTGAAAGTAAGCGCACATTTTTCCGATGGTCAAAGCCGTGAAGTAACGAAGATGGCCGATTTTGTGTCCAATGACGGCGAGATTGCTTCGGTGTCCAAAACCGGGGAGGTTGCCGTAGGTAAGGCGAGCGGAGAGGGGACAATCGTGGTTCGTTATATGGGACAGGTCGCCATATCCCGTGTGACAGTTCCCGCGGAGAAGAAGATTCCCACATCAAAGTATGCGGTGTTACCTGTGCATAATTTTATTGATGAATTGGCTTATGGCCAGTTTCAGCGTCTGGGTTTATTGCCGAGCAAGCTGTGTTCGGACGAGGAGTTCCTTCGGCGAGCTACGCTGGACACGATTGGACGGCTGCCAACTCTGGAAGAAACGCGAGCCTATATGGCGGACAGGTCGAGAGACAAGCGTACGAGGGTGATTGATCGACTTCTGGCGGATCCGGCATATGCCGACCACTGGGCAAACAAGTGGGCGGACCTCGTGCGCCCTAATCCTGACCGGGCCGGGCTCAAGAGTGTGTATGTATTGGACCAGTGGTTGCGTGATGCATTTCGTAAAAACCAACCAATGGATGAGTTTGCACGCGATATGATTACTGCCAGCGGGAGTACGCACAGATTTGGTCCCACCGTGGTGTATCGCGACAAGCGTACGCCTGAGGAGATGGCCCAAATATTCAGTCAAATTTTTCTGGGGGTACGCTTTGAGTGTGCCCGTTGTCATAATCACCCCAATGAAAAATGGACCCAGCATGACTTTTATTCTTTGGCGGCGTATTTCGCACAGGTCAAGCGCAAGGGCGCAGGGGTGTCACCTCCCATCTCCGGTGGGACCGAGTGGTTCTATCACGGTGGAAGTGGTTCAGTGAGTCATCCGGTTAGTGGGGAAACGCTGCAGCCCAAGCCCCCTGATGGGCTGGTAGAGGAAATTCAGGGTAATACTGATTTACGCGATCAGTTTGCGACCTGGATCGGCAAAGTTGATAATCCATTATTTGGGCGGGCAATGGTTAACCGCGTGTGGGGAGCCTTTTTTGGTCATGGTTTTGTTGAGCCGGTTGATGACATGCGTGCCTCCAATCCGCCAGTGAATGCAAACCTGCTCGATGCTTTGGCTAAACATTTTGTGGAGCTCAAGTATAACCAGAAGCTGCTGATCCGGACGATCCTGCAAAGTCGGTTATACCAGTTAAGCTCACAACCCAATGAAACTAATGTGGCCGATACCCGCAATTTTTCCCGCAGTTACAGGAGACGGCTTAGTGCCGAGGTGTTAATGGATGCAGTGAGTGATGTGACCGGAGTGCCGGCCAGTTTTTCGGCCACCTGGAATGGAGCACGGGCGATGGAGACCTGGAACTTCAAGATCGGATCTGAATTCATGGATGCCTTTGGTCGGCCCAACTCCAGCAGTGATCCGCCCTGTGAACGCAATGTCAAGGGGACGGTGGTGCAGGCTCTTCACATGATGCATGCCAAGCAGTTGCATGAGAAAATTATCCATACCAAGGGGAGGGTAAAAAAACTGGCTGACAGTGAAAAAACCCCCGCCCAGATTGGCGAAGAGATTTTTCTAATCGCTTTCAATCGACTCCCTCTTGAGCAGGAACAGTCGGTCATTGCCGCCTATTTTGAAAAGAATAAAGATAATCGTGAAGCAGCTACGCAGGATTTGGTCTGGGCGGTACTTAATTCTGCAGAGTTCCTGTTTAATCACTAATTGTCTTTCAGGGGTTGCTCCGTGCGGCTGACTCCGTACACTCACCCCATTCTATGAAACGCATCACGCTTTTCCTTGCGGCTTTGGTGTCCCTTACGGTTCTTGCCGGTAAATGGGATGAAATGAATTATGGACCCTTCTTGACGACTTCACTTGAGGTACGCGGTGCAGGGATCGTCAACAAGGCCATTGCCATCCGTCTGGATTCCGGAGAAGGAGGGGTTTCCAAAGGGAACGTTTTCATGGTTTATGATACCGACCTGATGAATTGTGCGGCCGGCTGGAGCGGAGGTTTTATCGACTGGCGTGGCATAGCCTTCGATGGCCGGCACGGCGCTCATGCCTCCATCAAGGGGGAGCAGGCCTTTGCCAATCCAGTTGGAGCCGGTTGGCGTGATCCCGAAGGCAAATGGGAGGATGGGGCTCGGGTTCGGGGGTTGGACAAGAAACCTTATGGCCCGCTTCCGCGTGATTGGGTACATTACAAGGGCCTTTATGTGAAGGGAAACAAAGTGGTGCTATCCTACAGGGTTGGTGCCCGTGGGGTCTTTGAAATGCCTTCTTTGCACGGGAACAATATTTTCATTCGCAACCTGCACGTTGCACCGGGGTCAAAGGAAATCGTGATGCAGGTGGCTCGCGGGGCAGGGGGAGCGATGCACCTCAAGGGAAATAAAAACGTTGTTTTGATCAAAAATTCGGCCAGCGGAACTGCAGCGGTAAGCCCAACGGGTCAGATGGATTTTGGTTCCAGCAACACGACCATCAGTGCATGGATTAAAACCAAGGCCGGTGGCACCATTATTTCCAAAGCGGCCCAATCAGGTCGATGGGTGAAGAACGGTAAAACCCTTTTCGTTCGTGGAGGCAGGTTGGGGTATGACGTGGGTTGGGTGGGGCAGGTATCCGGCGGTCCAAAGGTTGATGATGGCAAATGGCATCACGTATCAGCCACGCGTAATCAGTCGGGGAAAGTAACACTCTATGTGGATGGCAAAAAGGCAGCTAGCAAAACCCTTCCCAGCACCGATGAAGCCAGTCATATCGTGCGCCTTGGCTATACGGCCACCGATTTCATGCCTCCGTTCAATGGAGAGATGGACGAGGTGCGCATTTTCAAGCGAGTGCTTTCTGAAAGGGAGTTGGCTGCATTAGCCGGTGGTAAGGGGCCCGATGATGCGGTGGCCCACTGGAGTTTTGATGAAACAAAGGGCGTAGAAATTGCCAACACAATAGGGAGCAACTATGCCGGCACCAATCGCGGGGCCAGAGGGGTGCGGGGTAAAATGGGGCAGGCATTGCAGTTTAGTGGCAATGCTCAGGTGCTTATCGCAGGGAAGGCAAAAAAGAAGGTGGCTGCTGTAGTAGTAAATCCCAACGCAAATGAACCGGTAATCGCTGCGGCGCTACTGGGAGATACCGGTCTATGGGATTTGGAAGATGAAGAGAACTTACGTTTACGGATTTCTGCGGCCACCAAGGCCGGTAAACTGCGGGTATTGATCTGGAGTGGTAAACGCGGCCAGCTCTCGGAATTCACCAAGGCAGTGGCAGAGGTTCAGGATGAAGGGCAAGCTCCGGATCTTTTGGGGATGACTCAAGGCGGGAAGCCTCAGTGGGCTCAGACTGTGGAAACCCGGATACAGCCCGGTTTGGCAACAGGTCCTTATGCAACCGATACTTTTATTCTTCCAAATGACAACCCATGGAAATCGTGGATGCGGCTGGGTGGGTTTGATTTTTTTAAGGACAATCGGCGAGCGGCAGTTTGTACCTGGCAGGGGGATGTGTGGATAGTGGAAGGGCTTGATCTGCCCAGGGGCAAGCTCACCTGGCGGCGTATTGCTGCAGGCATGTTTCAGCCTTTGGGGCTGAAGATTGTGGAAGAAACCATCTATGTCTGCTGCCGTGACCAGATCACGCGCCTTCATGATACCAATGAGGATGGTGAGATTGATTTCTATGAGAACTTTAATAACGACCATCAGGTTACCGAGCATTTCCATGAGTTTGCCATGGATTTGCAGACTGATGAGGCGGGCAATTTCTATTTCGCCAAGGCCGCGCGTCACGCGAAAGACGGGTTGGTGCCGCATCACGGGTCCATTATCAAGGTCAGCAGGGACGGTTCCAAGAGTTGGCGGATTGCCAATGGCTTTCGCGCGCCCAATGGGGTGACCGTCAATGGGGACGGCACCTTCTTTGCCAGTGACCAGGAGGGGCATTGGACGCCCAAGAACCGGATTAACCTGATTAAACAGGATGGGTTTTATGGTTATATGGGTTCCTATGTTCCGGGGCGGGATCCTGAGGATTATGATCCACCGGTGGTATGGATCCATAACAGTGTGGACCGTTCGCCCGCAGAACAATTGTGGGTAACCAGCGACAAGTGGGGGCCACTCAAGGGTTCGCTCATCAATCTAAGTTACGGGACGGGACGATTGTTCACCGTTCCTTATGAGGTGGTGGACGGGGTGCCTCAGGGTGGAGTCAGTCGCCTGCCTATAGGAGAAACCCCCACCGGTGTCATGCGCGGACGTTTCCATCCGGTGGATGGTCAGCTATATGCCTGTGGACTTTTTGGCTGGGCAGGTAACAAGTCCCAGGCCGGGGGGTTCTACCGGTTCCGTTACACGGGTAAAGCCCTGCATATTCCGGTTAAATATTCAGTAACCCAAAAAGGTGTGAGCCTGACCTTTAGTGAAGCTTTGGATAAGGCGAGTGCGGCTGATCCGGAGAGTTATGCTGCAGAAATGTGTAATTACCGTCGCACCCGCGGGTACGGTTCGCGTGATTATCTGGTGAGTAATCCTGGTAAGCAGGGCCGGGATACATTGGAAATTACAGAAGCCTCTTTGAGTAGTGATGGCAAAACAGTGGTATTAAAAATGCCGAAGCTGCAGAAATGCATGACCCTGCGCATCCGTTATAACCTAAAGGGTTCCAAGGGGGAGTCGGTCCGCTCTGAGATCAACTGCACGGTAAATGTGTTAAAGTAGAGGTGCGAGTCCTGCCTCTAGAACGACTTACTTCTTTTGTCGTCCTGCTGGGGTTTGGCCGATATGTTCGCGATTATTGGCTTGGGCTAGCATCACTTGTTTATGGCGTTCAGTCAGTCTGGCACGCCGGTCCGGACTTAGATCGTCAGCACAACGCGGGCAACAGATGCCCGGCTCGTATTTAGGGGATTTGAGATCTTCGGCTTCCAACGGCCAGCGGCAGCCAAAGCAGATTTTACAGGTGCCTTCCTCCAATCCATGCAAAACTGAGACGCGGTGGTCAAAGACAAAGCATTCGCCCTCCCATAGGCTCTCTTCTGGTTTTATCTTTTCTAGGTAATTCAAAATGCCGCCTTGCAAATGGTATACTTTATCAAATCCATTTTTTAACATGTGGGCGGAGGCTTTTTCACAACGAATTCCGCCGGTGCAGAACATGGCCACTTTCTTATGATTTTCGGGGTTCAGGTTTTCTTTAACGTACGTATCCCATTGGCCAAAGGTTTCTGTATTAGGGTTAAGGGCATTTTTAAATGTGCCAATTTGCACCTCGTAGTCATTCCGAGTATCGATGAGCAGTAGGTCTGGGTCACTGATGAGTTCGTTCCATTCCTCAGGCTCCACATATTCGCCAACTGCCTCATTAGGGTTCACGGAGGGGTCGCCCAAAGTCACAATTTCAGGGCGGATAATGATACGCAAACGGTTAAAAGGTGGCTCTTCAGCAGTGCATTCCCGGTGAGTGAGATCTTTGAAACGTTGATCGGACCGGATGTATTCTAAAACGGCTGCGACGCCTTCTTCAGGTCCAGCAATGGTGGCATTCAGTCCCTCATTGGCTAAAATGATAATACCCAGCACCTCATGCTTTTCGCACTGTTCTTTGAGGTGGTCTCGCCAAATTTCGTGGTCTGATAAATCTGTAAACCAGTAAAATGTTGCAACGTTATGCATTCAGATTATTTGCGCCTGATAAGAAGGTGGTCAATGTTAGGTCCGCTGGTTCCAGTGGATTCCAAAAAGATTTCATTTAGGCCAACCTTCAGGGGTGTATCAATGCTGATGGATTTCCAGTTTGACCAACTGCCGGTACTGCTGAAGGGCAGGGCCTTGGCGATGACCTTGCCATTGACCTTGAGCTTCAATGGGCGGTTGCCGCCGGCCAAGGCATAACGAAAGGAAAGAGAACTGTCGCCTGCGCTTTTGGTTTGGATGATCCAGTTGAGGTGTTCTCCTGAGTTAGCTTGGAAGTCTACAAAACCTTTGCCGGTGTAGCCGCCATTGTTCTTGGCCAAGCTGGGCCCTTTTCTGCCGGCATCTTCCGCTTCGAAAATTTGATCGGCTCCTTTGAGAGCTGTCGGTTTGGCCTGCACAACCTTTGCTGCCGATCTGGCAGGTCTGGACTTGCTGCTGTTGCCGGTAGTGAGATGCGGCGCCTTGTCGTCACCATTGGTGAGACGGTTGAGCGTGTAGCAGATATAGGTGTTGAGTGCGGGTGTCTTATCCGATGCAGTGATATTCTGTAAATTCAACTGGTAGACATAGCCCGGGTTGAGCTTTTCCAGATCGATGGATACTGATTTCCTATCGGGGGCAAGATTGAGGGCGGTGATCTTGATGGGTTCTTTGCCGAGCTGCGGCGAGCCGTAGCCTTGGTGGTATTTGTAGTAGTAACGCTGGAAAGCGAAGTTTTCGTCCGCCACCTGGGAGAGGGGCTTGGTGAAGGAGATCTTGAAGCCGGTATCGCTCAGGTTCATGGCCGAAACGCTCATTGGCATTTTCCCTGTCCAGCTAATCCGTTGCAAACCATTGGCTCCGACCCATGAAAGATGGGTTTGACCAACCCACAGGCTTCCATCCGGAGCAAAAGCAAAACGGTGCATGCCCCGGCGCAGTCCGCCATTGTCCATAAATGGCAGGCAGGCACCCTGGGTTTCGCCAGCGACTTCATCAACGAGGATTCGCATAATGCGGGGTCGGTTCATTTCGCCCACCAGCAGTTGTTCTGTAAAGGGGCCGAACTTTCCCTTTGTGGTATCAGAAAGCATCTGAGTGGGGCTGTTGGCCATGCTCCCCTGAGGGAAAAGTACCGCGGCCCGCGTGCGCTTTTCATCAAATTCAGCCGGGGGCACCTTGAGTGGATTGCGTCCTTTTTCCCATTCCTTGGTCCACACAAGGCTGGCAGGGTGTCCATAAAAGTTACCTTCCTTTACATGAAACAGTTTACTGGTTCCCAACCAATCTCCCTGATTGTCGCTGGCCCACAGTCTTCCCTGCATATCAAAATTGACCCCGTTGGGGGAGCGAAAGCCCGGCGCAAAAGGAATGGTTTTGTGTTGAGGTGTAACTTTCATGATCCATCCCCGGTAAGGCGTAGCCGAATACATCCGCCCGGACCCGGACCTGTGGTTCTTATAGAACTGTTCGCGCGAAATGCCGTAATGCCGGAATTCACCGCGGATCTCAGGCCGGATACTCGCCCCGCTGGAAGCGAGGTTGAGGCCAATATAATAGTTGCCCGCCTTGTCACGGGTGGGGCCGAAGGAAAACTCGTGGTAATTGCCGGTCATGCCAAAGTCATCACTTATGGTCTGGTAATGATCAGCCTCGCCATCGCCGTCGGTGTCACGCAGGCGCGTTAGCTCAGGGCGCTGCATAACGACCAGCGTGTGGTTATCCTCGGCGATAATCCCCAGTGGCTCGTGCAGTCCGTCGGCAAAGAGTTTCCATATTTTTGTCTTTGGGTTGTACGTATAGACCTCGCCCCGGTGGAAGCAGGCGGCCAGCCGGCCATCAGGCAGGAAAGTCAGGCCGCCAATTTGCACATCCAGCCCCTTGGGGGCGGGGATGTTCTCAACCTTGTAATAGTCATTGATGCCGGCTCCGCGAACGGAAAGGGTTGCGATCAGGAAGAGTAGGAAAATTGTACGTTTCATTTTCCGTGGGTGTGGCGATGGGTGATGGTAAAGCTTTTGGCTTCTTCACTGGTCAAAGTGGCGACTCCTTGATTGATTTTTCCCTTCGAGACTTTTGTGTTTACCGAGGCGATCGTGATGTGTAGGGGATAAGTGATATTTGGGATTCGAAAATGACGGGTCAACCCCATGCCCGAGGGCAGGGCGGTGCTGCGTTCGTAAATATCAATGTCACCAATGGTGTAGTGGAACTCGGGATGGCCATCGATTTTGCGGTAGCCTTGAAACTGAGGTTTAAAATCAGATGGGGTTTTTTTGTGGAACGGGAAATCCTTTGAGCCAGTCCAGAACTTGGTTCCGATTATTTTGGCCAAGCCATTTCCGTTTGCCTTCCAGACGGGCATAGGGTCAACAAAGCCTCCTATCCATGCATACCGCAGATGACAGGTGCCGGCATCCCAGCAGTAGGAGACACCGTGAGGCAGCGCTACAGCAATGGCTGCGGGGGAGGCGTCAGGCATGAAGATGCGATACATGAGCGGTCGGCGATGCGGCCAGGCGTGAAGGTTTTTATTGCTGCTCTGAGCACGGGCCATGGGTGAAACATTCTCATCCTGCGCAAGCTTGGGCATTTTGATGCCCACATACATCGCGCCATACATGATGAGGCCGTGGCCGGGAAAGGTGCATACGTAGGGGTAGATCCCTTTTTCTTTGGGTGCTTCGAATTTTAACTCGGCACTTTCATCCGGCTTAAGGACTTTTGTATGCCAAAGAACGGATTTGCTTTTAGGGATGTAGTTGGAATCGGGTGGCATAGTGAGGGCTGCCTGTACGACCTCCAGTCGTTTGCCCGGGACAACAATGGCAAGGTTGTGGGCCATTTCATCGGCATTCTTGAAGGTAAGCATCACCTCCTGCCCGGGCTGCACTTCAAAGCGGGGCTTGTCGTATTGCAGGCCGGGTAGGGTGCCGATATTAATTTTCAGGGGTGCAGCAGAAAGTGTAACTGCCGTATATAATATGACTAGAAATCGCATCGTGCTTTAGGTCTACTTTTCCTGAATCCACACATTGCGGTAGCGGACAGGATTGCTGTGGTTCTGGAACCAGATGGGACCAGGTGTGGCCCCTTCCTTTTGGCCGGCACCGGTCTTGTTTTTTAATGCGTAATCATCATGGATGAGAATTCCATTGAGGTGTGCCGTGATGCGGGCGGGCGCAGTCCTTTTACCGGCATCATCAAATCTGGCGGCGGTAAAATCCACGTCATAGGTTTGCCAGGTGAGCGGTGGGAAACAGGCATTCACGTCCGGATACTTCTGCTTGTAGAGGCAGCCACAATCGTTCTTGGCCGGGGTCATCTCGATGCCGAAGGAATCGAGCACCTGCAGCTCGTAACGGCGCTGAAGATACAGTCCGCTATTGCCACGGGCCTGGCCACGGGCAGTGGGCTTGAAGGGTAGGCGGAATTCCACATGCAGTTTGAAGTTCTGGAACTTGTCCTTGGTAATGGCACCTTCCTTCATCAGGTCGTCCTTGGTGACTTGAAGTTTATCCAATGAGCCATTGTCCTTCCCGTTAAAGAGCACCTTGGCTCCCTTGGGGGCCTTGAGCCCGATGGTTTTCGGTTTGCGGGTTGTTCTGGTGAAGGATCCCACCTGCTGATCTCCCTTGGCGGCAATCACCTTGCCATTATTGTAATGCAGGGCGACGGGTGATTCGTCATTGGCAAAGCTGGCCTTGGTCTTGCCTTTGCGTTTTCCCGTGTAGACCCACTTGGTTTGGCCATCCCAACCTGTGCCGGGTAGTCCGCCTTTGAAAGCCGTGGCTTGGAAAGTTCCTTCACCCAGTGCGACAATCTGCAGGCCGAGTTGATGATTTTCTCCTGATCCATCCACGCCTTCGCCGGTGTACTCGCCTTGGATGGCGAAGTCCGGATCTTTTGCCGCTGCTTCTGGCGTTTCATAAGTGAGCTGGCCCTTGGGTGCGGCTGAAATTTTGAATGCAAAAATGAGCGTGAGAAATGGGATGAGTTTCTTCATGGCTTATTGTGTGGGCTCCGATTGTATCGGTTGGAGCCCAAAAGGCAACAGTCGGGAAGCTCGCGGCTATTCGTGTAGCAGAAAGGCTCTTGCTTCAGGGGCATTTTTATTCTTCCAGCCGTAGAAAAGCAGCATGCCCTCCACAGTGCTTCCATCAGACCGGAGGACCGGTTGGATATTGTTGAATCGCCAGTCGCCAAATTCTTTTTGATCGGCCATTAGGTCACGGGATTTTTTCCAGCTATTGCCTTTATCCTGTGAAACCCATTCTTCTATGCGGCCACCACCATGCCGGTCCATATATCCGCCATCAAGGTAGCCGTCTCCGGCAATGACATAGGCGTGAAGGACACCTTTTGTATCTCTGGCAAGGTAAGAGCTATTCCATTGATGATTGGAATTGCAAATGGGCGTCTGCATCCATTTCCCTTTTTTGCGCCGCACATAGTAGTAGCGGTGGGATTTGATTTTATCTTCAGAAAGAACATGTAGAAATGTGGGTTCATCATGTTCGTTCAGGGAAATCACCGGGGGTATGCCGGCCCCGCGCCATTTCGTGTCCCAAATCTGGCAATTTGCCTTTGAGTAATCCAAATCAATGGGTCTCATTAGAATATCTCCTGCAGCATTGCGGACAACGTGCGTATCCAGATCAATCTTCACATAGGAGAGATTATACTTCCATTCATTGGACACTAATTGCTCATAACGCGGATTGTAAAACCTCTCTTCGTTTGGTGAATTTTTGTTGTCATCATAATCGGTGTACACCACGTGTAAGTGTTTTCCGTCTTTACTCGGGAGTTTTGTTTGGTAGGAAGACCAGTCCAATTTTCCCCTGCTATCCAGGTCTGTGACATCCTTCTGTGGCCCGGTCCAGGTTTTGCCATTGTCCTCAGTGATCCGGTAGGTCCAGGAACTGGTATGACCACCGGTGCGGTAATAGATCATCTCCTTGTCGCCGTGAATCCGATAAACCGTCGGATAGGAAAGCTTCGGCGCGATCTGGGGCATCTTTTTCCAGGATATTTCTGAAGGCCCCTTTTGCACTGGATGTTTTGAAATGAGATGGGTGCCGGGAGTTTTATGGCAGCCAAATAGAACGTGCAGGAAGCCATCTTCATCAGCCCAGATGATCGGGCTGTAATGGTGGTCGGTGCTGCTCTTCTGCCCCAGTCGAACCGGCTTGGAGAAGCTTCGATCCTTCGGGTTATAGGTGATCAGTAGTGGGTAAGCATTGCCCTTGCCATTTCTGGAGGGCTTCGCATCCCCGTTGTATACGATATAGAGCTTATCCTTCAGAAGAACCGACTGCGGACGCTGCCGGCAATCATACAACATCTTGAATTTTCCTTTTTCACCGAAAGGTAGAATTATTGATGCATTACTCTGCTTCTCTGCCTGTGCTTTTTTGACGAAATAACCACTAGAGATCAGTGGCAATATAATTATTGAAAGCAGGCTGGACCGCATTTTTCTCACGTGCCTATGAGGTTGAGACAGTATTATTCGTCCAGGAGGTTGGCTAGTTTGGCTTCAATTGATTCAGCCCAAATCGTGTAGCCTTTTTGGCTCAGGTGCAGGAGGTCCGGCATAATTTCTCTAGTCAGCGTCCCATCCTTTTGCAGGAACTTGGGTCCGATATCCAGATAGTGTACGTGCTTGCCATCATCGAGTTTACTGAAAATCCTATTGGCACCCTCATTCACTTGACGACGTTTGTCGGCGTTGTTTGTGCCGCGTGGGAATACGCCGAGCAGCAGAATCTGGGTCTTTGGTGATTTAGTCCTAATTTGTTTAACAATGGCAGCGACTCCATCAGCGATTTCCTTGGATGAATTGCTACCCGAATTATTGGTGCCGATCATGATGACGGCGGCCTTGGGAGTGATATTTTTAAGGTTTCCGTTATCCAGTCGCCAGATGACGTGCTGGGTGCGGTCGCCACCGATGCCGAGGTTGACTGCATTGCGTTTGCCATAGTGTTTGGCCCACACACCTCTCCCACGGCCTTCCCAGCCCTGGGTGATTGAGTCGCCAATAAAGACCAGATCCACATTACCCTTGGCAACCCGGTCGTTAAATGAGTTGTGGCGCTTCATCCAGCCTCCCTGACGCGGGGCCGGGTTGAGTGCGGAGTGGAGTTTGGATTTATCGGCTGCCGAAAGAGGAAGAGACAATAGGAGAGCACAAATCAGTAAAGTGGATTTCATGGGCCAACTCTCCATTGCCCGCAGCCTGATGTCCAATGAATTTATACCGAGGCTGGTTCGGGTTTGCGACCCATTTGCCAGTTCCAATAGCGACTAATCCCTCTCTTCAGGTCCTCCAGTATCAGATAGCAGATAGGCACCAATATTAAGGTGATGAAAGTGGCAAACAGGACCCCCCAGGCGAGGCTGATTCCCATGGGAACCACAAACTGGGCTTGAGTGCTTTTTTCAAACATGGTGGGAAGGATGCCGCCGAAGGTGGTTAAGCTGGTTAACAGGATGGGTCGAAAGCGTGCTCCTCCCGCTCGGCTGACCGCTTCAATTAGGGGCACTCCCTCATCCCGTTTCATGTTAATATAATGCACCATCACCAAACTGTCATTCACCACTACGCCTGCCATGGCCAGCATGCCAAAGGCACTCATTACGCTAAAATGCATATCCATGATAATATGCCCCAAAAGTGCGCCCATGAGGCTGAATGGAATGATCGCCATCACGATTAAGGGTTGAGTGTAACTCTTGAAGGGAATCGCCAGCATGGCGTAAATGCCCAGCAGAACAATAATACTCCCGATTTTCAGTGCCGCCATGGATTCCTTGCGTTCGCGGCCTTCGCCATCAAAACTATAGCTCATGCCCGGTTGAGAAGCTGCCAGTTTGGCTACTTTGGGTTCTAGGTCTTCCCGAACCTTCTCCAAGTCGAGTGCTGCATTATCCTTATCGGCGTCAGCCAGCACATAGAGGGTGCGAGCCAGGTCATTGCGGTAAATTGAGGGATAACTGTCGGTCATTTCCAAATCAGCCACCGCTGTTAAGGGGACAGAACCCCCTTCAGGTAGTCGGATTTGCATGTTTTCCAGACTGGCCATGCTTTCCCGTTCTTCCACCGGGTAACGCACCATGACCCGCACTTCATTCTGGCCCCGTTGAATACGCTGGGCTTCATGGCCAAAGAACCCTCCCTGCACCTGACGGCCGATCATGGCGCGGGTGATACCGCGTTGCATGGCATCCTTGTTTAACTTGGGGCGCACCTCCTCCTTGGTGCGTTCAAATGTGTCGTGGATATCAAATAAACCTTGGTACTGTTCCAGTTCTCCTTTGATTTGGTCAGAAACTATCGAGAGTGCCTCCGTGGTTTTTTCGGAAGTATCCTGTGCGGGCATCGCCAGCTTAATGGCAATCGGATCACGGGTGCGGCCAATTACCGCTTTTGTGGTAATTTCCTGGGCACCCTGGATGATTCCGATATTACCGCGCCATTCCTTCACCAGTTCCCGGGTCTTTATCTCGTGGAATTTTTTGTCCTGAAAATAGATACGGTCCTCAGGTGCCATGAGTTGCAGTTGAACTTCGCCAAGGTTGGCGATTCCAGAGGAGGCAGGGCCCCGTACGCCTGCTATATTCTGGCCGCCGATGGTGGTGATAATATCGCCGATGACGCTTTGATCGATTGTTTGGCCGGTAATAGGATCGTCATATTTTCCTGTGTAGGTTTCTTTTAGCGTGTACGCTTCCTCAATTATTTTCTGAAGTTTTTCTTCTGTTACTTCATAGGCCGTACCTTGAGGCATTACCAGGCGCGCGGTGGCATATTCACTGTCGATGGGGGGGAAAAAGGTCATCTTCAATCGGCCGCTGTATGAGTAAAAACAAATAATTATTGCTGCCCCGGTAAAAAGACAGAGAGTGACATACCGGTTCGCCGAGGCCGTATCGAGCACGGGTCGGTACAACTTTTCGATAACCCACTCCAATCCATCAGCGCAACTGCGTTGCATACGGGCAAGTAGGCTCAGCCGATCGCGAGGGGGTTTGCCGGTGGAAAGATGACTTAGGTGGGCTGGAAGGATCAGCTTGGATTCGACCAGTGAAAACAGGAGGCAGGGAATAACAACAAATGGAATCTGGGCGAAAAATTGCCCTCGGCGGCCTTCAACCATCAGTAGAGGGACAAAGGCAATGGCGGTGGTTAGTACTCCGAAGATGACGGGTGTGGCAACCTCCTGGGCGCCTTTGATGGCTCCCTCCAGTCCGGTTCCTCCCCGTTGCTGATAAGCGTGGATCCGTTCTCCCGTAACAATGGCATCATCCACCAGAATACCCAGGACCAGAATAAAACCATATAGAGTCAGGAGATTGATGGTTACCCCGAAGTAAGGCATGAGCGCAAAGGCTCCCATGAAGGCAACGGGGACTCCAAGACACACCCAGAAGGCGACCGCAGGCCTTAAGAATAATCCCAAAAGTATGATGATTGAAGCTATCCCCATGAAGGCGGAGTCATTGAGGGTTACCAGACGTTTATTGATGATATCGGCGCGGTTATTCCATATATCTACACTGACTCCCTCAGGCAGGGAGGGTTTGAGTTGTGAGTCCAGATATCCTTGCACGATACCTTCTATCTTGAGGGCATTCTGGTCGCCGGTTCGTGCGATGTGCACCACCGCACAGCGTTTGCCGTTGTAGCGCATAACCACCTGCTCCTCCTCGAAGGCATCAGTGACATGGGCAATTTCTCCAAGGGTTAAATGGGATCCATTAGGCAGGGCCTTGAGGATAATTTTCTCGAAGTCGGCCTTGTCGAAGGCACGACCCTCGGTCCGTACGAGAACTTCGCCGTTGCGGGCCTTGATGACTCCGCCGGGTAAGTCGACGGCTGAACTGCGAACTGCTTCAGCAACCTGTTGCAGTGTGAGCCCATGTTCCTGCAACACGGTTTCGGAGACTTCAATATTAATCTCGTAATTGCGCAGGCCGCGCATTTCCACTCGAGAGATTCCCTCCATCCGGCCGACCTCATCACGGATCCGTTCGCCCAGTTTGCGCAGGTCATACTCACTCATCTTTCCATAGATGATGAGGGTGACCACTTCGTGAAGATGCTCCTCGATCCGCACAACCGGAGGTTCAATCCCATCAGGCAGGCTGTTAAGACTATCGACCCGACTCTTAACATCCTCGAGCAATACCCGTGGGTCGTAGTCCGATTCTGCTTCAATCTCTATCGTGCAACGGCCTTCGCTTGCAGAACTCTTGATTTCCTCGATGCCGGGAAGGTCGGCTACAATGTTTTCCAGCGGGATAACAATGGATTCCTCCATTTGCTCAGGGGTGGCGCCTCTATAAGTGACCCGAACCTCCACCTCATCAGGGGTGAACATGGGAAATACCTCAACCGGAAGCCGGTTGATGATGCCATTGACCCCCATCAGGACGATGAAAATCATCAGCAGATTGGCTGCCACGCTATTGCGGGCAAACCACGCTATCATCCCGTTAATCATGCGGCAGGTTTGCCCTTCTTATTGCCTGAGTCTTTACCCCTTTTTCCACTCGTGGGTCCTTTTTTCCCATCTCCTTTTCCGGGACGTTGGCCTTTGGAGGCAGGCGGGGCTTTGCCATCTATGGCGATGGTCAGCTGTTGTCCATCGGTGGCGTATTCAATGGGGGTTGTAATCAGGATATCACCGGCTTTCAGGGAACGGGTGATCATCACTTTTTCATCACGCCAAAGGATCTCGATTTGTTTTCGAATTAGGGTGGTCTTGTCTCCCTTCATGAGGGCAAGAGCTACTTCGTCTCCTCGACGCACGGTGTGTCTTGGGAGAATGAAAACATTGTCCAAGGTTTTCCCTGTAATGTCCGCCCTTACAAATAATCCGGCCCGGAGGGCAGGCTGACGACCATAAGGCTCAGGGACTTGGGCGATCAAGAATAGCTGTTGGCTTGCTGAGTCATAGCGGCCTTCGGCTCGATCGATTTTGCCCGGCCATTCCCAAGTGTCGACACCTATCCGGGCGGTAAGAGTCACAGGGAGGGAGTCGGTTTTGGGCTGGCCTTTGAGTGCCTGAGTGTCATTGGTGCTGACCAGTTGTTCAGGTACATCCAGATAGGATAAACGGTGGTTGGATATTGGCAGACGTACCTCGGCGTAATCAGTCGCGATGGCGGTGGCCAATATGGTATTGGCGTTAACGACCTGGCCGATGTCTACCTGTTTCTCAGTGATTCTCCCATGGTATTGCGGGGCAATAATTACGGTTCGTTTTGAATTGCGCTTGGCTTGAGCAGCCTCGCTTTCGGCAATCTTGATCTGTGCAAGCAGTTCAGCCTCCAGTTGGGCAGGGCGCCTTAGGTTTTCTTTGGCTTCAATTAATCTGGCCTCGGCGACCTTAATCTTGGATTTAAGGTCGTTTTCCATTTGTTGAGGCTTCTCGGCCAAGTCCTTGATCGCCTTTTGCAGGGTGGCTTGTTTGGCCTGTTCATTGGCCTTTGCCTCGGCTACCTGAGGTTCTCGTTTGGCCAGGGAACTGGCCCCTTCCAGCTTGTTGATCCGTTTTAAGTTGGCAATGGCTGCATCACGCTCAGCATTTTTGAGCACGAGATTGGCTTGGGATTGCTTGAGATTGGCTTGAGCAACCGTAACGGCATTGGAGTAACTTGACCGTTCCAGTTGTTGAAGTTTCAGGGCAACCTGTGCCTGTTCCAGATTGGCTTGGGCAACGGAAACTGCGTTAGTGAGTGAGGCCCGGTCAATTTTTTCCAGGGCCAGTTTTGCCTTAAGCTGGTTGATGGAACCCTCTGATTTGGTAATGGCGTTCAGATAATCAATATTATCGAGGGTCAGAAGTTTTTGACCGGGTTTAAAGAAACCGCCTTCCTTGAAGATGGGTTCGATTGATACAATTCGCCCGGATACTTCCGGGTTGATGCTGGTCACAGCCCGAGCCTGAACTCTGCCCTGGCTGGGTAAATGGATGGTAAAATTGGTGGGGTGTAATGTGACTCCGCTTACCAAGGGGATTTTAGGGGGGGGAGTTCTTCTTTCGGTATCTTTTTGGTTGTCCGCAAAATATTTTGCTGTTTTGGCGCTACTGGCTAAAATGGTCACACATAGTATTGCTCCTACGGCGCTACGGAAAAAGTTGGGGTTATTTCTACAGGTTATAACTCCATAAATCAATATCCCCGCAGAAGCTGAACAAAAGATATAAAATCCGTAGCTCTGCTTAATTAGTTCTCCTGCAGCGCCTCCTTTTATAAAATAAGTATTAGGGCCAAAGATAAGTCCAAGCGAGAGGATCAAAAGAGAAGAAAAAAGATAGCCTTCTTTAGTATTCCGAAAAAAAGCATTTAATGCAGCAAAAGGGATTAACAGTAATAATATATGGTAATCCCTTAAGCCTAGCGCAAAATCAAAAGCGGAAATTTCGCCTACACCAATAAAAACTTCGAGTGCATTTTTGATCTCACCTGAGAAGGTCAACCAAGGAAGGAAAAACCCAACGATGACGGTGATCGATAGTACGCGTGGCAAATGATCTATAGTCGAGCCTGATTGCTTGTTGGGTTTTTCTTCAGCGGTGCTTTTGGTTTCTTCGCTCATTCTGTTTCAGGCTTGGGTTCAGGTTTTGAAAACTCTCCGCCAAGGGCGAGGTATAGATCAATGCGGTTTTGCAGCCGTAAATTTTGCAGGTCTATCAACGATCGTTTGGCATCAAACACGCGCCGTTGGGATTCGAGGACAGTCACCAAGCCCGCAAGTCCTGCCAGATAATCATCCTGTGCAAGTTTTTCCGCCTCATTGGCTTCCTTTGCCGCATTACTCAGGGCTGTTTCCTGTTTGACCAGAAAGGTTTCGGCTGCCAGTGCAGTTTCCACTTCGGCAAAGGCCTGCAGTGTGGTTTGCACATATTGATACTTGGCCTGTTCGCGCTGTGCCTTGGCCCGTTGCACCTGGGATTTGATCTTGCCTGCATCAAAAATCGGCTTGGTAAGATTGGCGGCCAAATTCCAGATGTTGTTGTTGATATCGAGCACATTTTCCAGCTCATCACTGGAAGTGCCGTAACTGGCGGTGAGGCTGAATTTTGGCAGTCGATCCTTATTGGCTGAATCCACACGTTTATGAGCAGCCTGATAAGCTCGTTGAGCGGACAGGACGTCCGGGCGGCGCTCAATCAATTGGGAGGGAAGGCCGGCCGGCACGGCGTTAGTGAGGGAAGGAAGACCACTGTTCAGTGCCAGCTTACTTTTGGGGTAGCGCCCCAGCAGAATCTCCAGTGACCGGCGGGCTGAATCCCGTTCGCGTATGCGCAATTGGAGATTATTTTGAGCATTATGAACGCTGGTGCGCATGAGGTGCACATCCAATGCCTTGGTAAGGCCACGTTGCAGGCCTTCCTCCAGGACCGCTAGATTATTGGTATAGCTACTGAGGGTTTGTTTGGCCAATTGTGACTGCAACTCCGTTTCAGCCAGATTAAACCAGCCTTTGGCCGTGTTGGCAGCGAGGCTCAGCCGCGCGGCTTGGAGATTTGCAGCAGCCTGTTCAGTATCGAGCCTTGCGGCAAACCGAGTGTCATTCAGGCGTCCCCAGACATCGAGTTCCCATGCCAAGTCGAGGGAGGGGGTATGGCGGTAAGACCGGTTTGAGGTAACTTTAAAGCCGCTGGTAGAGTTACGCTTGGTTCGAGAGGCGGCAGCCTTGGCACTCAGGGTGGGCAGCAGGGGGGCCCCGGCGATTTTCAGGTTAGCCTGCGCGGCTTCAAGCTTGGCGGCGGTGACGCGCAAATCGGGATTGTTGGAGAGTGCCTCTCGAACCAATGCATCCAAGGTGCGGTCATTAAAATCATCCAACCAACCGGCGCCGGATGGGGCACTGGTGGTGCCTGCGGTAAACTCTTTGGGCCAAGCCAATCCGGCGAACGCCTGTGTGGGCTCCGTCGGACCGGTTGCGCAACCCGCAAGCTCAGCTCCAATCAAAATCAATAATGGATAAACCAATTGTTTCACCAGTCAATATTCTGTGTGAAGAGGGGGCTCATACAGCGAGAAAACTAGTAACTTAAAAAGGCCAAAAAGTTGAGTCAAAAGAGACTAATTTTGCGGCCGGTTATTTTTCCATGGTTGTGAGTTTGCCAAGGATCTCATTCCAGCCATTGCGCCAGTCAAATGAAGGGTCATTGAACCAACCGATTTGTTGTGCATGGTCAGCCGGCCAGATGAGGGTTTCTTCACCCCAGCGTGCCGATTGACTGGAAACCAGCCCGTCATTTGGGCCTTCAACCTCAGAAACAATGTCATGACACATGCGAAGTGCGCGCAGTGTGTATTCCCGTTTCGGTTCACCCGCGACTGAAAGATATTTGATCCCTTTTGCATCCGGGTTGTTTTCGTTGAAGGCGGCGCATTCGGTTGTTCGCAGATCCATGAAAGCCTGTGTGTCCATGGTGCTCCATTCGAGCATTTTGAATACCCCAATTTTTTGAGTTTTGGATATGGCCCAATCGGCGACGGGAGATCCGCGATGCGGTGTGGCAATGGTGGTGAGGGAGCGCACCTGTTTAGCCATATCCAAATGAGAAATCATATATCTGGAGTCCAACCCACCCTGACTGTGGGCGATGATGTGTACGGGTTGATCGGTTGCCTCCAAAATCTGGCCCTTTAAATTAGCTGCGCGCGTTTTGACCGAACCGATTCCCTCAACCTGTGGAATGATGACTTGGCATCCGTTTTCTTCCAGCCATTGGGGGATTCCCTTAAAATAATCAGCCAGTTTCAGTCCTTGAATGAAGGCCTGGGCTAATCCGAGCATACCGTGAGCAAGAACAACAGGGGTTTTCATGTGCCGGTTCTTTTTTAGCATAAAAATACCGAATTTAACCAGAATTAGGGCCGTCTAAAACACTCTTTATAGAAGGGTAATACTGTTATATAATTATTTCAATGAATGGGATGAAATTCAACTGCTCCGGAATGGGACGGCGGGATTTTCTGCAGGTGGGGCTCGGTGGGCTGGCAGGTTTGGGCTTTAGTGATCTCCTGCGTGCGCAGGCGCAGGGCGGTTCGGCGAAGAGAAAGCTTAATTGCATACTTGTGTGGCTTGATGGGGGTCCTTCTCACTACGAGAGTTTTGATCCCAAGCCTGATGCGCCCAAGGAAATTCGTGGTGAGTTTGGAAGCATGAAGACGAGTGTTCCCGGGGTTCATTTTTGCGATAAGGTGCCCAATCTTGCCAAGGTCATGGATAAAATGACCATTGTGCGCTCCATCAGTCACAAGGATCCGAACCATGGTGGAGGGAATCATTATTTGATGACCGGTCGACCTACACCCGTTCCGGTTAATTGTGGAGCTTTTGTGACCTTCCATCCTTCCTTTGGATCGATGGTTAGTTACGAACGAGGCATACATAAAGGGTTACCGCCCTACATGAGCCTCGGGCGGATGAGCCGTTCAGGGGGGCCAAATTTTTTGGGGGCACAACATGCTCCATTTGTCATTGGGGCTGATCCCAGCAGTTCCAGTTTCAGGGTTCGCGATGTGGTTCTCCCCAAGGGCATCAGTGAAGGGCGCTCAGACGATCGTCGCGGGTTGCGTGCGCAACTGGATAACCTGCTGCGCATTACCGACAAGGCGGCCAAGGATCCGGCTGTTGATTTTGATAGGTTTAATGCACAGGGCGTGGATCTTGTGACCTCCAAGGAAGCCCAGGCGGCCTTTGACATTTCCAAGGAGGATGAAAAGGTGCGCGAAAAGTATGGCAAAAACAGTTTGGGACAGAGGATGCTGTTGGCACGCCGTTTGGTGGAGGTAGGAGTCTCTTTTGTGACTGTTTACTATGGAGGTTGGGATCATCACCGTGACATATTCAAAACGATCAAAGGTGAGTTTAATTCCAAATGGGATGTGGGTCTTTCAGCGCTGATTAGTGATCTTGATCAGCGCGGTATGCTGGATAACACAATGGTGATTTGTCTGGGTGAATTTGGCAGGACCCCAAAGGTAAATTCCAGGGGAGGCAGGGATCATTGGCCCGGGGCAATGAGTGTCCTTTTTGCCGGAGGCGGAGTTCCGAAAGGTCAGGTTGTGGGGGCGACGGACGCCAAGGGTTATTACGGCGCTGAGAATGTTTACAGCCCGGAGGACTTTGCCTCCAGTCTCTATCTTAAAATGGGGATTGATCCAGAGCAGGTGCTCTACACCGAAACCGATAAGCCGGTGCAATTGGTCGATGGAGGCCAGCGAATCAAGGAACTCTTTGCCTGATATGCGCGCGTTATTTGCGGCGCTGTTTATTTTCTCTACGTCAGTCCACGCTGCGGCTCCGCAGGTGGATTGGCTTTTTCCCATCGGTGCCCAGCGAGGCAGTGAAGCTTTGGCGCAAATCGGTGGTAAATATAACTGGCCACTCAAGGTATGGAGTGAGGACGATGGCATCAAGTTTGTGCCCGAGAAGGAGAAAAAAGACTTCTATCGAATCAAAGTGAACAAGGATGTAACACCCGGGCCGTACCTCGTCCGGTTTTATGATGCGAATGGTTCGGCACCCCCACGGGTTTTCTTTGTCAGTAAAGCGGTTGACGTGCCTGAGAAGGAACCCAATAACGAAATGCTTCAGCCGCAAGTAGTGGCGAGTTTGCCCGCGGTCATTCAGGGTAAATTCGGCAAAGGGGGCGACGTGGACTCCTATCAGTTCAGCCTCAAAAAAGGCCAGACTCTGGTCGCCCAAATGGATGCCTATACTGCAGGAGTATCCATGGATGCACTCATGCTCTTACGGGATGTTCGCGGTGTGAAGTTGGCTTTTAACCACGATGCGCACTCATTGGATCCGCGTTTGGTATGGAAGTGTCCTCGTGATGGAGATTATGTTCTGCAAATGGCATGCTTCAAGTTTCCGGCCAATAGTAATTCTAGTTTTGATGGGGGTGCTGATCGTGTTTATCGTGTGACCATAACAAATGGTCCCTGGGTCAGGCATGCGTGGCCCGCCTCGGTACGTGAAGGGGTTTCCTCGAAAATTAAACTGGTTGGCTGGAACCTGAAAAATGAAGTGGGGTCGGTGAATGATCCCGAGGGAGAGGAGTTTGTATTGCCGACTGAGGCGGCTAATGGCCCCTGGCGTCTTCCTGTATTAAATCGTACTCAGGAGGTAGAAAAAGAACCCAACGATAATAATGAAACAGCAAATTTGGTCAGGTTTCCTGCGACTATTTCGGCTCGAATTGACAAGCCTGGAGATGTGGATCGTTATGCTTTTGAAGCGAAAAAAGGTGAACGTCATCGTTTTGATATGGATTCTTTCGAGGATGGGTTTCTATTGGATGGGCAGTTGGCCTTGGAGGATTCCAATGGTAAGGAGCTGTCAGTCAATGATGACTCCAATAAGAAACGTGATCCACTGCTCAACTGGACTGCTCCTGCCGATGGTCGTTATTGCTTGCGGGTACGGAGCCTGTTGGGCAAGGCGGGGATGGAGTATTTTTACCGCCTTCATTTCATTAGGCCTGAGCCCGGGTTCACAGCCACGGTGACTGCCTCCCAGTTCGCCGTGAACGCCGGTGCAACCAATGAAGTGAAAGTGACTGTGAATTATCTGGATGGTTACAAGGGCAAGCTTGCCGTGACTGCGGACAGCCTTCCAAGAGGGATCAGTGCCAATCCGGTTGTCGTTGAAAAGAAAGGGGTTGCCACCTTAAAGCTGGTCGCCTCCAAGGATGCGGCTCTTTTTAACGGGCCCTTGTCGCTCTCGGTATCGGCCGCAGAGGGAGGCGAACGCAAGGAGGTCATCTGCGCATTGACCAGTTCGGGCGTCAATAACGGGGTTCCTCAAGGTTTTCCTGAGTATGTTATTCCCGAAACACGCCATCTCTGGCTTACGATTCTTCCCCCTAAAAAGGTCGATAAAAAAGATGACAAAACGGTGAAGAAATAAGTCTTTTTCACGCTGGCACATTGCCTGTTGGTGGCTTATTTTTGTTGCATGGAGATCATCGTTAAACGAGGGGAAGAGCAATTTGGGCCATTCTCGCCGGATCAACTCAAGGAACATCTGAAGGATGGGACAGTCATGCCCGAGGATTGGGCATGGCACGATGGCCTTACAGACTGGGTTCCTGCTCAAACCTTAATTGATGATTCCCCAGCACCCGCTCCGACGCCTGAGTCCATCTCCAGTTCATCAGTTGAGTCGACTTCTTCACCCGCCCTGCCAAAGGATGGCGGGAGAAAAAAAGCGATTCTCGCAGTGGCAGCAGTTCTAATTCTTGGCGGGGGACTGGTCGCCGCCTTTTTTCTGGGAGTTTTTGGGGGAGAGGAAGGACCTGTAGCGGGTGAATCAGATGCAGGTCAATCGACAAAGCAAGCGAGCAGCGGTCCCGGTGCCGGTGAAGGAAGTAGTGTAGACGGTATAGGTGGTCCGGATAATACGCCTCCTCCAGTTGATCCGCCAGTGACTGCACCAGTTGATCCGCCAGTTGCGGTTGATTCCTCAACCTCTTTTAATGCGGTGACCCAGAAACTGGATGCGGGGGGTAGTTTTTATTTTTATCTGAGTACCGAACAGGCTCAGCAGTGGGTGCAAACCGTCTTCACCGAGGGCGGTAATTTGGTGAAGCAAATGGGGGCTGAACCTCCTCCCGGCGAGGGAGATCCAGCTGAGGCGTTGATTGGAGGCATGGGTGCGATGATTGCACAATTCGCCGGTACTGGTATCGGGATAGGGCAGGCAGCCTACACAGGGTTGGGGCTCGACAGCATTGATGGGGTCGGGGCCAGCACCAAGGATTTGGGCGGGGGGTTAAAGCGGAACGTCTCGGTGGTGCATCACGATCCCGCGAGGGGAGAAGGCCTTTTGTGGAAAGCTTTTGGTGAGGCTCCTCACGAGTTGGGCGCACTTAATTTGATGCCGGACGAAACAGTATATGCCATGCATGGTGACCTCAATTTAACCCTTATCCTTCAATGGATACAGGCGATGGTGAAAGATCACGGACCGCCTGAAATGCTTGGGGAGCTGAATACCTTTTTAAAGAGCCCTCCGTTTCTCGCGGTGAATGGTGGTTATGGAGGCGAGATGGGTTTTTACATGACCTTTGATCCTGCCAAAACGATCAAGGTGCCTGTTGGAGGTTCCATATTAGGCGGAGGAGACGGTGGGCGTGGCTTCGATACCACTGCGGCCGCCCCCGTGCCGGGAAGCTCTGGAGTGCCGCAACCGATTGGTATTCCCCTGTCAGGGGTCGAGGCTCCGACTCCTGCCGCGGGAATTCCGGCGTTGCCATCCGGGGAAGAGGGAATGCAGATGATTGAGATACCTGAGCCGGGCATCATTATCACGATCAAGGTGAAGGATGTTTCAATTCAAAAAATAATTGAAGGTGCGGTTTCGGCTCTGATGCCATTACAGCCGGTGAACTTGGGTGAGGTGACAATTAGCCAACTACCACAGCCCATGCCATTGCCGGATTTACCCATACCCTTGCAACCGGCAGTGTTTCAGGTAGGCGACTATCTGGTGATTACTTCAACCCCGGCACTGGCCCAAAAAGTAATTGCGGTGCACACCAGTCAAAGTCAGGGCCTTAAAGGAACTCCCGAATTTCAGAAGATGGCCCAAGGGGTGCCACTGGAGGGAAACCAGCTCATTTATGTGAGTGGACGCATAAGTGATTTTCAAGCGAAGATGGTAAAGGAATCTCTTTCAACCGGGATGGGGGATGGGCTGCCAAAGCCGGTTGAAGAAATGATCACCAAATTCATGACCATGGGATCAGCTGCAGGATTGTCAGTAGTTCAGATGCAGCCTGATGGAATGTTAATGCGGACAAACACAGAAGGCATGGGCTACGACACAGTAGCTTTGGCTGGTGCCGTTGCCATGCCTGTGGCCGCAGCGGGTGTCTTTTGGGCGGCGGGTACTTTTGCAGAGAATTTATTAGGAGGGGCTTCTGGTTCAGATCTCGAAAGACCTTGGAATGAACCAGGTGGAATATCGGGTGTTTTGGAAGGCAGTGATGAGGGGGAAGGCGGGACTGACCCTGAAGAAGGAGAAGCTTCTGTTGAGGAAACAGGGCCTGCTCCTGCTCCAAAGAAAAAATAGTTCTTCCCTGTTTTTTTATTGTCAGTAGTGCTGTCTCTCTACAGAGTGCAGGTACCCCTTCGCGCCTGTTCGATACAATAATATCATGAAAAAATTATCACGCTTCCTGTCGTTTCCATTGGTTCTTGGGCTTATTGCCTGTGGCGATAAAACAACTACAAAAGAGGAGTCGGTTTCCCTTCCAGAGCCGCAAGTATCACCCTCCAGCACACCTGCTCCAGATCCGGTTTTTCGGGTTGCGGCACCTGTAGACCAGAAGAAGGCAGCTATCGAGAATAGTTTCTGGGCGGTGAATCAGCACCTCGATCTGGGAGGCAGCTTCTATCTCTATATGAGCACCGAGCAGGTGTTGTCCAAATTGGATGAGCTCATGGACGGATTCTCGGCCATTGCCGATGCAGCAGGGGCCCAAATGGGCGAGGTGGAGCGTCAACAAATGACCATGGCCATGGATATGGGCCGCACTGCCTACGAGCAGATTGGTGTGCGGGATATTAGTGGTTTTGGAATGAGCAGTTTTGCAGTTGAGGACAACCTTAACCGCAATGTGATGGTGCTTCACCATTACCCGGAGAAGAAGGACGGGCTTTTCTGGAAGATCATGGGGGCCCAATCCCATGAGCAGCAGGTGTTAAAAATGCTCCCGGCCGAGACGGTGATGGCTTTCCAGGCAGACCTGGATCTGGTAACGGGCTTTGATTGGTTGCGCAAGTTTATCACCGATACCGCGCCACCAGATGTCGTGGCCGAGTTTGCCCGAGGACTGGCCGAGATGAATCAGGCGGTTGGTTTTGAGGATTTATTCAGGTCAACCGGTGGAGAGATGGGGTTCTTTGTGACGCTTAATGATAATAAGCGCATCCCGATTCCATTGCCGCCTGATGCACCCCAGGGCCTGGACCTGGATATTCCTGAGCCCGCCCTTGCGATCACCCTGAAGGTAAAGGATGAACAGTTGATGGGGTTCATTATGCAGATGCTGAAAAATCCGGAGTTGGCCCAGATGCTGGGTCAGTCCAAGGAGGGGAATGTTACCCTGTATACCTTGACCCCGCCTGAGTTGCCTTTGCCAATTGATCTCAGTCCCACACTAATGCAGACCGGTGACTATATTGTCCTTACCACCAGCCAAAAACTGGCCAAGGATATATTGGCCGTTAAGGCCGGTAAGAATGAAGGGCTGGCAGGCACTGCCGAATTCAAACAGCTTGCCGGTAAAATGGACCTCAAAGGCAATCAGCTAAGCTTCATGAGCAGTCGTTTGGGTAAGGAATTTGGAAAATTGACTAAATTCGCAAACGATGCTTTTGCGGCTGATGCCGAGGCGGGGAGGGCGTCATTGACCCTCGCGGATTTGTTGGGGAAATTTTCCGGGGACAATTTTACGGCGGTCTCTGGCCAACTGGCTGTGTTGCGAGTGACACCTGAGGGGGTTGTAATGGAAAGTCGCAGCAGCGGGGACACGATGGGAACAGCTCCACTCCTGTTAGTGGGAGGTGCAGGAATCGCCGCCTCTATGCTGCTTCCCGCCTTGGCCAAAGCAAAAGCAAAAGCCAACGCCATTAAGAGCATGAACAATGCCAAACAATTAGGTGTCGGGTTAATCATCCATGCTGAGGACAACGATGGTAGATTGCCCGCTGCTGATAAATGGTGTGACGCAATCCTTAGGGAAGTTGGTTCTCCGATGGTGTTTGCTTCCTCGCAGGACCCTGTCTCGGTAAACATGGCAAAGTCCGGCCAAAAAGTGAGCTCCTATGCATTTAACAAGGCTTTAAGCGGAAAGAACTTAAATGAAGTGAATCCGCAGACAGTGATCGTCTTTGAAACTGATTTGGGCTGGAATGGTTCAGGAGGACTTAAGGATGCTCTGGAATTTTTAGAGTTCTTTGATGGGCAATCGATTGCCGTGGGTACTGCAGATGGAACGGTACGTCAGGTTTCAAGTCCTGATCAGCTCAGGCGAATGCGATGGGAGCCGTGAGTTTAATACGTCTTTATCTGGTAATAGCATTTCTGCCGCTACTTTCCTTGGCGGCAGACCGGCCCAATATCGTGCTGGTGATGTGCGATGACTTGGGCTGGGGCGATGTGGGTTTCAATGGTAATAAAGTAATCCAAACCCCCCACTTGGATGCCATGGCCAAGGCTAGCCTGCGCTTTGAGCGTTTCTATGCCGCCGCCCCCGTATGCAGTCCCACCCGCGGCAGCTGCATTACTGGTCGCCACCCATTCCGCTACGGAGTGTACTTTGCCAATACCGGGCATATGAAACCAAAGGAACTTACCTTAGCAGAGTTGCTCAAAAAACACGGGTATAGAACTGGTCACTTCGGCAAGTGGCACCTGGGCACCCTCACCAAGACCCAAAAGGATGCCAACCGGGGCGGGCCGGGTGGAGTGGCTCATTTCTCTCCCCCTCAAGCCAATGGGTTTGATATTTGCTTTTCCACTGAATCCAAGGTGCCCACCTGGGACCCCATGCTGCGTCCCAAGGGGAACAACAGCAAAAAGTGGTGGGACCCGGCGGAAGAGAATATTCCCTACGGGACTGGCTACTGGGATGAAAAGGGCAGGCGCATTAGTGAAAACCTGTGGGGGGATAATTCGCGCATCATTATGGACCGGGCCATTCCCTTCATGCGTGCTGCAGCGCAAAAAGAGCAGCCCTTTTTTAGCATTGTCTGGTTTCACACGCCGCATTTGCCGGTAGTGGCAGGGCCGCAGTATGCCCGCATGTATGCCAACCATGAAAAATATGCTCAGCACTACTTTGGTTGCATTACTGCCATGGACGAACAGGTGGGACGTTTGCGCACTGAGTTGCGCGCCATGGGCGTGGCCCAGAATACCCTGGTTGCTTTCTGCAGTGATAACGGGCCTGAAGGGCAGGCTAATAGTGCACCGGGGGTGGTAGGTCATTTAAGTGGACGTAAACGTTCGTTATTGGAAGGAGGTATTCGGGTTCCCGGTCTTATCGAATGGCCGGGCAAGGTGCGCCCCGGTAACACGCTTATCCCGGCAGTGACCAGTGATTATTTACCGACGATTCTGGATATCATCGGGGCAAAGCCCGCCGATAAACGGCCTCTGGATGGGGTGAGTTTACTCCCTCTATTTCAGGGTAAAATGAAGGAACGTGGCAAGCCAATTGGCTTTCAATCAGCCGAGCAGGTAGCACTGATTGGCGACCGCTATAAGATTTATGGTAAGGGATCCAAAAAGAATCAACCCGGCAAGGTGCCTTCCATAAAATTATTCGATTTAGTCAATGATCCTGCCGAGAAAAATGATCTATCTAAAGAGCACCCAGAGGTATTGAAAGCCATGACTGCTCAATTGGAAAAATGGCGCACTTCCTGCCGTCAAAGTGATTCAGGAGCCGATTATTCTGCCAATTAATTTTCCTCAATCTTGACCTATAGTGTGTGGCATCGCACAAAAGGGGTGTTCTTCGCTATTAATATGAAAAAACTCTTATTACTCGTAGTGATGTCGATCGGTTTGTCCGTTAAAGCGGCCAAACCGAACATCGTTTTTTACTTCATCGACGACCTGGGCTGGACCGATGTGTCCTTTATGGGTTCCAAGTATTACGAGACACCGCATGTGGATCAACTGTCGCGCGAGGGTATGAAATTCATGGATGCCTATGCCTGTGCCCCCAACTGTGCTCCGAGTCGGGCCTGTTTGATGAGTGGTTTGTATGGTCCACGTCATGGTGTTTACACGGTGGCTAATTCCGATCGTGGGCAGGCCAAGTTTCGCAAATTGGTTCCCATCAAAAATACCACTGAATTGGCCGGACGATTTGTGACCATGGCTGAGACACTAAAGTCAGCCGGTTATGTGACTGCTAGCATGGGTAAATGGCATTTGGGTGATGACCCCACTACCCAGGGTTTTGACGTGAATATTGCCGGTAAACATTGGGGCAGTCCCAGTGGCGGTGGATACCATAGTCCCTATAATTACCCTAATCTGGTGACCGAGGAGAAGGGCGAGTACCTGACCGATCGGTTGGGACAGGAGGCCTGCAAGTTTATTGAGAAGAATAAGGACAAGCCCTTTTTCCTATACCTCACCCATTACGCGGTGCATACACCGATTCAATCCAAACCGGAATTGAAGGCAAAGTATCAGAAGAAAACTCCAGTGGGCGGGCACAAGAATGCGGCGTATGCGGGGATGATTGAGAGCATGGATGACAGCATTGGGGCGGTACAGGCGACCCTCAAAAAACTGAAGCTGGATGATAACACCATTGTGGTTTTTTTCTCCGATAACGGCGGTCATGGCGCAGTGACTTCCAATGCGCCATTGCGCGGTTCCAAGGGGATGCTCTATGAGGGCGGAATCCGCGAACCACTGGTGGTGAAATGGCCCGGGGTCACCAAAGCAGGAAGCACCTGTCGTGAGCCGGTGATCGGTGTGGATTTTTATCCCACTTTTATGGAGGCAGCAGGAATCAAACGCCCAAAAAAACTTAAACTCGATGGCTTAAGCTTTGTTCCCTGCCTCAAGGATGCCTCCGCTTCCCTGGGGCGCGAGGCATTATACTGGCATTTTCCTGCTTACCTGCAGGGGTATACTGCCAGACACGGTGCCTTTCGCACCACGCCGGCGGCAGCCATACGTGTGGGGGATTGGAAATTGATTGAGTTCTTCGAGGATGGTGAGCTGGAGCTCTACAACCTGAAGGAAGATTTGAGTGAAGGGAATAATCTGGCCGCCAAGATGCCCGATAAGGCTAAAGAACTGCATGCTTCCATGCTGAAATGGCGCAAGGCCACCAAGGCGCCGGTTCCGACAGAGAAAAACCCCCGGTATGATCCAAAAGCAAAATACATCCCTAGGGTTCGGAAGTAGTGCGTATATGGACGATTCACCCGCGTTATCTTGACGCAAAAGGTTTGGTGGCTCTTTGGAGGGAAAGCCTGCTTGCCCAAAAGGTATTGCAGGGGCGAACTAGAGGATACCGAAACCACCCTCAGTTGATCCGGTTTCGTAAAGAAATTGACCCGGTCAAAACGATGGCAACTTATCTCCATGCAATATACGAGGAGGCTTTGAAGCGTGGGTATCAATTTGACGGCTCAAAGATTACAAAAGGAAGAGTGATGGGGAAAATTTATGAAACTCGGGGTCAATTGCAGCATGAGTGGTCTCATCTTATAAAAAAATTAAAAACGCGTGACCCTGTTCGTTTTGATCAATTAATAAAACTGAAACGCCCAAGAGTTCATCCTTTGTTCAAATTGAAAATTGGGGGTGTTCAAGAGTGGGAGCGATCGTAAAGTATTGCTTGTTGGGCTCGGTCTACTACAATCAAGTTCATCCATGAAACAACTCCTGCTCCAATTACTGTGCCGGTCTGTACTGGTGATTTTTCTAACTGTTCCTCTTCTTTCAAAAGCGGCTGATAAACCCAATGTCCTTTTCATTTTTGCTGATGACCAGTGTTACGAAACGATCGGGGCACTGGGGCTGACCGATATCGACACCCCCAATCTGGATCGTCTTGTTAAACGGGGCACTACTTTTACCCGGGCATACAACATGGGTTCCTGGAGTGGGGCGGTGTGTGTAGCCAGTCGGCATATGCTAATTACCGGTCGCTATATCTGGCGCGCCCAGCAGGCCTCCAATCTTCTGGGAGGACCGCGCAAGGGGAAAAACAAGCCCTTACCCAATCAGGAGGCAAAGCAAAGGGAGTTTGATGGTCTGTGGCCGCAGGTGATGAAGCGGCAGGGGTACCAAACGTTCTTTACCGGTAAATGGCATATTCGTGCCAAGGCTGATGAGGCATTTGAAGTAGCGCGCAATATTCGGCCCGGTATGCCCAATCAAACCCCGGCAGGCTACAACCGACCCTTGCCCGGCAAGCCGGATCCGTGGAGCCCTTATGACAAAAAATTTGAGGGCTTCTGGAAAGGGGGCAGGCACTGGAGTGAGATTGTGGCCGATGACGCCATCGATTACCTCGGCATGGCCAAAAAGGACAAGCGGCCCTTTTTCATGTATGTGGCATTCAACGCGCCGCACGATCCACGGCAGGCGCCAAAGGAATACATCGACAAATATCCGCTGAGCCGCATCAAGGTGCCCGAGAATTTTTTGGCGCAGTATCCCTACAAGGATCAAATCGGCAATCCGCACAAGCTGCGCGATGAGCGCCTTGGCCCCATGCCGCGTACGGAGCATGCGGTAAAGGTGCATCGTCAGGAATACTACGCGATTATCGAGCATCTCGACACACAGGTGGGTCGAATTTTGGATTCGCTGGAGAAAAGCGGGCAGGCCGACAATACCTATATCTTCTTCA
>JASLKQ010000249.1 GCA_030747505.1 Verrucomicrobiota bacterium | reverse complement strand
GAAATGCGTACTGGAGAAGGTAAGACCTTGATGTCTACTCTCCCCGCCTACCTAAAAGCACTAAATGGTAATAGCGTTCATATAGTGACTGTAAATGATTACCTTGCGCAGAGAGACGCGTCTTGGATGAACCCAATCTATGAATTTCTCGGAATCTCAGTTGGTGTAATAACTTCTGGGCAGTCAGAAAACGAAAAAAGAGCAGCATACCAAGCAGACATAATTTACGGTACTAATAACGAATTTGGATTTGATTATCTCCGAGATAATATGGCTTTTTCGGTCCAGGATAAGTTTCAGGGTGCTCTTTCCTTTGCAATTGTAGATGAAGTGGATTCGATTCTAATAGACGAAGCTCGCACACCATTAGTAATATCTGGTGCGTCTGAAGGTAGTCGAGACTTATATAAAAGTATCGATCGGCTAATGCCTAAGCTGCAAAGACAGTTGGACGATGATACCGAAGGACACTTCAAAGTGGATGAGAAATTACGCCAAATAGAGC
>JASLKQ010000248.1 GCA_030747505.1 Verrucomicrobiota bacterium | reverse complement strand
AAAAGTGCACTTTTTGCAACTTTTTGAAGCTCGTTTTTAGAATTTAGCATTTTGAAACGACTTTTTAGCACTTTTTATGGTTTAGGGTTTAGGATTTCAAAAGTGCACTTTTTGCAACTTTTTGAAGCTCGTTTTTAGAATTTCGCATTTTGAAGCGACTTTTTAGCACTTTTTATGGTCTAGGGTTTAGGATTTCAAAAGTGCACTTTTTGCAACTTTTTGAAGCTCGTTTTTAGAATTTAGCATTTTGAAGTGACTTTTTAGCACTTTTTAGGGTTTAGGGTTTAGGATTTCAAAAGTGCACTTTTTGCAACTTTTTGAAGCACTTTTTTAGAATTTAGCATTTTGAATTGACTTTTTAACACTTTTTAGGGTTTAGGGTTTAGGATTTCAAAAGTGCACTTTTTGCAACTTTTTGAAGCTCGTTTTTAGAATTTAACATTTTGAAAAAACGTTTTTGCATTTTTTATGGTCTAGGGTTTAGGATTTCAAAAGTGCACTTTTTG
>JASLKQ010000247.1 GCA_030747505.1 Verrucomicrobiota bacterium | reverse complement strand
AGTGCAAACGAGGTGCGGGATTCGTTACAGTTTGCTATGGAACAACTTTCCAAGTATGCGGAAATCAAAACAACCTACAATGAAAATGGCGAACTATCCCTCGAGGTAAACAATCATGAGATGATCACTGACAACGTCATGACCAACGGAATCACGGCGAAACAAGATACTGTTACCGGCATGTACTATATGGTTGATACGGCTGAAGGCAAAACAGTTAATCCAAATACCGGACACATAAAGGGCTTGATTGATGTCCGTGATCAATCCGTCAAAACCCTCAGAGAAGACATCGACGCAATGGCCAGTCAACTGATCACGGAGGTCAATGCGTTACATCAAACTGGGTACGATCTTGATGGGGTTAATGATAACAGCAGAGGATTCTTCGATGGAACCGGAGCTGCGAACATTAAAGTAAATGAAACCATCGCCGATAACCCACGTAAACTTCAGGGGTCCAGTTCGGCAGGGGAAACAAGTAACAACGATATTTTGCGTTCCATTGCC
>JASLKQ010000246.1 GCA_030747505.1 Verrucomicrobiota bacterium | reverse complement strand
TGGTCTCTTTAAGCGTTTGACTTAGATTGATGCTGGCAGAACAATAATCCGTCATTAAGCAAGATGGCAGGGCAACAACAACTCGCTTCATGGAACGCAGTCTCACGGCGCGAAGCCTTGCGCTTGGGTGGGTTGACAGCGCTGGGTTTGAGTTTACCACAGGTTTTACGGGCGCAGCAGGTGGCCAAGCCGAAGCGTGAGGTAAACTGTATTTTGCTGTGGATGTTGGGGGGACCAAGCCACATCGATATGTACGACTTGAAGCCCGATGCGCCCTCGGAGATTCGCGGCGAGCTGCGGCCCATCCCGACCAACGTACCCGGCACCCATATTGGTGAACTAATGCCCAATATGGCCAAGTGTGCCGACAAGTTTTCCATTATTCGTTCCATGCATTCCTATTCGGGCTCGCACGGTCAGGGTGATCATCACTTGATGAGCGGCAATCGATGGACGAAAACGATTATCCCTCCCGGTTTTGGAGCGATGATCACACATCAGCAGGAACAA
>JASLKQ010000245.1 GCA_030747505.1 Verrucomicrobiota bacterium | reverse complement strand
CAGGATCTGCGGGATACCTCTTCCGCTGAAAGGACTGACTTCCAGTCAGTTCTTTCGAAATTTCTGCAACAATTTCTGCAATAATTTCTGAAATAACTTATGAAAAACTATTTCTGAAATAACTTCTGAAATAATGTCTGGAAAAATAATCATGAAATAAAAGAAAGACAAAGCTGTTAAAACCACACGCCAGGCGTGCCGGAGGCACGGTGGCGGATATTGTATTCTATTATATGATATTTTGAGCCTTTCCACCTATCCCGAAATCGTGTTTTCCTTGAAAGCTGAAAAAATAAATAAAACAAAAATACAAAAAATACAAAAAACTAAAAAAAAACAAAGACAAAAAGAGAGTTTAATATTGTGATGTCAGGGCAGCTTTGCACTCTAAGACTTGTGGCGTATCTTTTTTCATCCTTTTATCCAGAAAAACATCCCTTTTTTCATCCTTTTATCCAGAAAAACATCCTGACCTTCTTCGAGCTGGTGGTCGTCCACTTCGGTTCTCTTCTC
>JASLKQ010000244.1 GCA_030747505.1 Verrucomicrobiota bacterium | reverse complement strand
CGGTGATGTGGGTTTTGCTTAAATCAAGTGCTTCAAGCTTCTGCAGCTTGGCCACCTCCTTGAGACCCCCGTCGGTGATTTGGGTGCTGCTTAAGATAAGCAAGGTGACTTTTTCCAAATCCGCTTCGGTGAGTTCGCCTTTCGGTTTCTCGAGTGATCTACGAATCGCCTTCTCAACAATGGGGTCGGCAATGAGTTTCTCGGATGTGGTTTTGGGTTGTTGAGGGATTGTTGCCGTTTCAGTTGCCTTCTTCTCCGCTGCAACTCTGTCATCTGCCGCTGCTTTAATTTTAGCAGCTTTCTCCTTGGTCGCCTTCCCACACCCCACCAACACCACAGCCACAATCATTAAAAAGAGGTATCGCATGCTGAAATCCTACTTAACCCGCGGCAGCGAGGCAACTCCCGACTCCCTGCGGGAGGGTTATGCGCAATTATGTACAAAGGTTAACGAAATTTTAAACCCCATTCGTAGACTCTCCGAATTGCTACCGCCAAAACTACAATTGGGAT
>JASLKQ010000243.1 GCA_030747505.1 Verrucomicrobiota bacterium | reverse complement strand
GCTGATTTCGTGTCCCGTATTTGTCCCAGTGCATAGTGGTGCTTTGATGTGCATAAGTGTAAGCGGCATATCAAAAAGCGCTGAAACGGTTTAAAAAAAGCCAAAAAAGACTCATTCGCAATACGAAGGTCTGGAGTTCGATTCTCCATGGCTCCACCATTCATTTTAACCCTAATTTTAAAAAGGTTGAATCTACTTCACCCGCTCCACTACTCCCACCTTCATTCCGAACGGCTACAGCGTGATACTGATCTCTTACCTCTTATATATTGCTTGTTATTAATCTTATTTTGCCCTTAATTTCGCGGCGCCGGCGCCTCCAAGGTTTGCCTTGAGGGCGATTCCCTTCTTTGTTCCAGCTATGAAATTATTATTTGCATTAAATATTAGTATTTTTTTCGCTGCGCAAGCATTTTCACAAACCTCGATCAGCCTAGACACCGTTTTTGTCGGCGACGATGGAAACACTCAGGATGCGACGGGTTACGGGGCTGTTTCCTATGATTACTATATA
>JASLKQ010000242.1 GCA_030747505.1 Verrucomicrobiota bacterium | reverse complement strand
CGCCGAAGGAGACGAAATCCGGATCGGAGAAACCACTCTCTGCATGGGTTCAGCATAGTTTTTGTAAAATATATCATTTTTTGGCTTTATTTTTGCGTAAATATATATTTTTTGGATTTTTTACGTAAATAAGTCTCTTCCCCTAATCCTCATATGTGTTGGCATGCTGCTTGCTGCGTAAGGGCAAAACGATTGTCGCGCCATGCTGACCATTGAACATAAACAACAAGAAGCTGAGAGTAGAGCCGTCGAGGTCCCCGAGATAAAGCCCGGTGTCCCTCTACATTTTGCCTCAGGACTCCTGGGATTTGAGACAAACAAGAATTTTGAACTCATCTCAGACGAAGAACTAAATCCCTACCAGTGGCTCAAGGGCACAGATGCCGACCAGAGTTTTCTGGTAATCCCCCCCTCCTATGCGGTGGAAGACTATAGTGTTGAGCTGGCTGATGACGATGTAGTGATGCTTGAACTCAATGATCAGGCTGATGCCGTGGTGCTCTGTATTGCCACTTATCA
>JASLKQ010000241.1 GCA_030747505.1 Verrucomicrobiota bacterium | reverse complement strand
CAATCCGGTTTTTATTGTGAAAAGATAATGTAATTTATAAGCCTGGCAACGACCTACTCTTCCACACCTTAAGATGCAGTACCATCGGCGCTGAGAAGTTTAACGGCCGAGTTCGGGATGGGATCGGGTTTAGGCCTCTCGCTAGAATCACCAAGCTAATAAATTACATTAAAAGTAGAATATCGTATCAGATGAATATTAAAGATAAGAATGATCAAGCCAATCGAGTTATTAGTACCAGTCAGCTCCATGTGTTACCACACTTCCACACCTGGCCTATCAACGTGGTAGTCTTCCACGACTCTCAAGGGAGAACTAGTTTCGAGGGAGGCTTCCCGCTTAGATGCTTTCAGCGGTTATCCTGTCCGTACATAGCTACCCTGCACTGCAGCTGGCGCTACAACCGGTCCACCAGTGGTATGTTCACCCCGGTCCTCTCGTACTAGGGGCAACTCCTCTCAATTCTTCTACACCCATGGCAGATAGGGACCGAACTGTCTCACGACGTTCTGAACCCAG
>JASLKQ010000240.1 GCA_030747505.1 Verrucomicrobiota bacterium | reverse complement strand
AACCAAACCAAACCAAGCCAAACCAAACCAAACCAAACCAAACCAAACCAAACCAAGCAAACCAAGCCAAACCAAGCCAAACCAAGCAAACCAAACCAAGCAAACCAAGCCAAACCAAACAAACCAAACCAAACCAAGCAAACCAAACCAAACCAAGTAAACCAAACCAATCCAAGCCAAACCAAACCAAACCAAGCCAAACCAGGCCAACCAAGCAAAGCAAACCAAACCAAACCAAACCAAACCAAACCAAACCAAGCAAACCAAACCAAGCAAACCAAGCAAACCAAGCAAACCAAACCAAGCAAACCAAACCAAGCAAACCAAACCAAGTCAAGCCAAACCAAGCCAACCAAGTCAAACAAGCCAAACCAAACCAAACCAAGCAAAGCAAACCAAACCAAACCAATTAAACCAAGTCAAACCAAACCAAACCAAACCAAGTCAAACCAAACCAAGCCAAACCAAGCCAAACCAAACCAAGCCAAACCAAGCCAAACCAAGCAAACCAAACCAAACC
>JASLKQ010000023.1 GCA_030747505.1 Verrucomicrobiota bacterium | reverse complement strand
GGAGCCTGTTGGGGAATCGAATGTTGCTGGGGCAAAAGGGAACGAGAATGTTACAGTCGAACTTACCAGTGATGGCCGTGTGATAATTAATGGTAAGGTAATTGAGTCCGAAGTGGTTACCGTTCCTGAAAAGCAGCCTGAGTCTCCAGTGGCCGGTCAGCCAAAGAAATAGTCATCCACGATTGCTTTTGTGGGGGTTATTGGCCCAGACTTTTCGCGTGGCACGGCTTGTAGACACATATGGCCGAAGGATTCGCGATTTGCGAATCAGCATCACAGATCGTTGTAATTTCCGTTGTCTCTATTGCCTTCCTGAGTCAGAGGAATCAGCCGATTTTTTTCGTAGTTCATCAAAAGCTGAGCCGCACCCTATTCATCGCGAGTGGAAGCCAAAATCCCACTTTCTTTCTTATGAGGAAATTGCCAGAGTTGCTGAGGTGGCGGCCGCTTTAGGGGTGAACAAAATTCGGCTGACTGGCGGTGAGCCTTTGCTCCGACGTGATGTGCCAAAACTTATTGAGCAATTGGCCGCAATCTCCGGAATTGAGGATATCGCCCTGACAACAAACGGTTTCAGTTTTCTTAAAAACTCAGTAGCTCTTCAGAAGGCTGGATTGAATCGGGTCACCTTTAGTCTTGATTCGGTGGATTCCTCTAATTTCAAACGTCTTACAGGACGAGAAGCATTTAAAGATGTAATGGAATCAATCATTCGAGCTAAAGAGCTCGGGTTTTCGCCTATCAGGATCAACGCGGTGATTATCCGCGGCTTGAACGACCATGAAATCGTCCCTTTGGTTCGTTTTGCCCAGGATCAGGGATTGGAAATTAGATTTATTGAATTCATGCCCCTAGATTCGGGGCGCGCATGGCAGAAGGATCATGTTGTAACCGGTTCTGAGATATTGGGAGCTTTGCAGGCAGAGTTTGACTTAAAGCCGTTGGAACTGGAACACGCGTCGGCTACGGCCAAGCGTTGGTGTGTTGTGGGAGGGGGGCCAGAAATTGGCTTGATTACGCCAGTGAGTGAACCTTTCTGCGGCCAGTGTAACAGGATTCGTCTGACTGCCGATGGGAAGCTTCGTACCTGCCTCTTTAGTTTAAAGGAGCACGATTTAAAGCCTCTGTTACGGGAAGAGACCGACGATGAGGCGTTGAGTCAATGGCTAGAGGATGTCGTCCTGAAGAAAGAAAGGGGGCATCTGATTGGTCAGGATCAATTTCAACGGCCGGATCGGACGATGAGTGCCATTGGTGGGTGAGCTGTCTTGAATTAAAGCGGTATTTAGCCCATTGTTACTCCGATGCGATTAATTCGCGATATTCTTAAGGAACATCAGCTGCTCGGGAAACCATCGATTTCGTGCGAGTTTTTTCCAGCAAAGACCCCAGAAGGAGAAAGGGCTCTTCTGGAAAAAATTGTACCCCGATTAATAGGGGCTAACCCATCGTTCTTCTCGGTGACTTATGGTGCCGGAGGAACCACGCGAGATAAGACTCTTGGGATTGTTGATCAGATTCAGAGGGAGCATGGGGTTCCAACAATGGCTCACCTGACATGTGTTGGATCTACACGTGAGGATATTGGTAATTTCCTCGAAGATGCAAAGAGTTCTGGCATATCAAACATTCTTGCATTAAGGGGCGACCCCCCCCCAGGGCAGGAATCTTTTATTAAGGCCGAAGGGGGGTTTGAGTTTTCCCATGAACTAGTGGCTTATGTGAAATCTTATGAGCGATTCGGTATTGGGGTGGCTGGGTTTCCAGAAGGGCATATTGCCTGTACCGAGGGCCGAGAAGTGGACTGGGATCGTTTGAAAGCTAAGGTGGATAGAGGGGCAGACTTTGTGATCACGCAGCTTTTTTTTGATAATTCAGACTTTTACACCTTTCGGGATTATCTGCAGGCTAGAGGAATGAAAGTGCCGATTCTGGCAGGTATTATCCCCATATTGAGCGGCAGACAAATCCAGCGGTTTACAGAACTATGCGGCTCCAAGTTGAGTGAGGAGATTTCCAGTCGTCTGAATGAACTGGGTGATGATGATAATGCAGTTAGTGCCTTCGGAATCGATTATGCAACGCGTCAATGTGAGGAGTTGATTGCCAATGGAGTGGAAGGGGTTCACTTTTATACATTAAATAAATCCCAAGCCACTCTTGAAGTGGTGAGGAATCTGGGGTTAGGAAAATGACTTCTAGAATCTATGGTCTGACTGGGGGCGTTGGAATGGGGAAATCCACAGCAGGTCGGTTGCTCAATAAACTTGGTGTTCAGTGTGTGGATACTGACGATCTGGCTCGACAAACAGTAGAACCGGGCCAACCAGCTCTGGATGAAATCAAAAATCAGTTTGGCGCAGAAGTTTTGGATCACAGAGATCACTTGGATCGATCAAAAATGGCGTCCATTATATTTAGTGACAGTCTTCAAAGGAAGCGGTTGGAGGGCATTATCCACCCCAAGGTTAAGGGGTTATGGTTGGAGCAGGTGGCTGAATGGCGGGCAGGTAACGTGGGGCTCGGGATAGTAATTATCCCCCTGCTTTACGAAGTGAAAGCCGAAATCGAGTTCGATAAAATTATATGTATAGCTTGTACTCCTAACACCCAACTCAAACGATTGAGAGATAGGGGGTGGAGTGATGATCAGATTAAAGCGCGCCTGTCAGCTCAAATGAATATTTCCGAAAAAATGGATCGATCTGACCATCTTGTATGGAATGAAGGGGAGAAGTCAGTGGTTGGCGAACAATTAAAACGAATAATTGAATGACAAAAAAGCACTGGATCATCTTTGGAATCATCTTGTGTTGCCTTTACATCATAAGTCCGGTGGACTTGGTGCCAGAGGTCCTACTGGGGCCTCTTGGGATAATTGATGATGCGGGGGTCCTTGGGTTTATGCTTTTTCTTGTGAAGCAACTATGGGTACTCCGTTCTGACACTCGAGCGAAGAAGGAGGGGGTCAGACAGGCGGTTGTTGAGGTGGATGACGTGAAAAAACCAATTGAACCGCCTAAGCTCTCTGATGGGATATGACTCTGTCGGATGCTGATTTTGAGGCGATTACTCGCGGCACGCACGCTTCTCCACATGATTTTTTGGGGATGCATCGTCAGGGTGATGGGGGGTTGGTGGTGCGTGCCTTTTTGCCTTTGGCTAAGGGGGTGGTAGCCGTTCCTGCCGGGAGTGTATCCAAATCTGTTATTCCACTGAGGCGTATTGGAGATTCAGATTTGTTCGAGGGTTTGGCTGATCAGGAAAATGAAATATTCCCCTATGACCTCGCTATTACCTGGGGGTCGGGGGAGCAATGGCGTACGCGGGATCCTTTTTCTTTTAAGCCAACTATTGGAAAGGATGACTTGTTTCTATTCAACCAGGGAAATGAGCAGCGTATTTACAATAAACTAGGATCGCATGCCAGAACCATAGATGGGGTTGCAGGCACCAGTTTTGCTGTATGGGCGCCCAATGCACGTCGGGTTAGTGTTGTGGGTGACTTTAATGGTTGGGATGGGCGTCATCATCCTATGCGTTTACTGGGTCAATCCGGGGTTTGGGAGATTTTTGCTCCAGGTTGTGGAGTGGGAAGTCACTATAAGTTTCAGATTCTCACTGAAGACGGGAGAATTTTGGAAAAAACGGATCCCTTCGGTTTTTTCTTTGAAATTGCACCAAAAACCGCGTCTATCGTCTGGGACAACCAGCGTTTTGATTGGAGTGATGGGGACTGGATAAGCCATCGGGCGCAACGCGATCCACAGACTCAACCTATGAGTGTTTATGAAATGCATTTGGGATCCTGGCAAAAGCAAGAGAAAGGTGAATCGTATAGTTATAAAGAGTTAGCCGGAAGGCTGGTGGATTATGTTCGTAAAATGGGATTCACTCATGTGGAGTTTATGCCGGTTGCTGAACATGCTTATTATCCTTCGTGGGGATATCAGGTTACTGGGTTTTATGCTCCTACCAGCCGTTATGGAACCCCTGATACATTACAGTTTCTTATTAATGCCTTACATCAGGCAGGGATTGGGGTCATCATTGATTGGGT
The DNA here is from genome assembly GCA_030747505.1 of Verrucomicrobiota bacterium. GTDB lineage: Bacteria > Verrucomicrobiota > Verrucomicrobiia > Limisphaerales > UBA1100 > UBA1100. The sequence goes on along the minus strand of JASLKQ010000023.1, from coordinate 35,856 downwards.
GCCGGCTCACTTCCCTAAAGATGATTGGGCTTTGGCCAATTTTGATGGCACTCCTCTTTTTGAGGATTCTGATCCACAACGTGGAGAGCACCCTGATTGGGGGACAGCTATATTTGATTATGGCCGACCTGAGGTGCGTAACTACATAACTGCTAATGCGCATTTTTGGTGTGATTTGTTTCATGTGGATGGGCTGCGCGTGGATGCAGTTGCCTCGATGTTGTATCTGGATTATTCAAGGGGTGATGGCGAGTGGACGCCTAATATTCATGGAGGTAACGAGAATTTGGATGCAGTCGATCTGTTACGTGATGCAAATCACGTGGTGCAAAGTGAATTCCCCGGGGTAGTAACCATTGCTGAGGAATCAACTGCATGGCCCGGTGTCACGCATAAAACTACGTCAGGAAATAAGGCCTTGGGCTTCACTTTTAAGTGGGACATGGGATGGATGAATGATACTTTGAAGTATTTCCAGTATGACTACGAAGATCGTCAGAATCATCAAGATGAACTTACCTTCGCATCAGTTTATCGTGACCAGGAGGCATATTTTTTGCCGCTGTCACATGATGAGGTAGTGCATGAAAAACGTTCACTCCTCAACCGTATGCCGGGTGATGAACGCCAGCAGTTTGCCAATCTTCGGGCCCTGTACGGTTACCAGTGGTTGTACGCAGGGAAACAACTCCTCTTCATGGGCGGCGAATTGGGCCAGTCTGAGGAATGGAATCACGACGAGCAAATTGACTGGGCCTGTTTGGAATCGGGTAGCTTGGCCTGCGGCCTTCAAAAGTGGGTGTCCGATTTGAATGCACTTTATCGTAAAGAACCGGCTTTTTGGGCAGGGGATTATTCGACGCAGGGGTTTTATTGGGTCGATTGCTCGGATAATCTAAACAGCGTGGTGAGCTTTGTTAGGCAGAATCCCGAAGGAAACCGCTGTGCCTTGGTGGTGATGAATCTCACCCCTATACTGCATGATGGCTACCGGATCGGTTTGCCAAGGAGGGGACAGTGGTTTGAAGCGTTGAATAGTGATTCGGAGTATTATGGGGGTGATAATAATGGCAATTGTGGGGGCGTTGAATCGCAGGAAATTGTATGGCATAATCAGCCTTGGTCCTCAGAATTCATACTCCCTCCACTTAGTTGTTCTGTTTATCTTAACGCTTGATTCACAAGTGTTTATATTGTCGATTTGACTCTGGCTCTCATTGGGTGATTTTGTGAGGTTTAGCCGTTAAATCGGCCAAAAGTTGACAAAAATGCGGTTCTTTGCTACGAAAACAACATCAAGGAGATTTGCCTTCAGGAGGTAAGGCATGGAAAACATGGCAATTTTGGCAGCTGCGGCGTCTACACCTGTAGAAACGCAGCCAACGTATCTTTTCGTCTGGGAACAGTTGGAAGGGCCGGGCTTGGCGATTATCGTTATTCTCGTTCTATTTTCAACGTGTGCCTGGGGCGTAATGGCTTTTAAGGCGCTGCAATTGCGGCGTGCCCGGAAATATAATCGATACTTCGATCAGGAGTTCCGCACCCAATCTCGAGTATTGGCCATGTATGAAAGACGAATTTCTGCGGAGGGTTGTCCTCTTTTTAACGTCTATCAGGAGGGCTGCGTAGCCTTGGAGGAACGGTTGCGCGACAAGGAGGGCAATCGACATCGTTATGTAACGTTGAAATCGGTGGAACACATTAAAGGATTAATTGAGAGCACGGTTGCTCGTGAGGCAGTCGCACTGGAATCAGGCATTATCCTTCTTGCCATTGCCGTGAGCGGAGCGCCTTTCATGGGGTTGCTGGGAACGGTATGGGGTGTAATGGAAGTGTTCAGTGCTGCAGCTCAAGAAGGTAACGCATCGCTGACCACTGTTGCACCTGGTGTTGCTGCAGCTTTAGCAACAACGGTTGCGGGTTTGCTCGTCGCCATTCCCTCGATGTTTGGTTATAACTGGTTGGTTCACAACTTGCGTGTGGCGACCGTGGAGATGGATAATTTTGCGCAGGAATTCAGTGCCAAGATTGAAGCTGAATACCTCCAGGAAGTGCCGGTTAACTCCCGTGAACCTCATGTTGCGCCCAAGGAGAAGATAGAGCCGGTCCCGAAGTCTCTAGCTGAACCGGAGCTCAAGTCTGAGCCCGCTGAAGAAACAAGGGTGGAATTGGGTGAGATGCAGAACGATCAGCCTGATTTATTACCCCCGGATTCGGAGGCGAAAGTATGAGGCGATTTTCCAAACGTAATCAATTGGTGACCTTGAGTGACTTGAACGTGACTCCCATGCTGGACTTGGCTTTTGTGTTGCTCATTATTTTTGTTATTGCGACGCCCCTTTTGGAGCAGGGAATGAAACTGGAGTTGCCTGATGGCGGAGCTGCAGACACGGCAGTCAAACGCGATGATGTCCGTACGGTGGAGGTGAGTCGTCAGGGGCAATATTTATTGGATCGCAAGCCCATGTTGCTCGAAGAATTGGAAGAGGAATTGAAAAGAGCGCATGATCAAAACCCAGATACGGTGGTTTACATTCGGGCGGATCAACACGGTTTTAACAAGGATTTGTATGCAGTAATTGATGCCTGTCAGCGAAATGGGCTCACCAAGTTTTCACTCAGAACCAAGGAGGATAATAGATGAGCCGCTTGTTAAAGAAGTGCATTTTTCTTTCGATTGGCCTGCATGTCTTGGTGGCGGCCCTGTTGATTGCCGCAGCCGCTTTTTTTATCACGAAGCCCGATAAAGTTCAGCCAACCCTTAGCATGATTGCTCCAGAGGTGCTGGATAATATTCTCAACCCCAAGCCGGTGAGGGCTGCGCCTGCCAAGCCAGTCCCCACGGTTCGCCGGAATGTAGTGCCGCAGCCCCCCAAGCCGGTTCAGCCAGAAAAGGTGGTGCCGACCCCGCCACGAAAAGTCAGGAATCCGCCGACCCCTAAAAAAACTGCTCCTCGGCCTAGGCCTAAGAACCCATCGAAATCGAAGCCTTCGCCGCCCCGAACAATCAGAATTGCTCAATCAACCAAGACAGTTGAAGCCAGTTCCCCAAAACCTGCTGCCAAGCCGGCTTCTATGAGGCCTAGGGTCGATTCATCGAAACTTACCGGCAAGGTTAGTGATCTTCGCAGTCAGCTTTCAGCTGGCATCAAGGTGAACGTGTCTGGGGCAAACGCGGCAGCATTTACTGCCTATGCGCAGTATGTGGTTTCTGTGTACCGCCGCACCTGGCAGCCGCTGATTCCCAAAAACCTCACACGCACCAGAGTGGCTGTGGTTGAGGTGACCATTGACCGTACAGGTCGTGTCTTAAGCTCCCGAATCACTCATAAGACTGGAGACGCGACCCTGGACCGTTCTGTACAAAGTGCGCTTGACCGTGTGAAGACCATTGGCAAGGGTTTCCCTGCAGGCTCTAAAGATTCCAAGAGAACCTTTACCTTGGATTTTACGCCGCGATTACGAGGATAGTCTAATGAGAGTGTTTCTGTGTTTTTTGACTGCAAGTTTTCTTTTTTCAAGTACGACGCATCTTAAGGCTGGAGTCTCTGGTTCTGGAGGGAACCTGCAAGTCGTGGGAGACGCCAGAAATAAGCTCATACCTGTTGCATTAACGGGTTATTCTGGCGAGGTGGCGGCTGTGCTGAAGTTTGATCTGGAGGTTATGGGTTGTAGGGTTGTGCCGGAAGAAGAGGCTTCGTTCGTCCTGAAGGGAGCGGTAGAGGAGGCTGTTAAGGGTGCTTTGATGGATAAGGCCGGCAATTTTGGTTTCAACCGCAAATATGCTGGAGGTGGGTTGCGTGATCAGGCACATGCTCTGAGTGATGATGTGATTAGAGCCCTGACCGGCAAACCTGGGATTGCGCAGACAAGAATTCTGTTCAAGATGAGAATCGGTAATCTTGCAGAGCGGGCTGAGGAGATTTTCCTATCGGATTTTGACGGTCACAAGCCTGTAGCCTTGACCAATGACAAGACGTTGGTTGGTTCTCCCAAATGGTCTCCGGATAATTCAGAGTTTTATTATACTTCTTGGCTTAAGCGGGGAGGAATTGAAAACACCACTGTGCTTCGGCAGAACATGAAAACCGGAGCACGTGATGTGATGGCTCGATACCGGGGTTTAAACACCGGTGGCGTACTATCTCCACAAGGATTTTTGGCCATGATACTCAGCAAAGGGGGCAGTCCCGATGTTTATGTGGCTCCGCCCACTTGGAAATTTATGAAAGATCTCAAGGGAACGAGTCTTAACCGTATTTGTGTGACCAAAGAAGAGGAGAGTGGAGTGAATTGGTCTCCGGATGGCCAGTGGCTTTGTTTTGCTACGCGAGCACGAGGGAAGCGTATGCTGGTAAAAGTAGCTGCTCAAGGAGGTAACATGATACGCGTGCCAACCAATGGAGTTCTTAATCCGTCAGAACCGAGTTGGTCTCCCGATGGGAAGTGGATAGCGTTTACTTCGCAAATGGGAGGATTTAACGTTTGCGTTGTCCCCTCACAGGGAGGCGAGGCTAAAGTAATTGCTTCAGGTGAAGGCCCGACCTGGGCTCCCAACAGTCGGAATCTCATATTTACTCGCAGGGGTGTGAATAAGAGAGGTCTCGCAATAGTTGACGTGCCGACAAAACAGGTGAAGATACTCCCAGCCTTTGCAGGCAGTGCGTCCCAACCAGCGTGGGGAAAGTAAGTTTCAATCGGGCTAAGGAGGCCCTTTAAATAAGGAGTGACTATGCGAGGAGAATTCATAATGAAAATGGTTGTGTGTGCGGCACTATTAGGGTTGACCGTGCTTGGTTGTAAATCCAAGGAAGGTGCTGGCATAACCAAGATTCCGAAGTTTGCAGGGGCAAATCCGAACGGCAACAAGCCGTTGGGTCCGGGAGATAACGCCAATAATCCCCAGAACCCGCTTCCTCCTGGTAATGTAGGAGGTAATGGTGGCAATCCCAATGGGACCGATATTGGGGGGAATAATAACCCTAATGAGCCTCTTGCTATTCCGGAAAACTATCAGGAACAGCGTAATGTTTTTGTTGCAGTTCATTTCGACTATGACAGTTCCGAGTTGCGTCCCCAAGATATGGAATTAGTAGCGCAGGTTGCTCAGCACCTTACGCAAAACCCGAATCATATGCTTCTGATAGAGGGGCATTGTGATGAGCGAGGAACCGAGGAATATAATTTGTCACTGGGAGAGCGCAGGGCATTGTCTGTGGCAGAGGAGTTGGCGCGTCTTGGGGTTGGTCCAGAGCGCTTGGGTACTCAGAGTTTTGGAGAGAAGGTTCCTGTTTCTGAATCTAACACCAAGGAGGCTCGCTCAAAAAATCGTCGTGGAGAGTTTGTTCTCTTCATGCCGGCAGGAGGGGTTGTTGAGGTGCCTCAGTAGAGGCCGTGAAAGTTGTCAGCTTAAGGAGGTATAATTGAATGAGAACATTGATTAAAATTTTTTCTGTGGTTGTCCTTGTGGTGATAGGCGGTTGTAAAAGCCAAAAGCCAGTGGGTCTGACCAAGATTCCTACCATGACGCCCATAGTCAAAACAGTTACGGTGCCCGGGCCGGCGCAGCCTTTGGGAGGCGGGAACCCCTTGCCAGGAGGGAATCCAGGGGGTGGAGGGACAGGCCCAACAATAGTTGAGATTCCGCAGGATCCGTTAAATGAGGCTTTGGGAAATAATTTCTCGGGTAATGATATTGAAGACAGGGACACCTTCCTTGCTCAAATGGTTCACTTTGATTACGACAGTTCTTCCATTAAACCCTCGGATTTGACGAAAGTTGAGATTGTCGCTCAACATTTGATCCAAAACCCAACGCACAAGTTAATGGTCGAGGGGCATTGTGATGAACGTGGTACTGAAGACTACAATATATCACTGGGCGAAAGACGGGCGTTGGCTGTTGTTGATGAATTGATACGTTTAGGGATTAATCAGGGCCGGGTTAGAACCACGAGTTATGGGGAAAAGGTGCCCATGTCCGATGGGCTAACTGAGCAGTCTTTTGCCAAGAATCGAAGAGGTGAATTTGTGCTACTTAAGCCGTCAAATTAATTCATCCGCCAAGTCCCCCTTGGCGAAGCCCCGGGCGACCGGGGCTTTTTTGCTTTCAATAGACTGTGAATAAAGTTACTGTTTCCACTCGTCTTTTTAAGTATGAATACGTATATACTGGCATTTGGACTTGGGTGGGGAGAGATCATGGTAATCATGTTTGTAGTCCTTTTGCTGTTTGGGGCTAAAAAACTACCTGAATTGGCCAAAGGGCTGGGCAAGGGCATCAAGGAGTTCAAAAAGGCTTCTACCGAGATTAGCTACGAGATGGATCGCCAGGTTGAACAGGATGACTATGAAAGGGATCAGGCACGCCGTCGAGAGCGAGAGTCTGCCGAAGAGAAGCCTGCTCAAGCTGAAGTGGACAAGAAAAGCGAATCCTCCACTGAATCCAAGGCCTGATCATTTCAATTGCGTATGGCTAAGGAGCCCGAAGATAATACCGGGTCTTCTCATCCCGGAGGTGATGAATCACCGGAAAAATCCCCCTTACCAGAAGATTTAACTTTAGACTCTGAAGGGCAGGAAGAACTGCCTTTTGATGAGAAGAACCAGATAAAGGGGCCAGATGTCGACTTTCCTGAAGCTAAGTTTCCACAGCCTGATGAAGTTGAAAAAAGACATGCTGATGAACCGGTTTCTGGTACGGATCATAGTGATGAGACTCTAGAGGAGGAGGCTTCTGTTGCCGAAGTAAAGGAAGAGGTTTCTCATAAGGATGAACATTCCGATGGAGAGATAGTTGAACCTAATATAGCCGGTGAACTTGAGGAGGGGGACGAGAAGTCTTCCGGTGAGGAGCATGATCATGGCCATGATGAATATCATCACGACTACCATGATGAGTATCACGAGGAGCATTATCATAATGATGAACATGATTATCACGGCCATGAAGATGACCATGGTGATTATGGTCAGTCTTCATATGATGGAGGCGGCTTTGACCGAGGCAATGTGGATGATTCCGGCGGAGAAGACGACGGTGACGAAGATGAAGTCTTTGGAGGCCCCATAAAGCCATTCTTTGATCACCTAGAAGATTTGCGTTGGATGTTGGTTAAGTGTGTGGTGGCCATTCTTCTAGGGTTATTGATTGCTTTGATGGGGGCGGGTTATGTTGTGGATGCTCTGTTAAGTCCCCTTGAAAAGGCGCAAACATATGAGCAAAGCATGGTTGCCGGTAATCCTGCCAAGCGGACTATTCCAATTCGATTTGGGAATGCGGTAATAAAACAAATACGCCAATCAGATTTAAATGAAATGGCCGATTCAGGTCAAATATGGGGAGTTGCTACAAATACAACTCAAGTCACGGCATTGAAGCTGGAGCCTTACCCTGTGGAATCCGATCAGAATGGAACACAATATATTTTAAGACTCATGGTGGACTTAAATGGTACAGGGAAGAAATGGGACCAAGATCCAAAGACATATGACCCGATGGAACCATTCAAAATTGCATTAAGAATTGCTTTCTATGGTGGGATTTCTGTTTCCATGCCATTCGTATTGTTATTTGTATTTCAGTTTGTGTTGCCGGCTTTGCGAGTCAGGGAAAAAGGCTGGCTTTTCAAGTTGTCAGGCATAGGGAGTTTTCTATTCCTTAGCGGAGCGTTGTTTGCATATAAAATAGTTATTCCTATTGCTCTGTGGGCTGCTGTAGGCTTCTCCGGAATGTTAGGGTTCACTTCAGATGCTTGGCGCGCTGGTGACTATATCTCTTTTGTATGTGTGACCATGCTAATTATGGGTATTGCATTTCAGTTACCAATGGTGCTCTTGTTGTTGGTCAGGATTGGTATCCTTGATTACAAGAAGCTTGCTAATTTCAGGATGTACGCCGTTGTGATTAATCTGGTCTTGTCAGCTGTGTTAACGCCAACAGGGGATCCTTTCACATTACTTTTAGTGGCTGCCCCCCTGCATCTGCTTTATGAGTTGAGCATATTAATTGCTTGGTTTTGGCATAAGAAAGCGCTCGCTGAGGAAGAAGATTAAGGTCGATCATGAGCCTTGCGCTTAAATCCCACTGCAAGGTAAACCTTCTGCTTAATGTTGTGAATCGGCGGCCAGATGGATTTCACGAATTAGAGACAATTTTTCAGCCGGTGCCTCTCTGTGATGAATTGCGTTTTGAAAAGTCGGGCCATGGAGTTGAGCTGAGCTGTAGTGACGCAAGACTTGAAACCGGTAGTGAAAATTTGGTCCATCGTGCGGCCGTTTCTTTTCTGGAGGAAATTCAAGGGGATGGAGTGAAAATCCATCTACAAAAGAATTTACCCATATCTGCTGGAATCGGGGCAGGCAGTAGTAATGCTGCCTTTACGTTGAGAGGGTTGAATGAACTGTATGGCCAACCTTTGGATGATGATTGTTTGTATGCGATAGCTGCAGCACTGGGCTCTGATGTCCCGTTCTTTTTGCAGGATGAGGTGGCCTTGGGTTCGGGACGGGGGGAACAAGTGCATCCTGTTGAACCGTTTGAGGTTTTAAATGGGAAAGGCCTGGTCATGATAAATCCCGGATTTGGGGTCAGCACCCCTTGGGCATATGGAAAACTGGCGTGTCTCCCTGAGAGTTACGGAAAGACAGGCCAATTAGATGATGTTGTCACAAAATTACGATCCGGAGATCTGAGTGTTTTATTTAATTCCTTGGAACTCCCTGTTTTTGAGAAATATGTTGTTTTGTCAGTGATAAAAAAATTTCTTATGGGGAATGGAGCACTAAGTGCATTGATGTCAGGAAGCGGATCGACCACCTTTGCGATTACTGAAGATAGACCCGCAGCCGAGTCTCTGCGGGAGAAATACCATCAGAATTTTGGCCAAACCGGATGGTCTGCGACCGTATCCCTATAAAAAACGTGACTATGCGAGTGGGGTGCCAGTAGCCTTTGTGTATGGATGAACTGCTAAAATTACTGCGTGATGACGCCTCGTTGACACCGGGTCAGATTGCGACCCGCCTGAATCGTGATGAGAGTGAGATCGATTCTCGGATTAAATCAATGGAAGAGGATGGCGTCATTTTGGGTTATCGTACTGTCATTAATGAAAACAAACTGGAGGTCGATCTTGTGCGGGCTGTAATCGAGGTGAAGATTACACCGGAACGCGAGGGTGGGTTTGATCGATTGGCCTCTCGAATAGCCAAGTTTGATGAGGTGCGCAGTTGTTATCTGATGAGTGGCGGTTATGACTTGATGGTGGTCGTGGAGGGTTCGGATCTGAAGGCGATGTCATCGTTCGTATCTGAGAAGTTGGCTACCATTCAGGGAGTTATCTCCACAGTTACCCATTTTATGCTAAAACCCTACAAGGAGCAGGGAATCTTGATGGGAGGGGAATTCAGTGACGAAAAACTAGCAGTGTCTCCCTAGGACTGCCCGAGTTCATCCAACGAAGCATCGAGTTTATTGAAAAGGTCAGTCATTGTTTCTTCTGTTTCATCGCCCATATTCGAAAGCCGAAATGCTTTCCCTTTAAGTTTCCCGTAGCCACCGTCAATGAGGATGCCTTTATCTTTCATTAAACTCTGGAGTCTAGGCACATCAACTACAGTGCCCCCATCCTTGGCTCCGTTATTGAGACAAGTCAGGGATACGGATTCATAACCACTTTCTGGAAACAAGGTGAATCCGTGTCTGGAGGCCCAGTTTCGGGTCATTTGATTGGTTTTTTGATGTCTTTCATAGCGTTTCTCCATTCCTTCAGTGAAGAACTCATCCAGCTTTAGTGACATTCCATTAATGTGAGGGATACTCGGAGTACTGGGGGTCATGTTTTTTTCAGCATTCTTCTGAAATTCATGAAAATCAAAATAGTATCCTCGCGTTTGTGATTTGGCAGAACGTTCCAAAGCTCCTTCAGAAGCAACAAAGACAGATAGTCCCGGGGGCAAGGCCCAGGCCTTTTGGGTGCCTGCAAGTAAAACATCGATTCCGAGTTGGTCGAAATTAATGGGGACAGCTGTCATGGAGCTGACACTATCCACGATAAACATCACATCGGGATATTTATTCTTTAGCTTGGCAATTTCCTCGAGTGGATTCATGACTCCGGTGGAAGTCTCATTATGAACCAAGGTGATGGCATCAAAACCACCTGAGGCCAACTTTTCATCCACTGCTTCAGGAAGAATAGGGGAACCCCATTTCACTTGAAGACCTTCGGCATTAATTCCGCACCGTGTAGCAACATCCAGCCATTTATCCGAAAAGGCACCGCACATGCAGCAGAGAATCTTTTTCCGGGCTAAGTTACGGATGGCTCCTTCCATTATACCCCAGGCTGAAGAGGTGCTCAGGTAGACTAACCTTTCAGTGCCTAGCAGCTCCTGAAGTTGGGGTTGGATTTTGCCATATAGGTCCTGAAAATTTGAGCTACGATGGCCTATCATCGGTGTCGACATTGCCTGCCAAGTCTCTTGACTAACCTCAACGGGTCCCGGGATGTGTAGTTTTAGATGCCCCATGTGCTTGTGAAAGCTTTCACAAGCCGAGTCAGCCTGCAAGGGTGAGTTTTGAGCAGTGGTGGAATTCAGAGGAGGGCCTTATATTATCGGATGTATAATGTGCCGCCGTCCACCGGGTAGGGGCAACCGGTGATAAATGAGGCTTCATCGCTACACAGGAATACCGCCATGGCCGCGACTTCTTCGGGCTTGCCCATGCGCCCGATCGGTTGGGCATCGGAGAGTTTCTTGAACATCTCCTCAACGTTGTCCGGATAATTATTTTTGATAAACCCATCTACAAAGGGTGTATGGATGCGCGCGGGCAGGATGGCATTGCAACGAATCTTATGTTTCAGGAAATCTCGGGCCACTGCATAGGTCATGGAAAGCACGGCTCCTTTGCTGGTTGAGTAGGCAAACCGGTCATCGATAGCCATGACACTAACCGTGGAGGCGATGTTTACGATTGCCCCTCCTCTTGACTTCATGTGGCTTACTCCCGCCTGGAGGCAGTTGTAGACTCCCTTTACATTTATGTTTAATACGCGATCGAAGTCCTCTTCAGTGGTGTTAAGAACGTTTCCCACATGGGCGATGCCGGCGTTGTTAATTAGGCAGTCAATCGGGTGTTTCCCGGCGATCTCATCGAAAATCATTTTCACCTCGGCCTGTTGACTGACATCACAGGTGTAGGATTCGGCCATTCCATTTTCCTCATTGATTTCCCGGGCTGCTGCTTCTCCCGCTTCGGCATCAACTTCCAGAATACTCACCTGTGCCCCTTGCCTGGCGAAGGCTTTTGATATTGCAAGGCCAATACCTGAACCTCCTCCGGTAACAACAGTGCTTTTGCCGTTTAAAGAGAACATGGGGCAACTTTGGGGAAAGTATCACCCTCAGGCAATACTATTGCGGCTGACAGCATGACTTCAATCGGTTATGAGTGCCCTGTGGAACACGGCGGGGGAAAATTGCGTAGCGAACATTGGTTTAATGATCCTGAGGATGCGGGCATGACGGCCATCTATATGGAGCGCTACCTGAATTATGGGTTGACCCGTGAAGAACTTCAGTCAGGGAAACCGATAATCGGCATAGCTCAAACTGGCAGTGATCTTACTCCGTGCAACAGGGGGCATCAGGAAACCGTAAAGCGTGCAAAGGAAGGCGTTCGGGTAGGAGGCGGGATTCCCATTGAATTTCCGGTCCATCCCATACAGGAAAGCTGTCGTCGACCAACTGCTGCGCTGGATCGCAATCTGGCATATCTGGGTCTGGTGGAGATTCTTCACGGATATCCCTTTGATGGGGTTGTTCTAACAACCGGATGCGACAAAACCACTCCTGCTTGCCTGATGGCTGCTGCGACAGTGGACATTCCGGCGATTATTCTAAGTGGTGGCCCCATGCTCGACGGTTGGCACAACGGGAAACTTGCTGGTTCGGGGACGATGTTATGGGAAGGCAGGAAATCTCATGCTCAAGGGGATTTATCCTACGAACAATTTATAGAACAGGTTGCTTCATCATCCCCCAGTGCGGGTCATTGCAATACCATGGGAACGGCTCTTTCAATGAATTGTCTCGCTGAGGCATTGGGCATGTCGTTGCCCGGTTGCGCTTCTATTCCGGCTCCGTATCGGGAGAGGTTGCAGATGAGCTATCGTACCGGGGTAAGAATTGTGGAGATGGTGGGGGAAGACTTACGGCCATCCAAAGTATTGACGCCTCAAGCCTTCGAAAATGCAATTGTTGTCAATACCGCCCTGGGAGGCTCGACAAACTGCCCAATTCACCTCACGGCAATTGCTCGTCATGTGGGTGTGGAGCTATCCCTTCAAGACTGGCAGGATATTGGCCATGAGATTCCACTTCTAGTGAACTGCCAGCCTGCCGGTGCCTATTTGGGGGAATCCTTCCATCGTGCTGGGGGGGTGCCCGCAGTAATGAATGAGTTGATGAAACAGGGAAAGTTAAATGGAGATTGTGATACGGTAACCGGCCAATCAGTTGCAAAAAATATAGCGCAAGGTTCAATCCAAGATGAAGAGGTAATCCGTCCCTATAATAAACCGTTACAGGAAAAGGCCGGATTCCTTGTGCTTTCGGGCAATCTCTTTGAGGGTGCGCTAATAAAGACATGTGTTATTAGTGAGGGTTTCCGGGACAAGTACCTGTCAAAAGGGGGCGAGGAAAATTGTTTTACGGCTCGATGTATCGTGTTTGATGGGCCAGAGGATTACCACGCGCGCATTGATGACCCTGAACTTAACATAGATGAATCCTGTTTGCTTGCGATTCGAGGGTGTGGTCCAGTGGGCTACCCCGGGTCAGCTGAAGTGGTCAACATGCAGCCCCCTGCAGATATGATTAAGCGTGGCATGGATACGTTGCCTACCATGGGTGATGGTCGTCAGAGTGGCACTGCAGCGAGTCCTAGTATTCTTAATATTTCTCCCGAATCAGCTGTAGGCGGCAATCTTGCGCTGCTCGAAACAGGGGATGAAGTGCGGGTGGACTTAAACAAATGCGAGGTGAACCTTTTGGTGAATGAGAAGGAGCTAAGTAAAAGGCGTGAAGAATATGTGAAGCCAGAATTGGAGAACCAAACGCCTTGGCAGGAAATTTATCGTGGATGTGTTGGGCAGCTTTCAACGGGAGGGTGCTTGGAGTTGGCTACCAAATATAGAGAAGTCGGGAACATTGTTCCTCGACGTAATCACTAAAAAGCCCGGCTTTTGCCAGGCTTGAAATTTTCTGCTGCACCTTGGTTTTAACCGAACAACTTGAGTTGTGCTTCAGCTTTTACAAGTTCCCGGGGTTGGTTTAGGTGGTTGTACACGACCGTTTGAGGATTGATGCCAAAAGCATGATAGATCGTTGCGAGAAGTTCTGTAGGATGAATCTGATCTTCAACAGGGGCACTGCCTGTTTTATCTGATTTACCAAAAATATTCCCTCGCTTTATTCCTGCACCACCGATAACGCCAGTGTAACAATAGGGCCAGTGGTCGCGTCCGTCAGCACTGTTGTTGTTTCCGCTTGTAGAGAGGCCCATTTGTGGGCTGCGCCCGAATTCTCCTACACAGAGAACCATTGTGTCCTCAAGCATGCCGCGTTCGTCAAGATCGGCAAATAGCCCCGAAAGTCCGCGGTCAAGCATGGGGGCAGATTGCTCCTTCATCCGTTTGGGTAGTCCTTGATGTACGTCCCAAGAATGGTTGTTGCTATTGGCAACCTTGGGCCAAACGACCTCCACAACTTTGGTGCCTGCTTCAACCAAACGGCGAGCGAGAAGGCAGCTTTGGCCGAATGTGTTCCGGCCATATAGATCGTGTGTTTTTGCGTTTTCCTGTTTTAGGTCAAATGCATTCCGTGCTCGTCCGCTAACGATCAGATTGAGTGCTTGATCGTAGTATTGGTTTAAATTGTATTTTGAAACAGCCTTATCAATTTCAGGCATAGCATCATTGACAGCGTCACGCAAACGGGCGCGGCGGCGCAGCCGGTGACTGAAGACCTCTGGTCGCATTTGAAGGTCATCTGTTTTTACGCGAGCCATCTTGTTCATATCCATGTCATCGCCAGAGGGATATAGGTAGTAGGGGTCATATGCCTTCCCCAGGAATCCGGCGGTGCCACCTTTGCCGACCACATTGCTCTCCTGCAGTGGACGGGGGAGCATTACAAATGGAAGCATGGGTTCCTCTTGGGGCTTGAGTCGGATGATGTTTGATCCGAAATTGGGAAAATCCTTGGGGCTTGGCGGTTCAAGCTGGCCAGATGCGCTAACCTTATCTGTCGTGTAGCCGGTCATCATTTGGTAGATGGCGGCGGTGTGGTTAAAGAGACCATTGGGGGTGTAGCTTACCGACCGCATCATGGTGAATTTATCATTCACTTTCGCCAAATTGGGAAGTAACTCGGTGAAGTTAACCCCCGGCAGTTTGGTTTTGATGGGCTTGAATATGGACTTTACATTGCTTGGGGCATCTGGCTTTGGGTCCCAAAGATCGAGATGACTCGGGCCTCCCTGCAAGTAGAGTAGAATAACACTCTTGGCTTTGCCCCAGCCGGGGCCTCCGCTGATCTTTGTTTCTTTGGCCTGCGCCTGCATTTCAAGCATACCACCAAGTGAAAGGCCAAGCATGCCCGAACCGCCTACACGCAACACATCACGCCTGGTCATGCCTAAATGGCTGTCGCACATATCTTTTCCAAGTTCTCCAGGTACTCTAATCATGGTTTGCTCCGTTCTTTGTATATTAATTAACTTATATTTTTTGTCGAGATTTAGTGGTTAAACAGGAATGCTGGGTTATTGATGAGAGCCCACGCAATATCCTGTGCTCCATATAGACGTTTATTGGTAATCTGCTTTTTACTGAGTTCAACCGCTCTCTTTAATGATGTTAGTTTGGGATCTTCGACCAATGGAGCACTGGCTCGCAAAACGTATCCTTCCAGTTCAGTCAGCTTCTTGTCTTTCGCTCTTGGTTTCTTGGCGTCAGCAGATGCTTTAATCCGCTTTTGAAGTTCTCCGTCCTGTTTGCGAAAATAGTCATTGAGCTGCTTCTTCTGCTTGTCATTACGTTTATCTGCGGCGAGGGCAAGGAGCGCGCTAATATTCCCGGGATGACCAAAGTTAAGGGGTTTTTTGCTGTCAGTTGTAGACCATCGGAATTTGCCCAGTTGCCAATTATTGCCTGTGAATTCCTGTTTCATGACAAAAATAAGATGGATTGGCCCCTCGTGTTTCGGGGCCTGGGCTATTTCAAAGGAGGCAATGTGGGGTTTGCCGAGTTGTGGGGAAACCGCCCAACCGTTATTGGTTGGAGCGAGTTTTCCATCAATGGCGGTGGCTACCGCGTAGTTCCCTTGACTGAAATCAGCCTTGGCGTTTGTCAGCTTAAGTTTCTTTTTCTCGTCAGGCTTATCTTTTGAGGCCCACAAGACTTCCAGTTCAGTCAGAACAAAATTGCCATCACCAGGAGCTCTTCCGGGACCGTTCTTCGGGAGGCGCTTGTCGGCAAGTGCTTCAAGGCGAATGCCGGTAATATTTTTGAAAGATGTTTCAGTTGTTACGGTAAAGGTGTCTTTTCCATTTTTGCCGCTGGCGAAAATAACCCCGTCCTTTTCCTTGGCTAGGGTCGTCCCAATTTTAGACTCCAGTTTGGTTGCTTCCAATATGCTCCAGGAGGTTTTGCCTGTGGGGTTGGTGAGCCATGCAGTATACTTCTCCCCCAATGTGTTCTCATATTCCTTGAGGTTTTTCTCTGCGCTCATGATTTTGGCATTACGCTCATCATCAAGCTTCTTTTCGCGAGGTGCTATTTCCTTTTTGTATGCATCAAGCTTGTCTTGTGCTTCTGATATTCCAGCTTGCCTTTGTTTTTCACGTTCAGCGGTCTTTGGCTTTAGTCTCTTTTGGTATGCAACTATTTCATCAAGAAGATTTTTGTGGTCCCGTTCAATGGACTGAAGCATGTTGATTGCTTTTTCAATTTCAGTCTCTTTTGCCGGTCGATTTAGGATTCGCAGGTAGAGCTCGTTTACCAGTTTTGCATCATCGGCTTGTTCGGCAACCAGTTTGGCTATGGCGTTTTTCGGGTCACTGATAGCGGTGTCAACCGTGGGGCCGGTAATAAGTGCCATAATGGGCCCTAATTGAAGCCCGTTAACCCGTTCACACTCGCAAGCACTTTCTCTGGGGGGCCTGCCCAGTGTCCCTAAAAAGCCATCAGGAAGTTTGACTCCAACATCCGGCAGAGAGGCAGCTCGAGTGCCCGGGGCTACCCCAGGTATTTTGGTTTGTGCACCGGTGGCATGATAGATGGCATCAAAAAGAACTTCAGCAGGGAGGCGGCGGGGCAGGGCATGTGAGTAGTTGATCGTATCATCTTCATTCCACTTGTTGGAGGAAATGGATAGTTGATAGGTGCGGCTTTTGCATATCGTCTTAACCATGTGCTGCGCGTTAAATCCGCTTTTGATAAACTCAGTCGTTAGCCAATCCAAAAGTTCAGGGTTGGTCGGCGGGTTGCCAGCTCTAATGTCATCGAGCGGCTCAATAATTCCAACTCCTAGCAGGTATCCCCAAAGCCGATTGACATAGCTTTTGGCAAAGTACTGATTATCAGAGCTGGTCATCCATGCCGCGATGTTTTGCCTGCGAGTGGATTTTTCTTTTTTTGTATATTTTGCTTCAAACGGGAACTGAGGAGCGGTAACCGCCCCTGTGCGTTCATGTTTAATATCTCCATTAGGTTTGTCGTAAATTTCTTCATAGAGGGGCTTTTTGCCCTCAACAGCTGTTCCTCCTACGGTTTTTTTCCCGCTATTTTTTGTGTCATTCTTTAGCCCTACCTGAGCAAAAAATGCGGCTGTTTCATAGTATTGGTCTTGAGTCCACCTTTCGAAAGGATGGTCGTGGCATTTATTGCAATTAAATCGTGTAGCAAGCCACAGGTGAGTGGTGTTTTCCATGATGGCATCCGGGGTGCGAAGAATCTTGTA
Organism: Verrucomicrobiota bacterium; assembly: GCA_030747505.1. Taxonomy (GTDB): domain Bacteria; phylum Verrucomicrobiota; class Verrucomicrobiia; order Limisphaerales; family UBA1100; genus UBA1100. The sequence goes on along the minus strand of JASLKQ010000023.1, from coordinate 18,825 downwards.
ATAACTGGCAGGCGGATTGGATTTATTTGATCCAGAAGCGGTTATAATTTTTCGAGCGAACTCATCGTAAGGAGTATTCATTTTAACCTCGTTACGAATCCACTCTCGAAAGGATTTGGCACCTTCAGCTCCCAGGAACTTACGGTTCACCTGGAGCAGGTCGGCCCATTTGTTCGCCCAGTGGTCAACGTAATCGTCATGACCGATAAGTTGATCGACTAGCTCATTTCGTTTGGTGCGTGTGTCTCTTTTGTCGGCCAGGAATTTCTTCACAGCTTCTGAGGTGGGAGGCAGCCCTGTAAGGTCAAGATGAACTCGGCGGACAAAATCTGCGTCGCTACATAGTCCAGCGGGCTCAATTTTCATCCGTTCCCACTTGTTTGCAGTGAACTTGTCAATCTGGCTCCATGTTTCGGGTTTTTTCCAGATAAAGCCTGTGCGGTCACCCATTGCAGTAATTGTTGTAGCTGCATAGGCCCCTTCGAATCTTGCAAGGACAGCTGCTTCGCCTCGTCTTTCGACAGTGACTAGTCCTCCTTCATCTGTTTTGGCAACGTCGGTATTTCCGCTTTCAATAAATGATTCAGCTGTAACGTCGCGTTTTGTACCATCTGTGTAGGTGGCTAGGACGCGCATCTGTTGTTTGCCGTCAATATTCTGTATAACAGGATTTTCGGGGTATAATTCGATAGAAGCCACTCGACTTGACTTGAGATTAAGTTTTGCTCCGTTGGCAATCCATTCATGAAGGATTTGGTGATATTTAGACCCAGGTTTTGTTACCTGCGCTCCTTCGTGGGGGACAGCACCAATTGCTTTTAGAAGCATAAGGCTGTCGGTCGGAGAGGCGATGTTGACACGGCGGCTGGCCAGTTCTTCAGTGAAGGCGCGCACGTCATAAATTGGGTCATACCCGCGCAAGGATAGCTTAAATCCGTTTTTTCCATCTTTCGATCCGTGGCAGGTGCCCGCGTTGCATCCCAACTTTGACAGAACAGGCATGACGTCCTGCACGTAATCTATTTTTTTCTTTGTCGAAATTCCTTTTACAGTGATGGGCGCATGAGCCTTATGGCCGCCAATCTCTACGGTGAGCGTGCCCTCTCCATCATCAGTGGGAGTGATTCTGCCGCGAAGGGAAGCGGTTGCCACAGAGCCTTCTGCCTTCATTTTTACCATGCGGGTAACATCTGCTCTTGCACCATTGCTAAGTTCGGCGGTAACCAGGATTTGAGCATAATCGCTGGGTCCAGTGAGTTGGATCTGCTTTGGCTCAATAGTAATTCTGCTCAGTTTGAACCCTTTCGGAAGGGACTCAAATTTGATATCCTCTTTTGAGGTTGGGATGTCGTTGTGAGCTATAATTATTTGTTTCTTTGGCTGGCCTAGGGTTACCGGAAGGAATTTTTTAATTTCTTTTCCGTTAGTGGCATCGAGCAATCTTATGTGTCCATCACTGCCTGTAGCGGCGAGTGTTTTACTGTCGGGGCTGAAGGCTATGGCGTATATCCCGGAATCAGGAATATCGACTTTGGCGATTTCTTTTACACCGCTTGTTAGAAATTTATCCAGTTTTTGCACTTCCCCCGCATTACGGCTTCGGGTCCGCTTGGCCTGAATCTTCTTTATGTCATCGGGAATTTTCTCTGGAACGTTGGCGGCAAAAATAGCTATTTGCCCTTCGCCATCGAGACTGCTTCCAGCGGCAAAGGCCGTGCCTGCCTTGTTGAAGCGGACATCAAAGACGCGACCTGTCATTTCCGGGAATTTTTTCAGCAAATTAGCATTATCACCGATTACTCGCTTGGTTTGTCTAAATATACGGAAGAGCTGTGGTGCTCCATCTGATCCTCCGACCAGAATATGTTCATGTTTAGGGTGGCGGTCGATAGCGGCTATACCTCCTTTGAGGGCTTTGGGGGTGATAGAGGTGATATTGTCAATAAATCTTGAATCGGCAAAAACCGTCAGCTTGGCTGTCATATCCCGTCCGACGGAAATAAGGTGTTTGCCTTCTATATCAAAGGCGGTGCCGAGAACCCAATCGGTGTGAGCTCCTTGATAAAAGACCTGAGCACCGGTTTTTACGTTAATGGCACGTGCAGTATTGTCGCCGCAGCCAAAGGCGATTGATTTTCCGTCTGGTGACCAGGTTGCACCATAGGCAGTATCAAAGGTGACCGGGTGAGACATTGCCAACGAACGATTTTCAACATTCCAAACTTGGACTTCACCCATGCGGCCTGGCTTGCCCCCGGTCACAGCCAGTTTTGTTCCGTCCGGCGAAAAACGAACTGATTCTATTCTTTCACTTAAGCCGACGAGTCGAGCAACCAACCCTGATCCGTCTGACTTGTGCAGGAGCACCTCATGGAATCCGGCGATTGCGAGTAGTTTTCCATCCGGCGAGTAATCGATTGAGGTGATAACTGGAGGCAGTGTGTACACGGGTGGGTTTTCTGCGGTGTATCTTTGGCCTGACCCTTCTGGGGTATCGTCTTTGGCGCCCTGGCTGATCCATTTTTTAATCAGTTCAATTTCAGTTGAATGGAGGGGTTTCTTTCCGCGGGGCATGGCGGCTTTGCCGTTTTCTTCCGGGATGATGAGTTCAACTATCGAGCTTTCAGATATTTTATTGGGAACAATGGCTGGCCCCTCATCATCGCCGCCCGCAAGAAGGTTCTTGAAGTCGGTCATGATGTATCCGCCCTTATCTTTTGCGGGTTGGTGGCAGCCTTGGCAGTGTGCCTGAAAGAGGGGGCGAATTTGTTTGAAATAACTTATTTGGCCGGTGTTCTTCTGTTCTTTATCCTCAGCCATAATGCTGAAGAAATGGCCAGTCAAAATGGCCGCTAATAAAGTGTATGATACGCGCTTGCACATAGCTCAATAATTCTAGGTTTTATGACGTAGCAGAGCAAACGCAATTCATAAGAATTTGCTCGTTTTTGTGTTTTATACAAAAAACCAGCTGGTTTTTCTATTCTTGGTTATCCCGTCTTCAGCGCATAATAAATTCGATAGCACTGCGTGCTACATATAACATCCCTTGAGGGGGGGAAGTTGCATTTATTTAAAACATACTAACGGAATTTTTCTCGGGTGTTTTCTCCGAATTGTTTTGCTCCATTATCCAGTTGGTTAAGTAGCTCTTCAGTTGAGAGTCCGGATATATTTCTTGCTGCAGGAATAACTGTTTCACATTCATTTTGATCCATGAATTGCGATGCTTCAAGGAGCTCTTTTTCATCTTCTTTAGGGATTGCCAAAAAGCCATGCTTATCAGCGTGGATCAATTGGCCAGGTTGAATCTTACGGCCAAAAACTTCCACCTCGCAATTCCACCTTACAGGGCACCAGTGGGCATGGCCCACACATAGTCGTGTGGCCAACGCCTTGAATCCGGCATTGGTCATTTCATCGAGATCACGAATGCAGCCATCAGTGATGGTTCCCACACAGCCAAGAGAACGGTGAGTGTTGCTGTTTACCTCCCCCCAGGTGGAGCCAATAAAGTTTGGTTTATTTAAATCCTGTACAACAACAATTTTGGGTCCCGATAGGTTGGCAACATATTCCCGGTACGCTCTAGGATCATACGTTTCCTTGTGTGTAGGGTTGCTGGGTTCAATAACCATAGTGATGGCTCGTCCCACCATCGGACCCATCTGAGGCATGAAATCAGTGGTAGGTTCTAGATTAAATGCATCAGCGGCTATATTGGATTGGGTAATCTGTTCCCAGCCGTTGTAAATGGTGGGGGTATTCCAGCGTTTGAGCTGAAGGAGTTCAGCGTGTGAGAGGTTGCTCATGTGCCCAAAGCATAATGGGCCGATTGAAAATGGTCACTTTGTTATTGCGGGCCGGCCGAACAAATAGGTTCAGCAGTATTTGCAATAAACGGTTTGAAATTATCCTTAAACATGGCGGCAAGCTCCTGGGCCTGGCGGTCGTAGTCCTCATGATTAGTCCACGTATCCCGTGGATTGAGGATTTCAGTCGGAATGTCCGGGCAGGTTTGAGGTATTGAAAAACCGAAAAGAGGGTCAACTGTATATTCCACATTATCCAGTTGGCCAGTAAGGGCTGCGTTCAATAGGGACCGGGTCCATTGTATTTTAATACGTGAACTCTGGGCGGCACCTCCTGCAATCCATCCAGTATTTAGCAGCCAGCATTGTGAATGATGTTGTTCGATTTTTTCTGATAGCAACTTGGCATATACGCCGGGATGGCGGGGCATAAAGGGTGCTCCATAGCAAGCTGAGAAAGTTGCCGTTGGCTGGTCGATATTCATCTCTGTTCCGGCGACCTTGGCGGTGTAACCGCTGATAAAATGGTAAGCTGTTTGTTCAGGCGTAAGCTTGGATATGGGTGGGAGTACGCCAAAAGCATCACAGGTTAGGAGTACTACATTTTGAGGATGTCCCGCAATGCCATCAGCCTCACGGTTTTCTATGTATTCAAGCGGGTAAGCCCCGCGCGTATTGGCAGTCAGAGAATTGTCAGTGAAGTCAGGAGTGCCATCAGGCTTTAGGATTACATTTTCCATGATGGTACCTGGCATTCTTGTCGTGGCAAAAATTGCTGGCTCATCCTCTTCATTAAGGTTGATCAGTTTTGCGTAGCAGCCGCCTTCGAAATTAAAGATTCCCCCGTCAGTCCAGCCATGTTCATCGTCACCAACAAGGCGTCGGTTAGGGTCGGTTGAAAGGGTTGTTTTTCCGGTTCCAGATAACCCGAAGAAAATGGCAGTATTCTCTCCGGTGGTATTGCATGAACAGTGCATGGGTAATTGGCCGGATTCAGGAAGCAGATAGTTCATGATGGAGAACATTGCTTTTTTAATTTCTCCTGCATACTGAGTGCCTCCAATCAGGACGACCTTATGCTCAAGAGAGAGGAGGATAAACGCGTTCGAATCGATGCCCTCGATGCCCTCTGGGTCAGCCAAAAGGTGGGGTGCGTGAAGGATGGTGTATTCGGGCTCGTGATGGACTAATTCACGGGCAGTTGGGCGTATGAACAAAGTGCGTGCAAAGGCTGCATGCCATGCGGTCTCCGTAACTAAGCGCAGAGATATGCGATGGTTTTGGTCTGCGCCACAAAAGAGATCCTGCACGTAGAGTTCATCGCGATGGGAGAGAAACCACTCCACGTGATGAAGCATCCTATTGAAAAGGTCTGGGGTGCAGGGTTGGTTTACATCCCCCCACCAGACAGTGCTTTCACTCACCTTGTCGCGGACAATAAATTTATCCTTTGGAGAGCGGCCGGTGCGGGCCCCGGTGTTGGCGGTGAGCACTCCATGTTTGGAGAAGGTGCCATCGCCGCGGCGTAACGCATGCTGTTGCAGTTCGGGGACTTCATAGTTCCAGCGAACCACGCCGCGTGGCTCAAGGCCGTGTTCGTCAAGCCCTATCGGTCCGTGTAAATCAGCCGTGCCGAGTTTTGGCAGTGGAAAGTCCGTCTCAGGAATTTTTGCGGTAATCAACGCGTAGCCCCCCCCTAACTTTGGAATGTGGCATAATTAGTTGATTTATTCAAATCAAATGCGATGCACATGGTTAAGGAGGTCTTGTTCTGTCTTAATGTCCCAATTTGTTTGCACATCTATATGACCTCCCTTAGTTTGTCCGGCCTTCGGAATGTTGACTCTAGAAAAATATACGATTGGTGTGGGCGACCGGTTTGCCCATCAGGCAAAGGCACAACTACAGGCTTGCATAAAGCTTGCCCAAGAGGGGATTGAGGTGGTTCCGGTTTGGAACAAATCCAACCGCGAACATAGCTTCATCGGTTCGGAGCCTCAAAGCGTTTATGATGCGGCGAAAGCAGCCGTGGATGCGCTTGGTTGGGACAAGGGCTGGCATGTGGATGCTGATCACATCAATTTGGATACGGTTGACAAATACCTCGATTCGTCTGATTTCTTCACCATTGACGTGGCCGATTATATCGGCCAGAGCGTTGAAGATGATGTGGTGGCAGCATTCGTGGGAAAACATCCTGAACTGATTGGTACCGTTGCCATTGAAGGTATTGATGAGCCCTTTGAGATCACTGCTGAGTATGTTGAAGAGGTGGCCGGTAAATATCTAGGAGCGGCAGCCGAGGCGGCAAAGATTTATCGCCATATTGAATCCAAAAAGGATGAATTCATTGCAGAGGTATCCATGGATGAGACTGACGCACCTCAGACGCCGCCGGAGCTTTTAATTATTCTGGCTGCACTGGCTGATGAGGGGGTCAAGCTGCAGACCGTTGCGCCGAAATTCACCGGACGCTTTAACAAAGGCGTTGATTATGTGGGGGATCTGGCGCAGTTCGAAAGGGAGTTTAACGATGACTTGGCTGTTATCGCCCATGCCATTGCGAAGTATGGCCTGCCTGATAATCTTAAGCTGAGCGTTCACAGCGGCAGCGACAAGTTTTCCATCTATCCGATTATCGGTGCAGCCATTCGCCGCACCGGCGCCGGGGTTCACGTGAAGACGGCCGGCACCACGTGGCTGGAAGAACTGATCGGTTTGGCCGAGGCGGGAGGTGACGGGCTGGCCTTGTCCAAGGAAATTTACACCAAGGCGCTGGAGAACGTGGATGCCCTCTGTGCGCCATACGCATCAGTGATCGATATTGATGCTGATAAGTTGCCTGATGCTGAAGAGGTTAATGGCTGGAATGGTGAGCAATATGCAAATGCGCTGCGACACGTTCAGGAACACCCTGAATTCAACATGCATTTCCGTCAGCTTTTGCATATTTCCTTCAAGCTTGCGGCCAAGGAAGGAGCTCGGTACACCGATCTCTTGAAGGCCAACGAGCAGGTTGTGGCTAAAAATGTCACTGAGAATATTTATGACCGCCACTTTAAACGTCTCTTTGTTGAATCATGAGTATCAAGTCTGCAGTTACCGTTTCGCTGGTGAAAGAGGCTGAAGGCGGCCCCTTTGTGTTCTGGCACGATCTTGCAGCCGGGTGCGCAAAGGCGGCGCAACTGGGTTATGACGCGGTTGAGGTTTTTGCACCCAATGCCGGTGCTATACCGGTTGATGAGCTCCGTCAGCTTACTGATGAACACAACCTTCAGGTGGCCGCTGTTGGGACGGGAGGGGGGTGGGTGATTCATAAGTGGCATCTCTGCCAGCCCGGTGCTGCTTCGCGTGAGAATGCGAAAGATTTTATCAAGGGGATTATCGATTCGGGGGCTCAGTTAGGCGCACCAGCCATCATCGGTTCCATGCAGGGACGTTTTGAGGGAGAGGTTGCCAAGGAGCAAGCGCATGATTATTTGCGGGAGGCTCTCAATGAACTTGGGCAACATGCCAAGGGGGCAGGGGTGCCCCTGATTTATGAGCCATTAAACCGTTATGAGAGTAATCTCCTGAACAGGGCAGAAGACGTGGTTCCTTTTCTTGGCACACTGGATACTGATAACATCGTAATTCTGGCGGACCTGTTTCATATGAATATTGAGGAAACCAGTATCGCTGAAGGACTGCGTACCTACGGTTCTCATATTGGTCATGTGCACTTTGTAGATAGTAATCGCCGGCCGGCCGGTTGCGGGCATATGGAATATGCTCCAATCGCAGAGGCGCTTAAGGACGTTGGTTATGACAAGTACGCTTCAGCTGAGGCTTTTCCGTGGCCCGATTCGGATGCAGCGGCCAAAACAACAATTGATGCTTTTAAGCAATATTTAACCTGAGGAAAATATGGAACGACGCAAGTTGGGCAACACAGATCTCGAGCTGCCTGTTATATCGTATGGTGCCTCATCACTGGGGCAGGAGTTTAGGAGGGTAACAATCGATGAGGCCCTGAAATCCTGCCGAGTGGCTCTGGAATTGGGCATGAACTTCATCGATACCTCGCCTTTTTATGGACGAGGCATGAGCGAGGTGTTGCTGGGACAGGTGTTGCGCGATTTGCCGCGGGAAGATTTTGTGCTGGGTACCAAGCTGGGCCGGTATGATCTGGAGCATTTTGATTTTTCGGCCAAGCGCGTGTCCGAAAGCATCGACGTGAGTCTGCACCGCATGGGCGTGGATCATCTGGATATCATTCTCTGTCACGACATCGAGTTCGTAGAGATGCAGCAGATTGTGGATGAAACGATTCCAGCCATCCAAAAGATTCGTGATCAAGGCAAGGTGCGCTATATCGGCTTCTCCGGTTATCCGATGAAGGTTTTCCCCTTCATTATTGACCAGATCGACGTGGACGTCGTTCTTTCCTACAATAATTATCATTTGCAGAATACGCGTTTTTCCGAGCTTTTCCCTTACCTCAAGGAGAAGGGTGTGGGTATCATGAATGCTGGCCCTTTTTGTGCGCGGCTTCTCACCAATGCCACGTTGCCCGAGTGGCACAAGGAACCGAAGGAGGTGCGTGAGGCCTGCAAGAAAGCAGCTGAACTTTGTGAGAGCCGGGGTGTTGATATTGCGCAATTGGCTGTTCAGTACTGCGTGGCTCATGAGGATATTACCACTACCGTCGCCGGAAGCGCCAACCCCCAGAACGTTCGTAATTGGGCCAAGTGGGCTGAATCACCGATGGATGAGGAATTACTTGGTGAAGTACTCGCCATTATTGAACCCATCAAGGATATCGGCCATACCGAGGGCTTGCCTGAAAATAATTAGCTTATAATGAGAGCAATCAGACTTGAGAAGCCGGAACATTTTGCTGCTGTTGAGGTTGATGAACCCGATAAGCCTGGCGCGGGCGAGGCTTTGGTGGAGGTGCATAGAGTGGGGATTTGTGGAACCGATGTGTCTGGTTATTTGGGTAAAATGCCTTTCTTTACCTATCCGGTTATTCCCGGCCATGAACTGGGGGTGCAGGTGATGGAGGTGGGTGAAGGAGTGGGTAGCGTAAGGGAAGGGGATCACTGCTCCATCGAGCCTTACATGAACTGCGGTGATTGTTATGCTTGCAGGAAAGGCGCTACCAATTGCTGTGAATCACTGGAGGTCATCGGCGTGCACAAGGATGGCGGCATGTGCGAGCGCTTCATCTTGCCTGCCCGCAAGCTGCATCCTTCAACAAAGATGACGATGGAGCAATTGGCTTTGGTGGAGACTTTGGCGATTGGCTGCAATTGCGTAAACCGATCTGACACGCGGCAAGGAGATAAAGTGCTGGTAATCGGTGCGGGCCCAATTGGGATGGCAGCTATTGAATTCTTAAAAGTGGCCAAGGCAGAAATTACCGTAATGGATATGAATGAAACGCGCCTGGAGTTTTGTAAAGAGAAGCTGGGGGTGGATCATACGGTGGTGTTTAAGAATGACAATACTGAGGTTGACCGGCTGCGTGAGGTAAATGGGGGTGATTTGCCCGTCACTGTAATCGATGCGACCGGAAGTCATATCTCCATGTCCAGTGCATTTCAGTATGTCTCCTTCACGGGGCAGGTTTTATATGTTGGCATTACCACTCAGGAATTGAACTTTAAACATGTGTCAATCCATCGGCCTGAATTGACCATTAAAGCGAGTCGTAATGCAGTGCCCGCAGATTTCTCCAGAATTATCAGTCTGATAGAGGATGGAGTGATCGACACGGATCCGTGGCTTTCACATCAGGCAAGTTACGAAGATTTTATCGGTGAATTCACCAACTGGCTCAAGCCTGAAACCGGCGTCATCAAGGCCGTTCTTCATATGAATTAGTTACGGATTACTTGAAACTAAACGGACCCAAATAGCGTACAACAGAACATATATTATGTTGAAGCCGTCTCTTATTTTAATCCTGTGTTTTAACGTTGTGTTTTCAGCGCGGGGCGCAGATGAAAATGCAAAGTGGAAAAACACCCGGAACTACAAGATTCTTAAGCCTAAGAATTATGATCCGAAGAAAAAATACCCCCTAATTTTATCGCTGCACGGGTTTACCTCTAATGGGCGCGGACAGGCTGGATTCTTTCCTTTGGCAGACCTGGCCGAAAAATATGGTTTTCTCTATTGTTTTCCCAGCGGATTGGATCGCAGCTGGAATGCTACCAATGCCTGCTGTGATTGGACCAATAAGAATGATGATTCGACTTATCTTCGTAACCTGATCCTTTGGGCTCAAAAAGAATACAGTATCGACAGAAAAAAAGTCTACGTGACTGGTTTGTCCAATGGGGGGTTCATGAGTTATCGGATGGCACAGGATCATGCTGATTTGATTACTGCAATCGCCCCTTTTGCGGGCGTGGGTTATAAAAAATGGCCAAAACAGCCCTCAGGCCCAGTCAGTGTTTTGCATATTCATGGAACTAAAGACAGTACGATCAAGTGGAAAGGCGGCTCGATTGGGCTTCGGGCCTATCCATCTGCTGAGCAAAATTTTGAAAACTGGCGGAAGTTTAACAAATGCGAAAAAGAAATCGATGCAAGCAAAGAGAAAATTGATTTGGCGAGAAAAGTGTCCGGCAAGGAAACCTCGGTAAAGCGTTTCACTAATAAGGATGGAAACGTGACTACTGAACTCTGGCAGGTGACGGGTGGGGGACACGTGACGCCTCCATCAAAAGAAGCGAGGGAGCGTATTGTCAAGTGGTTGCTGGCTCGTTCAAAGTAATTATTTTACATTCTTTGCAGCCCAATCCTCATGCAGTTTTTTTAGCCGCTGAGTGATCTCCGGATTGGCTTGAGCCAGATTTTCCATCTCACTCACGCTCTCTTTCAGATTCGCAAGAAAGAGTTTGTCCTTCGTTGTTAAGGGGGCCTTGTTGCTGGTGTCCTTTGGGTTGCCGATCAGCTTCCAGTCGCCCTGACGCACCGCCCACTGCGGTCGGCTTCGGCCAGTCTGCCAATGTAATACATCGTGTGGTGTCTTGGCATTATCATTTTTGATTACACTCACAATGCTTTTTCCATCGATATCCATATTCAATAGCTTAACTCCAGTAAACTTGGCAATGGTGGGCAGCCAATCGCAGCTGTGTACTGCCTGATCTCTTACTGCTCCTTCTGGTAAAGTCCCCGGCCAACTGATGATGGCAGGTACACGCAGGCCACCTTCAAACATAGAAAATTTGGCTCCACGATACGGACCTGAACTGCCGCCTCCAAAATGAGCGCGCTCCTCATGGCTGTGACCGTGGTCACTCTGGAAAATGATGATCGTGTCCTTCCGTAATCCGAGTTTGTCCACCGTCGCCACAAGTTGACCTATGGCCTCGTCCTGTGTGGAGAGGAACGCTGCGTACAGGTTACGAGGGTAGGGTAGCTTTGCGTAATGCTTTAGCCACTTGGCGTATCCCTGATAAGGATAGTGTGGAGTGTTCAATGCGAAATACATGAAAAAGGGATTCTTTCTATTTTGTTCAATAAACTTTGCGGCCTCCGCGGCCATCAGTTCTGGAAAGAATTTTCCGTCCTCAAAGATCTCTTTCCCGTTGCGCCAGAGATCATGCCGGTTAGGGCCCTGCCAGTAGAAGAAATGTGAGTAGTTGTCGATACATCCACCCATGTGTCCGAAGGAATGATCAAAGCCCTGTCCGTTGGGCATCGTTTCGGGTGTGTAGCCCAAATGCCACTTGCCGATGTGCGCAGTCGCATAACCCGCTGCCTTCATCATTTCGGCAATAGTCACCTCGCTAGGCGCCAAGCCGGCTCTCCCCTTGGTAGATCCCGCATTGCCCGGCATGCCAGCCCGCACCGGGTAACGGCCGGTCAAGAGTCCCGCCCGCGAAGGCGAACATACCGGTGCTGCCGCATAAAACTGGGTAAACCGCACCCCGCGTCTGGCCAGTCCATCCATATGTGGCGTGGCGAGGTCTTTTGATCCGTAACAGTTAAGATCGACCGAGCCCTGGTCATCAGTGTAAATAATTATGACATTGGGTCTGCGATCTGCTGCAGATAAGGAGAGGGCAAAGAGCAATAAGCTAAGTAATGTCTTTCGCATGAACAGCGGTTCTAGCTCGTCGCCTCATTTGGGCAACAAAAAAGCGCCCAGCCTCGCGGCGGGCGCTTTCTTTAAATTTTCTTTAAGCTGCGATGGCCTTAACTTGTGCCGAGTAGCGGCTCTTGCGGCGTGCTGCAGTACTTTTATGGATGACACCCACTTTGGCTGCCTTGTCCAAGGCGCTGTACATTTCCTTGAGGGTTGCGTTTGCCTTGGCGTTATCTTTGGTCTCGGTAGCCTTGCGCAGTGTCCGGCGAAGGTTGGCCAAGCGGTCCCGCACACGGTTATTGTGTTCGGTTTTGCGTTCTAGCTTACGCTTTAGGTAGTCGCGCTTCCATTCGCGTTTTTCGTCCGGCTTTAGCTCCGAAACCTTTTTTACTGTAATTTTTACCTTGTTTGCCATGGGAAAAAGGGAGCGGGAGGCTACCTCAACCGGTGGGAATGTCAACGGCTATTCTCGGTTATTTAGGGTATTTGAAACAATTTTCCATATTTCGGTTTCCACAGCCTCTATGGAAAGATCAGCATTAATGGCGTGGATTCGCACAGGATGTGCTGCGGCCAGATCCTGATACCCCTGTTCAACCCGTTCAAAAAAAGCACGATCAGATTGCTCAAATCGGTCGGTGTCGGCTCGGCGTGCGCGACGTTCTTCGCTTGTTTCCAAAGGGATTTGAAGAAGAAGTGTCAGCTCAGGCAATGTGTCTCCTACTGCAAAGTCGATCACCCTTTGGACCTGTTTTGGGTCCAATCCACGGCCGACACCCTGATAGACAATTGAGGAATCGTAAAACCGGTCACATAGAACGATTTCGCCAGCTGCAAGGGCAGGGCGGATTACTTCGCGCACGAGCTGGGCGCGACTGGCGTTCATGAGCAGCAGTTCGGTTTCAGCACATAAGTTTTTTGGCCCATGCTTGAGGAGTTCCCGGATAGGTTCGCCACTTTCAGTGCCACCGGGTTCACGCAGTGTGTGTACTGTGTGACCTTCAGTTTCCAAGCGCGCGGCCAGTTTTTTGATGTGGGTGGATTTACCGCAGCCTTCAGTACCCTCAAAAGTGATGAATAGGCCAGCCATAGTTTAAAGGCGCTTGAGGCGCGGTCCTTGTGAGGTGTCCTCAATGCTCCAGCCTTTGGCGGACAATTCGTCGCGGATGGCATCAGCCCGCGCAAACTCCTTGGCTTCACGGGCCTGGGTGCGTTCGTTCATGAGTTCAACCAGTTGGGCTGGGGCTTCCTCGTTTTCAACGCCCACTCCCAGGACAGTGTCAATGCGCTCCCATGCGGCCAGTTCAGCTGCAGCTGTTTCCACAGACATCGAGTCATTGGCAAGTTTACGATTGCAGTCACGAACCCAGTCAAACACTGCTCCCCACGCACTGGAGACATTGAGGTCATCATCAAGTGCAGTGGTAAATTTTGTAATTACTTCATCAGCGGGTTCGGAGTGTGTGTCACCGGAAACTCCGCGTAGCTTTGTTACACATTCATTAATCCGGTTGAGGGCGGTGCGCGCGCCGGCCAGTCCATCTAGGGTGAAATTGAAGGTCTCACGGTAATGTGCACTGATCATTAGTTGGCGAATCTCGCGGCCGTTATAGCCTTTATCGAGGAGGTTCCGCAGGGTGTAGAAATTACCCAGACTCTTACTCATCTTCTTTCCCTCCACCAAAAGGTGCGCACCGTGTAGCCAATACTTTACAAACGGTTTACCCTCCTCCTGAACGTTGGCCCCTTCGCTTTGAGCGATTTCATCCTCGTGATGCGGGAAGGCAAGGTCTTCGCCTCCCAAGTGAAGATCAAAGCTGGTTCCTAATATCTTCATACTCATGGCACTGCATTCAATGTGCCAACCGGGTCGGCCTTCTCCCCACGGGCTGGGCCAATACACTTCGCCATCCTCATCGACGCGGGCTTTCCAGAGGGCAAAGTCGCCAATGGATTCCTTTTCATATTCATCATCGGTCACACGTTCGCCCTGTCGCATTTCTTCAAAATTAAGTTTTACGAGTTTGCCGTATTGGCAGCCGCAACCCTGGTATTTCTCAATGGAAAAATAGATTGATTTATCGGGGGCCTGATAGGCAACACCACGCTCCATGAGCTTGCCAATTAAATCGATCATTTCAGGGATATGATCGGTGGCCTTGGGAATATGGTGCGGGTCTACACAATTAAGGATCTTGAGATCCTCAAAAAACGCATCCTGATACTTGGCGGTGTATTCACCCAGAGTAGTCTTTTGCTCGCGCACGCGGGCGATGATTTTATCCTCTACATCGGTGATATTCATCACGTGGGTGAGGGTATATCCGTGAAAATCGAGGTAACGCCGCACCAGGTCAGAAAAGACAAAGGTTCGAAAATTACCGATATGCGCAAAGTCATGCACGGTAGGGCCGCAACAATACATTCCCACCTTTTTCCCTGTTGGGTCGAGCGGGATAAAAGGTTCCACCTTTCGACTAAGGGTGTTGTGTAAGCTTAGTGCCATGCGCAGCGCAACCTAGCGGGGGAAAAGAAAGGATGCGAAATTTTTTTTACATTGGACAGCAAATGTCTAACCATTGCTGTCATGCTGTGCGCCAGAGATTAATTCGAAAATCAAGGAGCACAAAAAATGTATAATGAACTGAATAAACAAATGGAACTGGGTCTTAATTCATCAACTATGGTTTGCCGGGCGAAACAGCGTCCTCGTCGTCTGCCGCAGGCCGGTTGGTGGTTTGGTCAAATCCGCAAAATGATTGACTCTGAGGAGGTTCATCCAGTTTCTCGACCCATCCAAACCCGCTTTGAGTTTCCTTCTCGTCATAAGGTGTGTAATTCGGCCTGAAATGACCGGGATACACCCTTTTTGAGGTTTGCATGGAGAATGGATTTCGCGGTAGAACTCGCACCCGCTTAGGCGGGATGGATGAGTAAAGACTTGGTGGAAATCTATGACACCACCCTGCGGGATGGCACACAGGGTGAAGGGGTGAGTTTTTCAGTCGCCGATAAGTTGCGCGTCGCTGAAAAACTCGATTCCTTTGGTGTGCACTATGTGGAAGGCGGGTGGCCGGGCAGTAACCCCAAGGATATTGAATTTTTCAAGCAGGCTGCCAGACGCAAGTGGAAGAATGCGCAGATTGCGGCTTTTGGTTCCACGCGCCGAAAGAAGGTTGCGGCCGAGGATGATCCGCAGGTAAAGCTTCTGATTGATGCCAAGACCCCGGTAGTAACCATCTTTGGGAAAACCTGGCTTTTACATGTAAAGGAAGTGCTGCGCACCACGCCCAAGGAAAATCTGGCAATGATTGGTGATACCATTGCTTTCCTAAAGAAAAAGGGGCGCAAGGTGATCTATGATGCTGAGCATGCCCTGGATGGCTACAAGGATGACCCGGAGTATGCTCTGGCCACCTGGAAGGCCGCTGAGGAGGCTGGGGCTGATTTTGTAGTGTTGTGTGACACCAATGGAGGGACATTGCCCGGTGAAATAGCCGAAATTACGGCGACTGCGCGGAGGGAACTTTTATGTCCGATCGGTATCCATACCCATAATGATATTGGTTTGGCTGTGGCCAATGCAATTGCTGCAATGGAGCAGGGAGCGTCCCAAGTGCAGGGAACCATCAATGGATACGGGGAACGCACCGGTAACTGCAACCTGACCAGTGCCATTCCAAATATCAGCTTAAAGATGGGTAGACGTTCCATTCCCAAGGCAAGGATCAAGAAGTTGGCTGATCTGTCGCGTTTTGTGGATGAGGTGGCCAATTTAATTCCAGATCGTCGTCAACCATGGGTTGGCGGGACCGCCTTTGCCCACAAGGGAGGGATGCATGTGAATGCAGTGCAAAAGGTGGCCCATAGTTTCGAGCACGCCAATCCGGATACAGTGGGCAATCGGCGCCGGATTCTTGTAAGCGATCTGGCTGGTCGCAGTAACATCGTGATGAAGGCTCAGGAGATGGGGATTCGCATTGATAATGATGCACCTGAACTCAAGGCAATTCTTGCGGCGGTAAAGGAACAGGAGCATCAAGGTTATGATTATGAAGGGGCGGAAGGATCTTTGGCTCTATTGATCCGAAAGGCGTTGGGACGCGTGGAGCCGGCGTTTCATCTGGAAGCTTATCATGTGTCGGCTCGCGGCGACGCTGAAGAGCACCTGTGTGAGGCGACCGTGAAGGTGACTGTCGGAGGGAAGTCCGCCCACACCGTGGCTGACGGTGATGGGCCGGTAAATGCTCTTGATCAGGCTTTACGTAATGCTCTACGCGGTTTTTATCCTGTGTTAAAGCAGGTGAGACTTACTGACTACAAGGTGCGTATTCTTAACTCATCGCGCGGGTCAGGAACAGCCGCCAAGACGCGGGTCTTGATAGAGTCTACCGATGGCAAGGATCGTTGGTATACGGTGGGCGTAAATGAAAATATTATTGATGCCAGTCTGCAGGCCTTGCTGGACAGCATCGAATTTCGCCTGTTGAAGAAATAACTCTATTTTAAAGGCACCTGTAATTTCAAAATCGATGGCGGAAATTCCCAAGGCATACGAGCCACACGCAGTTGAAGACAAATGGTATGCGTTCTGGGAGGAGGGTGACTGCTTTAAAGCGGATCCGGAGCGTGTTAGCGATAAGCGTCCTGCCTACTCAATAGTCATTCCGCCGCCCAATGTGACTGGCGTATTGCATATGGGGCATGTGCTAAACAACACCATTCAGGATATTTTGGCCCGTAAGGCACACATGGACGGCAAGGAAGTGTTGTGGTTGCCGGGAACCGATCATGCCGGAATTGCGACTCAAAGTGTTGTGGAACGCAAATTACGGAAGGATGGCGTGATGAAGCATCGTGACGACCTTGGCAGGGAGAAGCTTCTTGAGCACATCTGGGAGTGGAAAGAGAAGCACGGCGGTATCATCATCGAGCAACTCAAGAAACTGGGTGCTTCCTGTGATTGGTCACGTCTACGCTTCACGATGGATGAGGAGTACACAAAATGTGTGCAGCGTGTCTTTGTGGATCTTTATGAGAAGGGACTCATCTATCGTGGTAAACGTATGGTCAACTGGTGCCCCAAATCCTTGACGGCTCTTTCTGATGAGGAAGTCATCATGAAGGAGCAGGATAGCCAGCTTTTTTACTTTAAGGTGCAGGTGGTTGAGGAATCCGGAACCTGGCTTGAAATCGCGACAACCCGGCCTGAGACCATTCCCGGGGATACAGCTATTGCTGTTAATCCGAAGGATCCGCGTTACGGTCACCTGATCGGGAAACACGCCATTCGTCCCTTGCCTGTTGAGAATCAGACACATCTTCCAATAGTGGCTGATGAACACATCGATATTGAGTTTGGCACAGGGGTGCTCAAGGTAACTCCGGCACATGACAAGGCAGACTTTGAGATTGGTCAACGTCATGGAGTGGAGGTTATTGAAGTCATTGATGCGGAAGGTAAAATGAATGCTCTTGCAGGAGAGGCGCTGGCCGGGCTGGATCGATTTGAGGCGCGTCAGGAAGCAGTCACCCAACTTGAGGAACTGGGTGCGCTCGTAAAAACAGAGGATTATAGAAATAATGTCGGTTTTAGTGAGCGTGCAGATGTTCCGGTTGAGCCACGTTTGTCTGAACAGTGGTTTTTGAAATATCCAAGTCAGGACCCCTCGCGTGCTTGTGTTGCGGATGGAACAATTAAGTTTTATCCCGAACGCTGGACTAAAACCTATGATTACTGGATGGAGGGGCTTCAGGATTGGTGTATTAGTCGTCAACTTTGGTGGGGGCACCGGATCCCGGTCTGGTATCGCGGCGAAGAAATTTACTGTGGATTAGAGGCTCCAGTGGGTGATGAGTGGGAGCAGGATCCTGATGTGCTTGATACCTGGTGTAGTTCGTGGCTTTGGCCCTTTGCGACCATGGGTTGGCCTGAGGAAACTGGTACGCTCAAAAAGTTTTATCCCACCACGGATCTTGTTACTGGACCTGATATTATTTTCTTCTGGGTGGCCCGGATGATTATGGCCGGCTACGAGTACCGCGGTGAGTTGCCGTTCCGAAATGTCTACTTTACTGGGATTATACGAGACAAGAAGGGGCGTAAAATGTCCAAAAGTCTGGGTAATTCACCTGATCCCTTGGAGTTGATTGCCAAGTACGGTGCTGATGCACTGCGCTTTGGAACCATGCGCAGTGCACCGCAGGGGCTGGATGTGCTCTTTGATGAGAAGGACGTTGAGCTGGGCCGCAATTTTGCCAATAAGCTTTGGAATGCCTGCCGCTTCAGGCAAATGCAAGGGGGGGAGACTGAAGGTGAGATCGACCCAAAGCTAATGACCAGTGATGATAAATGGATTCTATTACGGCTTGATCAGGCAATCACTGAGGTGAGTGCTGCTTTTGAAGCTTACCGGTTCACTGATGCTACCGGGAGCCTGTACAGGTTCTTTTGGAGTGAATTCTGTGACTGGTATGTGGAATCCTGCAAGGCGACGTTTTTCGGTGAAGACGCTGCCCGGAAAGCGAATGTTCTGGCAGTGTTTGATTTTGTTATGGGCCATGCATTGCGATTATTTCATCCGTTTATGCCATTTATCACCGAGGAACTCTGGCACGGCTTGGGATGTTCGGAAGGTTTGCCTGAGGATCAAGGGGGCAGGACAATTATGAACGCCCATTGGCCCGAAGTCTTTGATGAGCAATTCAAGGAACATTATGGGCTGGAAGAGACGGTTGATGATTTAATTGAGGCCAAGCACGCACTGGTGATCGCAGGACGCAACTTGCGTACGATTGGTAATATTCCTTTTGCCAAAAAAGTTGATTATATCCTCAAGCCGGCTGGTGAGTTGGATTCCTATGAAGTTGAGGTGATGCAAAGCCTGCTTAACGCTGAATCATTGAAAGTGGAAAAGGAATATGCTC
>JASLKQ010000239.1 GCA_030747505.1 Verrucomicrobiota bacterium | reverse complement strand
GCCACCAAACAATCGGTTCACTTGAAGATTGATGGCCTGCGCAGTGGGTACGTGCACGAACTGCACGCCGATGGCATAAGGGATCCCAAAGGTAAACCGTTACTCCACAAGACGGCGTACTACACGCTAAACCGAATTCCGAAGTAAACTAAGGCCGATTTAGCAGCGGGTTACTCCGAAAATCGCCTGGTATTTGTGGCTTGCGCAGGGGCACTTTTTTGGCACCACGATACGCCGGCCATTGGATGCGTTGATGTTCGTAGCGGGGCCACTCCCACGCGGGCCATTGGGGGCTATCCTTTTGCACATCGGAGTAAATTTTCTGCATACGCTCAACCATTTGCCTAAAACGTTTGGGTTCGGCACTGGCAAGATCACGCGTCTCTTTCCGGTCGGCCTTAAGGTTGTAGAGCTCCATCCTGCCCAGCTTGGCGCTCTTAATGTCTTGCTGATCTTGAGCGTCAATACCCGCCCGTTGCCGGGCCGGCGGTGCGTCAATGTCCGCAACCAGTTTCCAGTCACCCTCGCG
>JASLKQ010000237.1:110-435 GCA_030747505.1 Verrucomicrobiota bacterium | reverse complement strand
AAGAAAACCAACAAGAAAACCAACAAGAAAACCAAAAGAAAACCAACAAGAAAACCAACAAGAAAACCAACAAGAAGACCAACAAGAAACCCAACAAGAAAACCAACAAGAAAACCAACAAGAAAACCAACAAGAAAACCAACAAGAAAACCAACAAGAAAACCAACAAGAAAACCAACAAGAAAACCAACAAGAAAACCAACAAGAAAACCAACAATAAAACCAACAAGAAACCCACCAAGAAACCCAACAAGAAACCCAACAAGAAAACCAACAAGAAAACCAACAAGAAAACCAACAAGAAAACCAACAAGAAAACCAACAA
>JASLKQ010000236.1 GCA_030747505.1 Verrucomicrobiota bacterium | reverse complement strand
AGTTTAATGACGCGTTTCTTGATGATTTCAAGTTGCTTGGTCAGTTCATAACTTGCTTCAAAGAGCATTTCCTGTGTTTCCTGATCGTCGAGACAAGTGATCGTTGGGTTAAGATCCATCATCTCCAAGGCAATGGTCTTACAGTGATCCTTGATCTTTTCACTGGCTTCGGCTCGGTTCATAAGGGCGAGTTTAATAAGTGGCTCGGCCGCCGGAAAGATCGAACACACCACCGGTGGTAAAGGAGCAGTCCTCACTGGCCAGCCACGCAACCAGTGCGCCGGCCTCATCCACCTCTCCAAAGCGTCCCATTGGTATTTTGCTAAGCATATAATCGATGTGCTGCTGGGTAACCTGCTTGAGGATGTCGGTATTGATGACTGCAGGAGTGAAGCAGTTCACGCAAATACCATCCTGAGCCAACTCCTTGCCAAGGCTCTTGGTGAGGCCGATAACGCCCGCTTTGGCGGCGCTATAGGCGCTGGCCCCGGGGTTGCCCTCCTTGCCTGCGATGGAGGCAGTGTTAACGATGCGCCCGTATTG
>JASLKQ010000235.1 GCA_030747505.1 Verrucomicrobiota bacterium | reverse complement strand
CCCCCCCTGTTTTTTTTTCGGTGAAAAAAATTGGCCCTTATTTTTTTGTTGGAAAATGCATCTTTAATGGCTGAAACAAATTTTACGCTTGGTCCCATTTCAAAACCAAATAAATTTCCGTTATAATACTGGCCTTCTTTTTTCCCATGATTTGGGACCCTTGGGCTATTTTCAAAGCTGTTCCAATGGCTGTAGATAAGACATAGGCACTCCAGACCAAGTGTAAAACATGTTTTGGAGGTCCTAGAATGATTCTACAAGCTCACTGAAAAAAATACTTTTCCAAAAAAAAGGGTTTGGTTTTTTATTACCCTCGGAGACCCCCTCCGGTTTGGTAAAAGACCATACTTTTGCCGCATTTTTTTGACCCCTTCCCTTAATTTGCACATACTTAATATTTTCTTCAACTTCCTTTTCCTTCCTTAATTTCCTTATCCTTCCTGAAATTTCTTTCATTTCCATATTTCATTTTTATGTCTTTAATTTCTGTTCTTTTTCTCATTTCAAAAATTTTAATATATTATAGTTTGTCTTTGGCAATGTAC
>JASLKQ010000234.1 GCA_030747505.1 Verrucomicrobiota bacterium | reverse complement strand
GGAGGAGATCAACCCAAGCAGGGAGGAGATCAACCCAAGCAGGGAGGAGATCAACCCAAGCAGGGAGGAGATCAACCCAAGCAGGGAGGAGATCAACCCAAGCAGGGAGGAGATCAACCCAAGCAGGGAGGAGATCAACCCAAGCAGGGAGGAGATCAACCCAAGCAGGGAGGAGATCAACCTAAACAGGGAGATGGTGAAAAGCCAAAGGAAGGCATAGGGCAGGCTGCTGGCAAGACGGGACAGTTTAGTCCAGGAGGCACGTGATGCGGTTCGGGAGGCCAGAAGTCTTCTGGCCCGGAAATTGTTTCAGCGAAGTTTCCTTTCGATGTAAATGTCAATAACGACAACTGGAAGGCTAATCCTGATGAGATTCAGGCAGTGTTGCTTTCTGTAGCTGAAGTTTTTATTCGTCACTTTCCAGAGAATCAATTTCCTGCGGTGAAGGTGTATCAAGAGAATAACGGTCCTCCTCATATCATTTATGAACCGACTGAAGAGGGGGAATTACAGATCTGGTTGTCCACAGAGGGGACGTCTTGGTCACAC
>JASLKQ010000233.1 GCA_030747505.1 Verrucomicrobiota bacterium | reverse complement strand
TTTGCTTTGCAGGCGTTGCGGTACCCAGTGAAGTGTCTGAAGGGCCGGCTGAAGAAGTTGCCTTTATTCTTGGCTGGTCCGAAAACGTAACAAGATTCGTATTTGGAATTGCTTCCGTAATTTCGTTTCTTATTTCTGGGGGAATTGGCAAGTCACTGCGACTAGATCGGAAATAGCGATCCTCCTCCGCACTTACGGCGGCAAGACGGGTGAAGAATTAAAAGCTGAAGGGAAATGAAACAACTACTAATCACAATCGTAGCTGTGCTGTTGGTGGGGTGTGGTGATTCAAGGGATGTGTCTTCGGTAGACTTGGAGCAACCTACTAAGCTGGAAGATATGATTAAAAGCAGCATGCCCCCCCTTAATATAGCAGCTGAGAAAGGTGATTTAGAGAATGTTAAAGAACTCTTAAATTCAAAAGTCGATGTTGATTCTCTTGCTCAAAGTACTGGAGAAACACCTTTGCACCATGCAGCTGGAAAAGGTCACAAGAAAATTATCGAACTTCTTATTGTAAATGGGGCGGATGTGAATGGTAGTGGTTTCAATGGAAACACTCCGTTGC
>JASLKQ010000232.1:196-567 GCA_030747505.1 Verrucomicrobiota bacterium | reverse complement strand
ATCCACATTCTTCCACTTTCATCCACTTTCATCAACTTTCATCCAATTTCATCCACTTTTAACCACTTTCGTCCATTTTCATCCACTTCCATCCACTTTCATCCACTTTCTTCCACATTCATCCACTTTCATCCAAATTCACCCACTTTCATCCACTTTCATCCACATTCTTCCACTTTCATCCACTTTCATCAACTTTCATCCAATTTCATCCACTTTTAACCACTTTCGTCCATTTTCATCCACTTCCATCCACTTTCATCCACTTTCATTCACTTTCATTCACTTTCATTCACTTTCATCCAATTTTATCCACTTTTAACCACTTTCGTCCATTTTCATCCACTTCCATCCACTTTCATCCACTTTCA
>JASLKQ010000232.1:0-97 GCA_030747505.1 Verrucomicrobiota bacterium | reverse complement strand
ATTCACTTTCATCCGCTTTCATCCACATTCTTCCACTTTCATCCGCTTTCATCAACTTTCATCCAATTTCATCCACTTTTAACCACTTTCGTCCATT
>JASLKQ010000231.1 GCA_030747505.1 Verrucomicrobiota bacterium | reverse complement strand
CCCATGAAAACAAGGGTGGGGCTGATTATCTGGAAACCTACGATCCCCCCACACTCTTACCGTGGCAAACCCGATTTGCACAACCGACAGAATATGAGCAGGAGTTGGCAGATGCTCTTCAAGAAATCTTTGGAGAGGAGGTGTATGACCTGCCCGTAATCGTCGGTAGGCTCAACGAATCCGACGTGAAGCCTCCAGTTGAAGAAGGAGGTTGGACCGAGGCCAACTTTCAATCCGTGATGAAACGCCTGGGGGAGTGGCCGTGATCGATGGCAGGCTAGAATTCATGAACGTCACCAAACGTTTCCGCAATCCGAATAATGCTAAACTGGAATCCATGACCGCGATCGAGGGGAGTTATCCTTGAAAGTGCAGGATGGAAGTCGTTTCGCTGATCGGACCCAGTGTTTGCGGTAAGAGCACTCTGCAGAACTTGGCGTTCGGACTTAATCAACCTTGCCCGCTCGTTCAAGGCGCGACGTTCGCAGATTTTCTGAAAGATGGAGTTCCCAGCCTCTATGCCAGCACTCTTTTCTGGACTGCGAGTGGGTGCGACACTAGAGGTGATCGGTGTG
>JASLKQ010000230.1 GCA_030747505.1 Verrucomicrobiota bacterium | reverse complement strand
CAAGGCAGTGATTCTGTCTAATTTGGCGATATAGCCATCCATGGAAAAAACACCGTCCGTGGCGATCATTCTTAATCGGGCATCTTGTGCATCCTTCAATATTTTTTCCAGATCAGCCATGTTGCTGTTGGCATAACGATACCGTTGTGCTTTACATAAACGTACCCCATCAATGATGGACGCGTGATTCAACGAATCGGAAATGATGGCGTCTTCTGGCCCTAAAATAGTTTCAAAAAGTCCGCCGTTGGCATCAAAGCAGGAGGTATAAAGGATCGTGTCGTCAGTTCCAAAAAAGGCGGAAATCTTTGATTCCAATTCTTTGTGAAGGTCCTGTGTCCCGCAAATGAACCGGACCGAGGCCATTCCAAAGCCATGATTATCCATAGCGGTCTTGGCTGCTGCAATAATGTGGGGATGATTGGCAAGCCCAAGGTAATTGTTGGCACAGAAATTGAGAACTTCTCCGCCTTCGACCGTGGAAATATCCACACCTTGCGGAGTGGTGATGGTTCGTTCTCTTTTATAAAGTCCTTCCGCTTGGATCTGGGAAATAATATCTAGGTAATGTTTTTTGGTATTACCCATTTACCATTCA
>JASLKQ010000022.1:23117-40716 GCA_030747505.1 Verrucomicrobiota bacterium | reverse complement strand
AGTTGCTCAGCCGCGTTTTGGGCTGCTTCCTGTGCCTGAGCAAGAGCTTTGTCTTGGGGCTGTTGCCCCTCGGGCTTCTGTCCTTCTTGAGGTTGTGCCTGCTGCTCTTTCAAAGCATCAGCAATATCCTGTTGGCGTTTTTGCAATTCCTGCATCAGTCCGGCTGGGTCCTGCAATTCCGAAAGGGCCTCATTAAGGAGTTCCTGCGCCTTTTCAGCTGCTTCCTGCGCGTTTTCCAGTGCGCTGGGATCCTGCTGCTGAGGCTGCCCTAATTCCTTGGCCAATTCGTTAATCTTCTCATCCACAGCCTTCTTTGCTTCCTGCAACTGATCGATAGCCTCACCTTGCGGCTGACGAGCTTCCTGCGCATCTGGCTTATTCAGTTGTTCCTGAGCTTTCTGCATCTCGCCTTCAGCCTGCTCCAAAGCTTGTTGTGCATCCGAAGGAGCTTCAACCTGTTTCGATTGTTCCTGAGTTTTACCCGTTTCCTGTGCCAGTTCCCCTTGCTGCTCGGCCTGCTCGGACAATGAAGGTGACTGATTAGCCTCCGGTTTCCCTTCCGGTTGTCCTTCTGGTTTCCCTTCCGGTTGTCCTTCTGGCTTCCCTTCCGGTTGTCCTTCTGGCTTCCCTTCCGGTTGTCCTTCGGGCTTCCCTTCCGGTTGTCCTTCGGGCTTCCCTTCCGGTTGTCCTTCTGACTTCCCTTCCGGTTGTCCTTCGGGTTTGGCTGCGTTCTCCTGATTTTCCTTGGCCTGTTCCTGTCCGGCCGCTTTGGCCGTATCCAGTTGTAAATCCTGTTGGTCCTTGATTAATTCAGCAATGTCTTCGCTCAACTCTTCGAGTGCCTTTTTCTGTTCGGCAGCCTTTTCAAGTTCGTCAATTTTCTCTGCAAGCTGTTCCTCTGCCTTTTCCAAAGCATCAATGGCCGCCTGCTGTGCATCCGGTGCATTCTCATCCTGACTTAGCTGATCCTCAGATTTCTGCATTTGTTTGGCCGCCTGCCCCAGTGATTCAGCAGCTTCCGGTGCATCCTCAGCCGCATCCTGCTGGGTATCCTTGGTATCACTCTTCACTTTCTCCTGTTGTTTGGCCTGATCTTGAAAGCCATCACGCTTCTCATTGGTCATCTCACGGGCCTCCTCAGCTTTTTGAGCTGCCTCCTCCAAAGCATCAGCCGCCTGCTCAAATTTTTCACCTGCCTCGGCTAACTCCTCCTGAGCTGCCTTGGGATTTTCAGCTGCCTCTTTAGCCGCTTGCTCTGCCTGCTTGGCTGCCTGCTCCAGCTGGTCTGCAGCCTTCTTTAGCTCCGGTTCCATCTCAGCCTTACCGGCTGCGGCCCGCTCTTCTATGGCCTTTATTTCCTTGGTAATTTTCTCAGCGAGAGCAGGAACCTGCTCAGCAGCAGCCTTTGTCTGTTCTGGGGCTTTCTCGAGAACCTGTTTTATGTGATCCGCCATCTGCTTGGCTTTATTAATCTGTTCCTCGGCCAACTGACGTGCTGCCTCAGCGTCGCTTCGCTCTGCTTCAGTGGGGTCGGGCAATTTATCAATCTTCTCGCTTTGCTCCTGAATCGCTTCCTCCTGCTTTTTGAGTTCTGCAACTTTCTCTGCAAGTTCCTTAAGTGTTTCCAGTTTGTCTTTCTTCTGGGGGTTATTAGCTTTCTTGGCCATTTCCTCCAGCTGCTCTTCCAGAATCTTTTTCGCATCGGCCAAATTCTCGATGGCCTCAGACTGCTGTCGCGTAGCCTGCTCGGCTTTAGCCTCGTTACTGGCCTTGCTATTGTTGAGAACCGCCCTTGCATTTTGCTGGTTGTCAGTTGAAGCCTTGAGCTCCTCTGCCGCCTTGGGAACGAACTCCTTGACGTCTTCACGGATGAGATCGGTACGATCAACCAATTCGGCCTGATCACGCTCGAGGTTCTCCGGTTTTACTTCAGTAGTTTCCTTTAACTTTTGCGTGTCCCCCTTAACCTTCTCTTGATCAGCAATAGCCTTCTCAATATCCCGAATGGCCTGACGAATCACTTCCTCCTTATCGCGTTTAGGGGCGAGAATACGGGCCAGATCCAGCATGGCATCACGCGCACGTCGCTCGTTACCTGCGGCACTGGCAAGCTTGTTGCCCTTGAGATCATCCAACGCCCCCTCAAGTGAAGGATTAAGCTCGGCCTTTACCTTTTCCATCGCCAACTTCGGGCGGGGCTCAGTGCCGGTATCGAGTTTTTCATTCAGTTCAGCCAACTTCTTTACTAAGGAAGCCGCTTCATCATTGATGCCTGCCTGGTCCAGTTCCTGAATTCGCAGGTCAATTTTGGATTCCTCCCGGTAACGGTAAGAAGACGATCCATCCATTTTTTTGTACATGTCCACCGTGCGTTGCATGTTATCACGCTGGGTGCCGGACAACCGGTTGAAACGACTGGAGAGTTCACGGAAAATCTGCTGACGTTGCCACTCCAGATAAATCTGCTCGAGCTGAACCGTCACCTGTTTCTGTCCGGCAAAGGCACCAAAGGCATTGTTGTTGGACTTAAAACGGTCATTTTCAATAATTCTGGCCGACTCCAGCTGCTTCACGATCTTGGTTACCTCCGATTGGGTAAGATTATTGAGCATTCCCCGGAAACGTTTCAGGGTATCCACATCGTCGCCCTCAAGCCCGTTGCGGTCATACTCAGCGATTACCAAATCTATCTGACGGGCCACCCTGCCCAAACTGACGCCGATATTGCCCTGCTGCACCTCCTGCTTGATTAAGGCATTGCGGGTCTTGGTGGAAACCGGCGTGGCGGCCTCAGAAAAAACCGGTATAACAAGTATTCCGGCTATTAGGGTCTGAAGTAGTTTCATGTTTTTGTTCCCTATAGGATTATGCACTGCGCTCCAACTGGAGATTTGACCGGAATTATGCTCTTTTTACTGCAAAAGGCAACGACTATCAGGCCTCTAATGATCCCAATTATTCGTTTCCCTGTGGAGAAGTTACCGCCCGGGCGCGAATAATTTCGCCCAGTTGCACATTAAGCTTCTCCTGTCGGGCAGCAGTCTCATTAATCCCGGTAATCGAATCGGTGGCACGATTCTGTAAATCCCGCCTTTTTTCATTATCGGTCACCACCAAAGCGGTCAGTTCCCGACTCTTACCCATCCCCGGCTCGGGAGTACGTCCATCATAGGCTTGAACCCAATACTTGATCTCCGTTCCCACTGACGGCTTTAGATCACGTATCTTCCAATCAAACGGTACCCGGGCCAATCGACCAATTGTCGATTCGGCCTTAAGGGGAACCATTTGAGGCGGAGAATTTCCATGTGAAAACATAAGCACCAGATTATCCACTCCATAGTCGTCCTTGACCGAAACCATGATCGGCAGGGTTGCCCTTTGGGTTACTTTCTCCTCTTTGCGTATCGGCTCAAGGATACGAACCACCGGCGGCTTGTCTGGAAGCATAGTGACTCGATAAAACGCCTCGTCCTGTGATTCGTATCCGTACTTATCCCTGAGACGGACACTAAACCCGGAAATATTGAGTTCATCGAGTTTCAGACTGACTGAGGATTGTTCACTCTCCTTGCCGGCAATCATCAAGGGTTGTTCCTGTTGCGTTTCCCCTGTTGCATTCTTCAGGAACACAACCCCGCCGGTAATTTTTTTATTGGCCGCAACCCGTATCTTTAATTCGCTGCCAAGCAAAAGTGTTAGATCCCCTCGCTGCCGGGTCTGCGGCTTGAGGCCGGTATAGGAGGGGAATTTCTGCTCAAATTCTATTGTCCGCACAGCGGGCCGCGGCACTACTTCCACCTTTTTTTTCATCTGTCCATCATTTGCCTTGGCAGTGATTGTGAAAGTCTCGCGCACATTCTCGAGTTTCAAAGTATAGGTATCATTCAAATTTGTTCGGGTATGAACCGTTGGCCGTGCCGCGGTGGAATACATAATGGCTAAATCAGCTGTCTTGGGCTTCACACGGCTTTTCTCATTCAAAACCACCCGAACCACCACATCATCCCCACGCGCAACCACCTCATTGGGTTCTATTTCTATCGAATCGATGAGAGTTTTGCGCGGCACCGGTTTATCCCCAAGAAAAGCCCGGTTCAATAAATCCCCGGTATCAGGCTGGTATTCATTAAATATAATCAGCCCCAAACACGTGATCAAAACCGACCATACTCCCACCTTGGCAAACCCATCAACGGAAACAACCCGGTTAAAATCCTGCGAACGAGACATCTCTTCGGTCTGTTTGAGCAAGGCACGAATAAACAAGGCTGCAGTTTTATCTTTTTCGGCATCAGGCTCCATCTGGGTGGAAGCTATCAGGCGACTGCGAAACTCCGGAATTCCCCTTTCCACCTCCAGAGCCACTTCCTCGTAGTCGGGGCGCGCAGCAAAAGGCGTATAGATATGCTTTGCGAAAATAACAAGCAGCACCACAGCATCCCCCATCAAAATGACGGTCCGAACGTCCTTGGATAAATCGAATTTCCAGTCCAGGAACATTCCCGCCCCCAATAAAAGCACCGTCGCCAAAACCAACCAAGCTACACCCGTTCCCAAGCCTATATACAGGTGTTTATCGCGCACCCCTGAAAGCTTGCTTTGGAGCAGTTCACTCGAACCGGCTGTCTTGGCTGAGCTCATTTCAAATACGAGAACTTACGTAATATCCACTCAATGGTGACCACGATCATGATAAGCAGAAAATATAACGGGGTCGCCCACAATTCTATTTCCATTCGACTGGGAACAGTAACCTTTTTCGTGTCAATTGAGTTAACCAAGTCATAAAGGCCTTCTTCCCGAAAAAATTTACCGCCGGTTTGGGTAGCCAAATCCTCCATTAATCCCTCGTTCATTGCTGTTTCAGCCATCTCAAGAGTAGTCTCAACGACCGTAAAATCCCTCTTAGTTTCCGACACTGCCGCCACATGAAACTGGTATTGCCCAGCTGCCGGAGCAATGAATTCACCAAAATACAGACCAGGCTTGCCCACAACTGCCTTGAGCATCACCTCAGATTGTGATCCATCGCCCGTTGTATACACGCCCCGAACCTGTGGCTCATCCCAGGGTTCATAACCTTCCTGATAAAGGCGCGCATATGCACGAACGCGATCTCCACTCAAATAGTTTTGGCTATTGAGAGATATCTGCGTCCGTTTATCCTCACCAATAAAGCGCTGTTGAGCCATCCGCTGGTTCACCTGCCCCCAGAATCGGGTATAATAAAGATCTCCCACATTCCGACGCCAACGCCACGTATTGTCTGTGCCCACATAGAGGACCTGCCCCAACCCATACTGATGGCGCGCAATAATCGGGCGTTTTCCGCGGTCGGATTCTTCAGCTGGATCGACCATCAAAACTTCAGCCCCAGGCTTGCGATCCACCGGAGCCACCCAGTAAATTGGAGGGAGATCGTCCCATAAATTCTCATTACTCGATTCCTCGTCGGAGAGATCAAGCATCGGATCGGTCTTACCCAGTGCGGTCAACTCAACATGAATTGGTTTATCTGAAGTAGAAGCATCACCCCCCCCAGTGACCTGTTCAAACTCCACGGGCAACATGTCTGAAACGGGTGTTTCAGCAAATGAAACCGGGCTATGCCGTCTCCCTGCGATCATGACAAAGGCACCCCCAAACCGGGAAACAAACTCATTGAGGTTTTCCATTTGAGTCACCGACAGACTTTTCGGATCAACATCACCGAATACTATCACGTCATATTCAAACAGATCTTTTTTATTCTCCGGAAACTGCTCGATATAATGCGAACCTTCCTCCCGCGCAAGGGCCGGATCGCTTTCAATGAGCAGGGTCTTCACCTCAACACGCCTGTCGCGCGTGAGTGCCGCCTGCAGATAGCGATAGTCCCAACGTGGAGACTGTTCTACAAAAAGAATCCGTATTTTATCATCAACGATTCGCAAACGTCTTTTAACCTCATTGTTGTTGTCATCGGTCTCATCCTCACGCGCTGCAACAAAGGCACGCAATTCAAAGTCACCCGCCAAATCCGGCTTAATCCGCATGGAAATGCTCTGTTCTCCATCCTGTCCAAAAGCCACTGTTTCCTCAGCCACCTTGTCCCCGTTAAGCGTGAGGATTAGTTGCGCATTTTCGCCAGCCAATCCCTGAGACCGAACACGCACCTTGACCAAAAGTTCATCCTCCAGAAATGCCGCCTCGGGCACATCCATTTCAGTCACAATAATGTCGCGAGGCGAGGTAATGCCAACTCCGTAAAAATAGAGAGGCACGCCCGACTCCTTCAATTCCTTGATTAAGACACCGGGCTGTGAGCCCATATTGTGCCCGCCATCTGAGGCGACCAAAATTCCGGCCAGTGGTTGGCCTCTTTTCAAATTCAGCACTTCCCTCAAAGAATCGCCGAGTGCAGTCGCCGAGTGAGCCGCCTCCAAACCATTCACCCATCCCTCAAAGTCCTTAATTTCCAGTTTGGCCACTTTGTTGGTCTGACTCTCATCAGCTGCCGGCACAAAAGATCGCTGTGCCACCTGAGTCCCCAAGCCAAAGGTGAAACCCACCAGATTGAACTTATCACTCAAGTCAGGAAGAAGTCCGAGTTCCTTGTTAAGCAGAACACTCTGGAGTATGTTCGTACGTGGGAGATTGCGAACTTCATCCTCGATATTAACCTCCAAAGATCCACCTAAGCCCGCATCAGGCTTTATCTTCCCCTTGGCAATAGCTGCCCGCTTCAAATCTTCAGGACTTATTCTAGGATCAGAAATTGTCATGCTTCGACTTGAGTCCAACATGACCAACAGGGTTTGGCGGATTTGCCTTTCCAAGTGCAATGTAAGAACCGGCTGCAAAAGAATACCCAAAAGGAGCGTCAGAAAAGCCAAACGCAAGAAGACCAGCATTCCTTTTCGAGTTGCGGTTTGCTCTTCAGGCATCCAACGGTACGAAATAATGACCACTGCCAGCAAAACCACTGCCAACAATAGAATAATCTCTACCCCAATCCCTCCTGCAGTCCCCAAGTCAAACCCTGTAACAGTGCTTCCAGGTTCCACAGTGCTGCCTGTTAGTTTTAATATCCAATCATTCATTATTTTGATTGGCTGAATTTCTGGGCCAGAAATGTCTCCAGCCCTGCTAAAAGCAACACTATACCTAAAACCCACAACCAAAGCTCAGCTCCGATCCGCTTCTTTTGCACCGCAGCTTGAAAGTCAACATTGGCATCCCACCTGATTAAATCTGCACCAGCAGGCAAGTCTCCATCATCAACCTTCCGCAAATCCGATTCGCGCTGATCAGGCTGCACGGCAAAACGCACTCTATTTGCGGCATCCCCCTTGAGTTGAAAATCATAAAATCCGGCCCGGTGGGTATCCTTAAACTGTAAAACCGGCTGCTCGTTGATGGTTTGTGCCGTTAGATTGTTGGTTCTGGATAATCCGGGATCGAACACAAATCCCTCTGCACTACTCTGATGAACAGCCAGCGTCTTCCGGAAGGGTTCTCCCACCCGCAAGTTAAGACCCGCATCTTGATTGGCCTGAATACTTCCTATTATTCGGTATACCAAGGGAACCACCGAAGCCCCGCGAATGGGTAGATCACTCCAGTCTGTATCAGCCGTTGAACTGAACTGATATACCTTACCTTCACCCCAATCACGTTCCATAATGGCCGGCCCGCCCAAGACCCCTTCCTCCTGACCGGCTGCTGCCTTTTTCTCATATCGCAAAACAACTCTGGGTAATCCCGATTCCTTCACCTTTGACTGTTCCTCCACTTTTTCCTCCAGCGGATGCCAGCGAAACGTTCTTGCTGAACCTAGAGAACCAAACTCGGGATTGTTCCAAGGAGAAGTAACCGGATGCTCGAAAGCACGCTTCTGGAATTCAATATACTGCTCATCCTGACCGGGATCACCCACCGGCACACCCCAAGGCGAGGGAAGAATGGCATGTCTGGAAAAAAGTTCCTCATTATAATAGTCACGATCGACCTTATCACCCGGATAAAAGATCAATCCTCCGCCCCCTCGCAGGTAGTTTTGTATCAACTCAATATCGCTTTCCTTAAAACTCGGAACATTTGCCATTATCACAGCGGTATAACGCTCCAGCCCCGTTTGCGACAACTCTCCGGGAGTTTTTACATCCACCTGAACATAGTGATCGGCCACCGGCGAAAGGGCCACTTGCAGGAAAAAACTTTCGTGATCACGAATATCAGCCCCCTGCTGATCACCGTCCACCAGTAGAACTCGTAATTCCTTCACCGCCCTGACTACCAGATGGTTTTTATTATCAGCAGCCAAGGCATCGGCCTGTTTCGGATCTTTAAACGCCGCCCGAATAGCATAATAACCTTCCCTGTCCAGACGGGTGAAGAGCGGCACCGTCGTCGTTCCTCCCGGAGGCACTGAAGGGATGCTCACCTGATCCCGCGGACTGGACTCATCATTTACAAATAGATCAACCGTGACGTCCTGCCTCTCCTTCGTACCATGGTTGGCCACTTCCACTTCAAAACGCAGAGGATGATTGATTGGCGTTAAGCCAGAGGAAATATCCATTTTGGTCACTGCCAGATTGTCCTGGGAATCGTCTTCCCCAACGCGCAACACATAAAAATTGATGGCCCCTTTATTTTTATCAATCAGATTTTCGATGTCCGAATTTTGCTTCCAACCCGAAGCCTGACCATCGGTAATGACATAAATTTCCTTAGGCTGGGCGGTTTGAAGAGGTTTGAGAGTCTTAACGGCAAACTCCACCGCAGGATAAAGATCAGTGGCATGATGTCCTACGTTTGCATCCTTGATTGCTTGTTCGGCCTGATTCAAATCGTAGGTTGGCTCATCGATGAGGCCCTGCACTATATCCGAAGCCAGAAGGACCCCCACTGCAGAACCTGAAGGCAGGGCTTTTAATGTCTCTTGGGCGGCCTCCCGAGCCTCTTCAAACGCATTTTTTCCGTCACGACCCTGTAAGTCCATGCTGTAGGAATTATCCAGTATAACAAAAGCCGTAACCTTGGTTTGTCCAAGGGCATCGGAAGCGGCATCCTTGGAGGCTGGTCGTGCCAGAGCAAGCGCCAACAGGATCACCAAGGCACAACGAATCAAAAGCAAAATCAAATCCTCAATGCGCATTCGGCGCTGATTTTGGTCAACACTGAGTTTTATAAACTTCATTGCCGCCCAAGTCACCGTCTTGAACTTACGTCGGTTGAGTAAATGAATGATGATGGGGACTGAAACCGCAGCAATCCCGGCCAACATGATGGAGTTGAGGAAAGACATTGTTAGTGCTGTTTTCCCTTCGAAGTGCGCATGCGGAAGCTCAGGTAGTTACTCATGATCTGGGCCAGCGGTTTGCTGGTATCCACCAAGACGTAATGCACCCCATTCTTCTCACAACCTTCCTTGATCCGGCTCTGGAAGGCATCAAACTCACGCTGGTAGGTATGCCGGATTTCAGCTGGGCGCGTCAGAATTCGGGGAATTTTCTCCAGACCGTGAAATTCCACCAAACCATTGAAGGGGAATTCAAGCTCATAGGGATCAAGTGTGTGGAAGACAATCACTTCATGGCCAATAAAGCGAAGGTGTTGAATTCCCTCCATGACGGCCTCCTCATCATCGAAAAAATCACTGATGAGAACAAAAATGCCACGACGAGGTGTCTGAACAGCCATGTTGTGGAGGATAGAGGCAATGTCGGTCACCTCAGAACCATCAAAGGCAGCCAGGCGAGTCATGATATCGTGAAGTGAAGCCCTGCTGTCAGAGCGGGGCGCATAATCCTTCATGTCCTCGTCAAAAATCCCCAAAGCCACGGCGTCACGCTGCTGGAGGATAATGAAGGACAACACAGCCGCAATCATCTTACCGTACTGCAATTTCGTGTGGTCTCCCGAGCCGTACATCATCGACTCACTCCCATCGAGCAGGATATTCGCCACATAATTGGTCTCCTGTTCGTACTGTTTTACAAACAGCCGGTCGGTACGAGCCTCTACTTTCCAGTCGACGTGACGCGTATCATCACCATGAGTGTATTCACGGTGCTGGGCGAACTCCACGGCAAAACCCCGGTAAGGGGATTTATGCTCACCGGCCATGTAGCCTTCGACAACATAACGCGCATGAAGCCCCAAGGCTTCGGCCCTTGAGATAGCCTCCGAATCCAGCAGTTCAGCGTGTTGTACGTCCATAACGGAAAATTGAGATAATTCCGTGGACGTTTTAGCTGGTCAGCTTCTCTTTTTGAGGAACCTCCTCAACAATCCGTTCAATGATATCATCAGAGGTTAAGCCCTCACTGGTTGCCGAAAAGTTTGGAATAATACGATGACGTAATACTGGCCCGGCCATTGCCATCACATTTTCGGTTCCTACATGGACCTGCCCTTCCAGCATGGCATGAGCCTTTGCAGCCATGATAAGGTTAATTCCCGCTCTAGGCCCCGCACCCCACGAAAGCCATTTCTTACACATCGGTAATGCTTCGTCTTTTGCGACCCTCGTCACTCGTGTTAGCTGGTTCGCGTATTCAGCAACATGATCACTGACCGGCATCTTGCGAACAATCTTCTGCAAGTCCAGAATCTGCTGACCATCGAGAACTGGTTCAGGCCTACCCTGTTCATCTCCAGTTGCCATCCGCAAAATATCCAGCTCCTCATCAGCACTTGGATAATCCACCTTGATCATAAACATAAACCGATCGAGCTGAGCTTCCGGCAACGGATAGGTTCCCTCCTGTTCGATCGGGTTCTGAGTAGCGAGCACAAAGAAAGGCTCAGGCAGATCGTAATCATTCCCGCCAATGGACACCTTACGCTCCTGCATGGCCTCCAACATGGCCGCCTGAGTTTTCGGCGGAGTCCGGTTGATTTCATCAGCCAAAACAATATTCGAAAAAATCGGACCTTTAAGAAACTTAAACTCACGCTGATTTGTGGCCGGATCCTGATAGATGACCTCCGTTCCGGTAATGTCACTGGGCATCAAATCTGGCGTGAACTGAATGCGTTTGAAATCCAGCTTCAGTGTTTGGGCAAGCGAAGAAACCAACAAGGTCTTGGCCAACCCAGGCACCCCGATCAAAAGCGAATGACTCCGCGTAAAAACGGAAATCAAAGTCTGATCAACAACATCGTTCTGACCAACAATAACCTTGGACAGTTCTGCGCGAATATTGGCCCGCGCGTTTTTCAGTTGTTCTACAGCCTGCACATCGTGCTCTGTCATGGAGGTGGATTCGGAAGAAGTCATTATACGTCGAATAGGAAAATTAATTAAGATGAGAGAGTCTCCCCTTGCCTATCGATTCGTGGAAGAAAAAAAATATAAATTTGCCCGAAAGATTGCTTGCAAAAAAATTTTATCTAAAAGGGCAATCTCATTGAAGCCATTGCCAGGCCATTAACTGCATGCGCGGCAAATGGAATGGCCCTTTCCATAAATTACCCTTTGAAGGCACTGATATACGACCATCACGGTGCAGGTAGCCAAACCATTCGCCGTGCTCCCTATCCGGAAAATGTGAATAAGCCCAATCGTGTACTTGTCGATGCATCGCCTCATAACGTGACTCTCCGGTCAACAGATAAGCTAACAGTGTGGCCAGGATGGCCTCATTGTGAACCCACCAGAATTTCATATCATGCCAGTATTCCTGGACCGGCTTGTCGTCCACATCACGAAAATAATAAATACCGCCGTGTTCTTCATCCCACCCACGTGCCCACATCCAATCCAACATCTGGCAACCCATTTTAATTAATGCAGAATCATTGCCGCGACGGCGAGCTTCATTAAGCACAAACCAGGCAGCTTCCATGGCATGCCCGGGATTCAATAGACGCCCATCAAAATGATTGAGAACCTCTCCATTAACCCCCACCGACTCCATCACGCATTTCAGGTCAGGCTTCATAAAATTACTCTGAATTTCCTTGATGCACGAATCGATATCCTGATTGAAAGAATCGTCATTTAGACATCTGCGTAATTCCTGTGCAGTCACTAGGCTCATCATCGTCGCACTCAAACTTTTCATCGGACGCGTACCCGTCAGCTTCGATTGAGCGAGATCGGGCGTCGTAAAATGTTTCCGTGCCAGCGCATACAAACCCCTTGCTTTATCCGCCATAACTGAATCGCCGGTTGCTTTGGCACAAGCTGCATAAGCAATAGCCCCAAATGTTTCAGTAAATACATAACGCCGTTTCCGAAGGGGAGCTCCTTCGCGTGTAACGTGAAACCACATCCGTCCATCGGTATCGAATCCGTGGTTTGAAATGAATTCTATACCGTGCCGTGCCGCCACCAGCCATTCCTCTCGAGGCTCCACGTTGTTGTAGAGAGTTGCCAGCAGCCAAGTAAACCGGCATTGCTGCCACATGCCCTTGTCGGTATCCAATAGTGAACCATCCCGATCCCGGGCAATCATGAAGCCGCCGTGCTCCTCATCCTCGCAACGCGGCAACCAGAAAGGCAGGGTGTCCTCCAGCAATCCGTCGCGGTATACTGAAATCAGCTCAGCTTTTCTCTGTGCATTCATTAAGCCATTCAAAGAAACCCAAGGATTCCAGTTGTTTGCGCAGAGCCGATCGCTCTTCATTCGTGAGCTGCGGCAAAGGGGGTCGGGGAGGCCCGCAATCCACCCCCACCATCTCCATCACCGCCTTTGCTGAAGACATATAACCAGATGCCTTGAGGATATCTATTAATGCCAGCGACCGTGATTGCCAGTGTTTCGCTTCATCCAAATCCCCCAATTCGTAGGCCTCAATCACCCGGTGATAGATGCCCGCGGCAAAATTATAACTGCTCCCCACCGCTCCCCGACAGCCCATTTGCAAACCATCAAGGAGTTCCTCGTCACATCCCCACAACATATCTGGTAAATGGTCATCCAATGCCAGAATAGCGCTCAATTGATTGCGATCAGGATTCGTGTATTTGACTCCTGCAAAGGACGGAATACGTTTGCCCACACTTTGGACTAACTCCCTTGTATCGATGCTCACGCCGGTCATCGAAGGGATATCATAAAAATAAAACGGCAATGCAGCCGCAGGTTCAGTGATGCGCTCAAACCAGTCGATCAAACCTTCTACCCCATTCGGCTTAAAGAAAGTTGGAGCCATAGCCCCAATCGCATCAGCCCCTGCCTCACGGGCTGCCTTTGCCAAAGCACGAGCATCCGACAGACTATTATGGCCAGTATGGGCAATGAATTCCATCCCATGCGCACGCGACGCCTCACCCCATGCGGCAAACAGTTCAGCGCGTTCATCGAAACTCAGGGAATGACACTCACCTGTGGTGCCGGCCACAAAGACTCCTTTAACGCCGGAAGCTGCCAGATGCCTGGCCTGACGCGGCACCCCCTCAAGATTCAGGGTGAAGTCCGGGTTAAATGGCGTATGAGGTGCCGCAATAAGTCCTGTGAGTTGCATATGATTTACGTTTGTTTCTCGAAGGGCTTTAATACCGGCTCAGTGAGCATCCCCAAGAACATAACCGCAGCGGCTCGTAAATTGAGCACGACCTGCAGCGCCCTAAGATTTAAGGACCCAATAACACACGTCTATAATCCACTGGAGTATGCATGGGCCGCGCACGAGCAATACATTAGTCAGGCAGCAACCGGCAAAAAGAAAGTTGTTTTTCTTGGAATGAATCCCGGCCCCTTCGGCATGGCACAGACAGGGGTTCCCTTCGGCGAAATCGCCGCAGTGCGTGACTGGATTGGCATTAATGCCACTATTGGAAGGCCTGCAAAGGAGCATCCCAAGCGCCCCATCGAAGGGCTAGACTGCAAGCGCAGTGAAGTAAGCGGTCGCCGGTTGTGGGGTCTCTTTGCCAAACGTTTTGATTCAGCCACTGATTTTTTTCAGGACCATTTTATAGCCAACCATTGCCCGCTGGTATTCATGGAGGAAACCGGACGAAATCGGACACCGGACAAACTGCCTGTCACCGAAGCTTCCCCGCTCATGGAAGCCTGTGACACTCATTTGCGCAGTGTGGTTGAAATTCTGGAGCCAGAGTGGCTAGTTGCCGTTGGCGGCTTTGCGGAAAAACGTGCCTCGATAGCCTTGAATGGTCTTGAGGTTCGCATTGGAAAAGTCCTACACCCCAGCCCCGCCAGCCCTGCTGCCAATCGCGGTTGGGCCGAGCAGGCGGCCAAACAAATGAAGGCGCAAGGCATCTGGCCTTAGCGACGCAACTTTTTGGCCATTGCATCGAGTTCAGAAAGCTTAAGTCTTACGCTAACTATGTAGGGCGACTGCCCCTTACTCCAGTGACCGTAGGTCGTGGTCACAATCGTATCATCAGGCAGAACCTCTACGGGCGGATAGGCGCAGTCCCCACCCTTGGTGTTATCCATCAGGCGCACGCGGTACTGACCTTCTCTACCTTTGACAATATCCTCATAAGTACCTACCCAAGCGACCCAGTCCCCCCTGGTGGGGCTTTCGTGTGTGGTATCACGAAAGGAAATGAATAGCCGCCCATCAGCCGTGTACTTGCCTGTGTGGCGATCACCAGTAAGTGAAGCTGGCAACTCACGCGGCTTCGACCACGTCTTTCCCTCATCGCTGGAAAAAATAACGAATGAATTCTTGCGCCTGCTATTCTCGCGCAAAAGCACACAAAGCTGCTTGCCATCCGGAGAACGAATAATACCCGGCTCACACAGGTGCACATCTGATCGCGCTAAAATGCTTTCAGGCGGGGTCCAAGTAAGACCTCCATCCTTCGAAAAAGTCTTAAAGAGATCAAATACCACAGGATTCTTTTGCTGCGGCTTGGCTGTAAAGAAACGTCCATCATCGTGGAACATGGCCATGTAATGGCCCTTTCCAGTTTTAAGCTCTTCCAAACACCCCATCACCACAATGCCGCCCCAATCGCCGGCCTTTTTAAGCTCACTCC
Source organism: Verrucomicrobiota bacterium (assembly GCA_030747505.1). Taxonomy (GTDB): domain Bacteria; phylum Verrucomicrobiota; class Verrucomicrobiia; order Limisphaerales; family UBA1100; genus UBA1100. The sequence goes on along the minus strand of JASLKQ010000022.1, from coordinate 25,769 downwards.
AACTGCCCCCGTCATCCTCGCTAACTGCCAAACGAGCAGGATATAGTCCCGACCACATAATAAGTCGCTTTTTCCCAGCCGCATCCACCACCCGGTGAATTGTGGGAACCTCCCTGCTGGTCGCCCAGCTTTGGGGGGTTGGCAAACGACCGCTCCAGGTTCTACCCCCATCGGTGCTGCGTTTATACACTATACCTCCCTTGCCGTGACCCTTGGGATAAACTATCAGCATGGTTTTACCATCTTCCAAGAGCACCGTGGTAGGGTGCCCGAGGTATTGTCCTTTTTCCTGATCCACAATCACTTGCCGATCCTTCTGCCTTGAGAGGTCCAGAGTGGGGATCGAGTACCCACGAGGTTGCGTTGGCTTAATCATTTTTGTTTTACCTCTAATGACACATTCACGTATCTGCATGGTACTCCGCCAGGGTCGAAACCCGAAGTTCTCGAAGCCAACGGAAGATTTTACCGTGGCAATCTGACTTTCATTTACCCGGAACACAATCAAGCCCTGCCTACGTTCCACCTCAAAGTGCATCCACTGCCCCCGTGGCACCACTTTTTCGGAGGACATCATTAACTTCAGACCTCCGAAGAGAGGGCCATTCACAAAAACCGTCTCACGTGCACCCTCAAAGCCAAAATGATTGCCTGCCAGAAAGAATGAAGCTGCACTGGCACGCTGATTTTTTATGCGCAACTCTGCAGAAAGCAAAAAATCTCCCTCCAGGATTTTTGAATCAGCAAAAATATCATTACCCGCACCTTGCCCTTCAATCCAGCCTGGCATCTGCCTCCATTTGCCTGCCTTGAACTGCATACCGACCGCCTTGCCGTTTTTCACTAGGTAACGTTCCGCTTTAGAGGCAGCATTGGCATTAGCCAATACCATTCCCAAAGCCATTATCCACATCAAATTCTTCATTTATATTCTCTCTTGAACTATCATTTCTTGCCTAAGCTGCCGCTGGTAAGCTTCGTGAGCAACAGCATCCTCTTTTGCACTCTTCCCATAAAAAATAAACCCCAATGCCCGCCGGCTACGGGTCACACTGGTGTTGGCATCGGCTCGATGAATGGTCAAGGCATGATGAGCCAGTAAATCTCCGGGTTGTGCTAGGCAGATAACCTCATCAGCCTCCGAGTCATAATCGCTGATACCCTGAGAGAACCCCAGAGTCCGGGTGCGCTCATGCTTCCGCATACCCTGAACGTGTGAACCGGCAAGATAGCGCACACAACCGTTTTCTTCATCGGCCTCATCCAGCGCCATCCACATTGTCAGTGCATGGCAGGGTTGGAGCATGAAGTAATAACCGTCCTGATGAGCGGGCGTAGCGTGACCGGTGCCGGGCGGCTTATTGAAATATTGGAGGTTTTTGCCAATCACCGGTTCACCCAATAGCTCCTGTGCCAGCTTCTTTGGCTTGTCATTCATCAGCTCCTCAAAAAACCGTTCATATTTATGAAGTTGCTGAATCTGTTTGAGCGTAGAGAGATTACTTTTGTCCTCATAAAACACATGCTCAGGCGTTAGTGATGGAACTCGCTCGGCAATAAAACGTCTCAAGGTCTCCTCAACAGAAAACAATTCATCTCCACTATAGAATGAAGACTGGACCACAAACCCATCCCGTTCGAAATTGGTGCGTCGCTCCATTAAAGTACCGCATGCTCCTCTTTTGACTTTGTGTGTAATGTAAGATTATCCAGATTCTTTGACGAACCCGGAATGAACCCACTCACCACGTAACCGATGATGAGGCAGGTCAACAGACCAATGGTCGAATAGAGAAACCCATTAGTGTCAGTTTTTTGCCAAATCCAGACCATCACCCCTACACCCGCAAATAATCCGATAAAAGCCCCTGTAGCATTGGCCCTGGTCGTGGTAATCCCCAATAGGAACAACCCTCCCAAGGCCCCCATAAACATACCAATCACCTTGAAGTACTCGCTCATTAATGAACGGATTTCCGGACTGATAAAGAGCAATCCTGCCAAGGTGCCAAAAACCCCCATCACGAAAGTAATGATGCGTGCAGCCTTGAGGTAGGCTGCCTCGGAATTGCAACAGTTAAAGGGTCGCAGAAAATCGGTAACTACTGCGGTGGAAGTCGAATTCATGCTGGTCGATACCGTTGATTGAGCAGCAGCAAAGATGCCGGCCACAATTAACCCGGCCAGACCCACCGGGATTTCTGAGGCTATAAAGGCCGGAAAAATCTGGTCGTTTTGAATAGTAGGATCAATCAGGCCGGGATGACCGTGATAGAAGGCGTATAGCCCTGTCCCAATCAAAAAAAACAACAACGCACCAACAGCAGCCATAATCCCATTGCCCCAAATGGACCGGGCCGCTGACTGAGAGTCCTTAGTGGTCAGGTAGCGCTGCACCACGGCCTGATCTGAAGTATAACTGGATAAATTCTGGCCAAAGCCACCAAGAATAACGACCCACAAGGCCAATGTCGTGAAACTGGCTGGCCCAAAGTCCAGGCTCACCAGTTTCATTTTGTCATTGGCCTTGGCTAAATCCAGCATCCCGCCAAAGCCGCCCTCTATTCCACTCACCAAAAAAAACACACAAATAATCGCTCCACCGAGCAGCACAACCGTCTGGATTGTGTCTGTCCAGATAACTGCCTCAAC
>JASLKQ010000022.1:4015-23018 GCA_030747505.1 Verrucomicrobiota bacterium | reverse complement strand
CGCCATGACTATTCCCATCCGGGAAATGTGAAACAGCGTAAAAAGACCACTCCCAAAGAGGCGCACCGAACGATCAAAACGCTTTTCAAGATATTCGTAGGCACTGGTCGCATCAATGCGACGAAAGAAGGGCAGCGCCCCATAAATTGCCAGAGGGGCCACTACCGGGATCATCAATATCCCGATGTACAGCAGCCAATCGGTGGAATATACTAGGGCAGGAACCCCAACGTAGGTCAACGAACTAAGCATGGTGGCATAGATTGAACAGGCCGCCGCCCACCAGGGAATATTTTGACCCCCTCGAAAATAGTCATCGGTATTCTTGTTTTTCCGCATAAACCATACTCCTACCCCCACCATGGCCAGCAGATATAAAATCAACACAATAAAATTAACCGGGCCGAATGAAGATTCCTTCTTTCTAAGAGTATACCGCCAAACCTTAGTCGTACGTACCCGCGGCTTGATTTCGCCACTTGCAACTATGATATCCTTGCCCCACTTCACTGCTGGAGTAGTGACGTGATTTGCCGGCAAAGGGCCTGCGTCAATCCAGGTATCAGTAATGGTATGATAAGCCCACGCGCGTCTGGGAAAACCGGGGTGACTCTTTACAAAATTCTTATCAGCCAAAACTTTCTTTAATAGCTCTCCATCAGCACCACCCACTACAAATACATGCGATTGCCCCACACTAACCGCCGTCCCCGCCATAATGGGTTTGGGTGAGGACTTGCGTTTACGCCACGGCTCCTCTTTTCCATTGGCATAACGCGAAGGGCTAAATTCATAGACATCAGCCAAGGCCACAATCCCGGCATCTCCAGAGACATCGTCCTTTTGATAACGCCCACCCATAAGGTATAGACACACCTCACGACCATTGTGCTGGGCTGTAAGCTGGTTATAGGCGCGCGCTTTACCTGGAAACCCAGGCAATTTTTCCCACTTTGCATCAGACTTGGATAAATCAAGCCGCCACAAATTGTTCATTGCCGAATCCAAACCTCCGCGGGGTTGCCCTCCGGCCACATAGATCACTCCCCCAACCAGAGCTGCCGCACCGTTTGCACACGGTTTGGGCAAAGAAGGCAACTTGGACTGCTTTAGCCTGTTCCCGTCCCATTCCAAACGAAAGACATCATCATATATATTTTCGCCATTATTCCCCCCAAGACATACCACCCCGTCCTTCGTGGAAACACACATACCATACCCGGTAGGTTTATCAATTGGAGCCCCGCTCTTCCATTCGTACTCTTTTCCCTTACGAGCAAGCACCCAAGTTTTCTGATGCCAAACCTTGGGCACCTCCCACAAATCCTCTCCTTCGGGCACGGGGAAATTAGCCCCACCTGCGACAATAAGCGCGTCATTGTGTACGCCTACAAACGGTCCTGCCACACCAATGGGATCTGGCAAATCCGGAAGAGGCTTCCATTGAAGCATCCCTTCAGCACTCCAACCAGACACAGCCAAAAACAGGGCACACCCCATCAGGCTCCTTCTAAGTACGCGTGACTGATATGCGAAAAGTTTCATGATTCAGATGGATTATTGCCACACTGAGAGAAGTGAATATGGATGATTGCCCCGAAAGAATCCAGTTGATAGAGTAGAAACATGGTCTACGTAAGCAGAATAGTTGGGACTCTCACCCTCTTTTTTGCCCTCAACCTTAACGGTCAAAATGCCAAGGATGATTACGATAAGTTGGCCAAGGAGCTTCAGGTCAGGGAACTGAGCACGCTGATGTTCGCCAAATATAATGATGCGAATATCAAAAAGATTGAGACTTTCCTGAAAAAGCACCCAAAGGGGCCCGAACGGGAAAAGGCCCTCTATCTGCGAGCCTATTCAATCTGGAGTCTACACCGTTACAATGAAGCGCCGCCGGCCTATGCAGTATTGCTCAAGGAATTTCCGAAAACCAAGTTCAGTCGAATTGCGAGAATTCGTGAAGCAGCAGCCTACCTCTTTAGCGGACAAGCCCGTAAAGCATTGCCAAAACTTGAAGCACTGCAAAAGGATTATCCCGATCGCCCTGAAATATATGCAAGAGAACTGGCCTATACCTACTCACGGGTTGGCAAACAAAAGAAAGCCCTTGCCTTCATGGATGCGGTGGAAGCGGAAATGATTTTTAATGGCAATGAGAGGCTATTACCTCGCATCAAAAGCCACTTTGATAAGATCCGATTAGTCGGAAAACCACTGCAAAAATTCAGCGTAAAGGACCATCAATCCGGCAAAATAATCAGCCCTCAAACCCTCAAAGGCAAAGTGGTCCTCATTGATTTCTGGGCGACCTGGTGTGGCCCCTGCATCGCCGAACTCCCCAGCATCAGGGCGGCATACAAAAAGCTGGCGCCAAAGGGATTTTTGGTTTTTGGGATTAGTTTGGATGACAACCAAAAGAAGATGGAAGCCATGATCAATGAGCGTGAGATGAACTGGCTCCACCATTATGACGGGAAGAAATGGAAAAATGAACTGGCGGTCAAATTCGGTGTTCACAGCATCCCTGCGAGCCTGCTGATTGACCGTCAGGGAATTGTGCGCGCAGTCAACCTGCGCGGAATAGAAGTTGCAGCCTTGGCTGAAGAACTACTTAATAGAAACAACTAAACCAAGTATGAGCACCTCAAATCAGGAGAATCTCGAAACCTTTCTGCGCATCACCAAAACTGTTGCGGTAAAAAATGAACGCCCATCGCCTTTTCATTTGAAAGCCTTATTTGAAGAGCATGACCCGCCAATAATTAATGAACTGGATCAGGCACTGGAAGAAGCAGGCAACTGCCTCACCAACGACCAATGCGCCTGTCTTTTTGCCAACGTTGTAAATCTCAACTTTGAGAACGGACGCGTTAAGGACCGAACCCTAATACGAAATGCGGAAAAATCCCTGCGCATCGACTCCGGCGACGCCCGTGATGTCATTGACGGAATCGAGAACCAGTTTCAAACAGATCAGGTCTTTGATGAAGACGAGGACTGGGATCTCTTTTGTGCCGGACTCATTGCTATCGCCCACGCAGACGGAAACCTCGCACCCAGTGAAGAGGCATACATTGAACGCTTAACACCGGGAAAAAAACATCTCGAAACCGGGAAAAAAATTGCCGGTGAAAAACCCGCAGAAGAACTAGGCGAACTCCTCGCCGACTTCAACACTCGCCAACGAAGATGCCTGGCGGCACATTCGATCAACTTGATGTTTGTCGATGGGGAATGGAGCGGCTCTGAACAGGAGTATTTCGAGCTCGCAACAAAAAAAATGCGCCTCTCACAATTCGAAGAAGATCGATTAATGAAGGGGCTGTGGACTCTTCAGAACCTGAGCGTTTTCGCCTAGGAACTAGCCGAAAAGTTTGTGCATCGCTTTAACCGGAAAATTCTTCCCGGGACAAATTGTCTGCTCCTTCTTAATCTCCCGGTGGACAAGGAATTTAGGCCGACCCTTCAGGGTGTTGTTCTTGAGATAGTCAATCAAAGCGATTAGTGAAGCCTCTTGCTTTCGAGAAACCCATTTCTTTTCGAAATTACCCACCACACAAATCCCGATGGAGTTGGCGTTGTAGGTCTCACTTTTCACATGACCGCCCTTGATCTGACGCAACCAACGAGAACCCACCTCCACTTTTCCGTCGGCACAACCGTTGGTGCCGTTGCAAATCACAAAGTGATAAGCCAAACCATTATCCATTCCACGCCGGCGGTGGGCCGCATCAAAAATCTTGGCATTGCCATTATCGGTCGCGCTGTGGTGGGCGATAATATTTTTCCACTTCGTAGTGCTGATGCGCGGCCGGTTGATGGTCTTAAGGGGTAGAGCAGAATATTGTGCCCGCAAATAAAGCTTCTGGCCGGGCATGATCACATCAGAACTCAAGCCATTCCAAAGCTTCAGGTTATTAACTGTCACGCCATAGCGACGGGCAATGAGGGTGAGGTTCTCGTTTTTTCTTACCACATGATAACGCTGTAATTGTGCAGCCAATAAATCGGCTGAATCCAGCAAAGCAAGGCCTCCCACAGAAAGAGTCACCCTCTTTGTGCATTGAAGCATGAAATTACGGCGCGATTCCTCCATCGGCTTGCCTGAAGCTAGCTAAAAGAGGCCATAAAGTCGAGCCACAGCCAATAGGGTTATTCCCAATTTTGAAACAATTCATCCAAAACCGATTGAATAAATGACCTCAGTTCAGGTTCCCCTGAGGCCCTTGGTCCAGCAATATTGAGAACCTTAACTTCATGTTTTCGTATGAAACCGCGAAGTTGAGTCCCGTTTTCCGCTGGACTTTGAAGACTGGATAAGTGAAGAGATGCTTTAAGATGCTTTTCAGCCAGTTTCTGGGTTGCCAGTGATCCTCCCATCAAATCCGGTTTGATGCTAAATATCACGGTTGCATCAGAATCCCGGACATTCCACTCGGTGCGCTGTAAATAATCCGCTTTGGGAGTTTCCTGCAGATTGTACCTTGAATCAATCGCCCCATCTTCGGCTAGTCGACCGGCTGGACACCATCCCCCGTGTGGGATATCATTACTAATCGCCCAATCCAGAGCGGCTCGATCCGCACCGGTTTGGCCTCCCGAAACTATCCTTGGGAAATCCACCCCCCATCAAAACCAAGGCTCGCCAGGAAAGGCGAGTTGATTGTATCAACCCACGTGGCCGATCAGCCCAATATCCTTTGGATTTGCACCGATCAACAACGCGCGGACACCTTGCACGCGCTGGGCAACACCCATATCCGCACACCCAACATCGATGCCCTCATTAAAAAAGGCACCGCCTTTACCCGTGCCTACTGCCAAAGCCCTGTATGCTCACCAAGTCGTGCCTCATTCCTGACCGGTCGATATCCGCGCACCACCCGTTGCCGGCAGAATGGACAAGCCCTCCCGGCCACCGAAAAACTCATTAGCCGACTCCTGGCTGATGCAGGCTATACCTGTGGACTGGCTGGAAAACTCCACCTCGCCACCTGTGCCAATGGGGTGGTGGAAAAACGGATTGATGATGGATACAAAGTGTTTCACTGGTCCCATCATCCACAACCCGATTGGCCGGAGAACGCCTACACCCAATGGCTGACTCAACAGGGGCAAAGCTGGGGTGACCTTTACAGGGGGGAATCCACTCCCTTCATAAAGGAGGGAATCCCCGCTGAATACAGCCAGACTACCTGGTGCGCCAATATGGCCATTGACTTTATTCGCAAGCAAAAAGGCAGCCCGTGGTTCTTTAGCTACAACTGCTTTGCCCCCCATCACCCCTTTGATCCTCCAGCCGACTACTTGGCCCGGCACAATCCTGATGAACTCCCGCTGCCCAAGAGCCGGCCTAACGAAGCCGCCAGCAAAACAACCTACCAACTGCTGGATAGTGAGTTTGCTCACAGCGACCCCAATAGCTACCACGTCGCAGCCATGACTGACCGTAACAAGCAGGAAGTCACCGCAGCCTATTATGCAATGATTGAACTGATTGACGAAAACGTCGGGCACATGATTGCTTCACTGGAGGAGACTGGCCAGCTGGATAATACGATTGTCATCTTCATGAGTGATCATGGTGAAATGCTCGGAGATCATGGAATTTATCTCAAGGGCCCTCATTTTTATGAGGAAGCAGTAAGAGTTCCCCTGATTTTCAGTTGGCCCGGCCATTTCCAGAATGAACTGCGAGCAGAGGGGTTAATGGAGCTTACTGACATTGCCCCCACCCTGCTAGATTCAGCCGGGCTCGAAATCCCTCAATACATCCAGGGCAAAACACTGTTGCCCATCCTCATGGGGCAAATGGATTCCAAAGAGCACCGAAAGAGCGTTTTCAGTGAATACTATAACGCCTGGAGTCACAAACATAGCTACGGGACGATGCACCGGACCGACTCCCACAAGATGGTCGTCTATCACGGCACCGATCAGGGCGAACTATATGATTTGGTGGAGGACCCGGATGAATTTGAGAATCTCTGGAACAGCAAATCCCACCGAGAACTGAAATCCAGACTCCTGAAGGAAACGTTTGACGCCAGTGTCTTCACCATGGATCCAGCCCCCCTCCGCGAAGGGCCATTCTAGCCTACCCTTGCGATACTCCCTACAAGCCCAGACAAACGGCCTTGGTTTCGGTGTACAAATCAAGAACCTCATGGCCCATTTCACGGCCCCAGCCACTTTGTTTGTAGCCCCCAAAAGGAAGGGCAGCATCAAAGATATTATAGCAGTTAATCCAGACCGTTCCCGCCCGTAAACGGGCAGCCGTACGGTGAGCCTTCCCGATGTCATTGGTCCAGATACCCGCAGCAAGCCCGTAGGTACTGTCATTACTGCGCCCAATAATTTCCTCAATATCATCAAAAGGATCAGCCACGACCACCGGGCCGAAAATTTCCTCTCGGACAATACTCATGTCATCCTGGGCATCCTTGATAACAGTGGGAGACACAAAATAACCCTGCTCACCCCGGCGCGTCCCCCCGGCAACACACGTAGCGCCTGCCTCCTGCCCGGCATTCATGTAACCGGTAACACGACTGAGCTGCTCATCTGAAACCAACGGACCCATCTCAGTATCCGGGGCCAGTCCGGGGCCAAGCTTGATGGATTCAGCGGCAGCAGACACGCCGGCGACTACATCATCAAAAATATCCTTTTCCACATAAAGCCGTGAACCTGCACAGCAGCATTGACCATGATTAAAGAAAATGGCACTGGCGGCCCCGGCAATCGTTGCCTCCAGATTAGCCGTATCCTTGAAAATAATATTGGGTGATTTACCGCCCAATTCCAAAGTAACTTTCTTCAGGTTTCCTGAAGCGGCATTCACTATCATCTTGCCCACCTCGGTTGAGCCAGTGAAAGCCACCTTGTCCACCTCATCATGTGCGGCTAAAGCGGCCCCGGCAGTTTCTCCCATCCCGGTAACAATGTTTACCACCCCATCAGGTACTCCTGCTTCCTGAATAATTTCACCAAGTCGCAAGGCGGTCAGGGGGGTTTGTTCAGCCGGTTTCAAAACCACACAGTTACCTGTGGCAAGAACCGGCCCCAACTTCCAGGCAGCCATTAGCAAGGGAAAATTCCAAGGGATAATTTGCCCCACCACTCCCACCGGCTCCCGCATGGTGAAAGCGTGAAATTTTGCACCCGGCGCGTAAGGGACAGAAATAGGGATGGTATTCCCCTCGAGCTTGGTGGTCCAACCAGCCATGTAATGGAAGAGGTCTGCAGAAAGCGGAACATCAGCCACCTGAGCAACCCCCATGGGCTTGCCGTTATCCAGGCTTTCAAGCTCTGCGAGCTCATCGAGGTTTTCCAGAATGAGATCACCAATCTTCCAGATTAGCTTCCCTCGCTCACTGGGGGTCATGTTGTTCCAAGCATGAGTAGGATCATCAAATACTTTGCGAGCCGCCGCAACAGCCTGAGCGATATCCTCAGCATCCCCCTCAGCAACCTGGGCGATTTCTCCACCGCTGGCCGGATTGAAAACAGTAAACGTTTTTCCTGAGGCAGCACTCTGCCATTTACCATTTATTAGAATTTGGCGTGGTGACTGGAGAAACTCCTGTACACGGGAAGAGGGTTCAATTACGGGAATATCAAGAGGAGCTGTTGCAACCATGGGGAATCCTTACGTTTATTGGGGTTCAGGCAAATCCTAACCACATTTCGCAGATGCGGCAACACTCTTGATAAGATAATAAAAGAGTAGATCTAAATAATCTGCCTAATCGGCTCGGCTCCCTCCACCCCCACCAAACGCTGGTCGAGACCACGATAAAAATATGTGAGCTTATCAGGATTAAATCCTAATTGCGTAAGAATGGTACTATGCAGATTTTTAACATGAAAACGGTTTTCAACGGCCTTACTTCCAATCTCATCGGTCTGGCCAACACTCTGCCCCCCTTTAATCCCTCCTCCAGCCATCCACATGGTAAATCCGTAACTGTTATGGTCGCGACCGGTATAATTTCCCGCACCCGGCTTAGCGTTGTACTCGGCTGTTGGCTGACGACCAAACTCGCCTCCCCATACAATCAGCGTTTCGTCCAGCAACCCTCGTTGATCAAGGTCCTGCAATAAACCAGCGATCGGCTTGTCTGTGTTTCCGGCATGGTAGCTGTGGTTCTTCACCAGATCCCCGTGGGCATCCCAGTTGGCATCGTTATGGTTGCCCCCGCTGTAAATCTGGATAAACCGCACACCACGTTCCACAAGACGCCTAGCGAGCAGACACTTTTTACCAAAATCCTGAGTTCGATTTTCATCTAGACCATATAACTGCCTGATGTGCTCAGGCTCTTGATCAAAATCCACCGCCTCAGGTGCGCTCATCTGCATCTTGTAAGCCAGCTCATAACTGGCAATACGGGCAGCCAGATTTGAGTTGTCGGCACGATCACTCAGATGCCGGCTGTTGTATTTATTCAACGCATCGAGCATTGTGCGCTGCTCTTCCCTCTTCATCCCACGGGCATTCTTTAGATCAAGGATTGGAGTACCACTGGCATTCACGGTAACCCCCTGATACGCCGCAGGCATATAACCACTGGTCCAGTTTTTGGCGCCGCTAATGGGTCCCCCGGTTGGATCCAGCATCACCACATAACCAGGAAGATTCTCATTCTCTGTGCCCAAGCCATAGTTCACCCAAGAACCCAAAGAGGGTTTACCACTAAGCACGTGACCTGAATTCATCATCAACATCGCTGAACCATGAATGGGAGAATCCGCAGTCATCGAATGCAGGAAGGCAATCTTGTCAGCCTGTTGCCCCAAGTGAGGAAAGAGATCTGAAATATGCTTACCGCATTGGCCGTACTGCTTAAATTTCCATTTCGGCCCCACTACGCGACCTCCGTTCTTTTTACCTCCACGGCCAAAGGTTTTCACTTCGATGGTTTTACCATCCAATGGATACATCTTGGGCTTATAGTCAAAGGTGTCAACCTGACTCGGCCCTCCATACATAAAGAGAAATATAACATGCTTCGCCTTTGCGGGCAGTGGCGGATTCTTGGGTGCCAAAGGATTGGCCCATGGAGTTTTCCCATCAGCGGCCAGCGCCTGATTAGCGAGAAACCCGTCCTTGGCCATCAACCCCGTCAAGGCAAGGGAAGTGAACCCACCTCCTACCTGATCAAGAAATTCACGGCGCGAGGTTTGTCCGCAGAAGGTGTTTATTGGTTTTTCATTTTTCGCCATAAGCCTGTTATATTATTGGGTTTACCCTGTTAATCGAGAAAGACAAACTCATTCAAATTAAGCACGAGAAGACAAAAACGCTGCAGCGCCTGATTTTCATCGATCCCATTTTTCTTAAGGTCCCCAATAAGCTTAACCCCTTCTTCGATATCCTGCCTTGTTGCCGGCCGACTGGTTGCCAATTCAATGGCACGACTTATCTGCTCAGGGACCGTTTTTAATTCCTCCTGAAGACGCTTGGAAAACACTTCAGCCGAGTCATTCAGGAATTTACTGTTCATCATGGTAAGTGTTTGCGTAGGAACTGTCGTCACAAATCGAACATCACAAGTGTTGTCCGTGTCGGCCCAGTCAAAGGAGGCCAGAAAAGGTTCATGGAGCGATCGCTTCACGTAGATGTAAACGCTACGACGAGCGGCATCCTCCTTGGAGCTCCTTCCCCAGGCACCCCCTGGTCGTGAAGCTGTCTTCGCCACTTCGGGCGGTATTTCTGTATAAATACTGGGGCCTGCCATCTTCAGATTAAGCTGACCTGTCAAACTAAGGATGGAATCTCGAATTTCTTCAGCAGCAAGACGACGCATGTCAAAGCGCCAAAGCAAATCATTATTAGGATCAGCAGCAAGACCTGCCTTATTGCCAGCGGAGGACATCTGATAAGTTTTACTCATCATGATGAGCTTGTGCATCCTTTTTAAGGTCCAACCGCCTTCAATAAACTCCGCAGCCAACCAATTAAGGAGATCTGGATGCGTGGGCTGATCACCAATATAGCCAAAGTTATTGGAACTTCTAACTATACCTCGTCCGAAATGATGCTGCCACAAGCGGTTAACCATTACCTTCGCTGTCATGGGATTATTCTTGCTGGCAACCCACTCAGCGAGAACGCGCCGTTTACCGGAAGTCTTACCGGTGTTATAGCCATCAGGTATCTTCACCTCGGGCGCACTTAGAATCTGAGGAAATGCAGGATTAACCTCCTCACCTTGCAGTTGAGGATTCCCCCTTTTGAGCACCCAGGTCTTTTGTCGTCCACGTTCGGCTACCGCCATAGCGAACTCCTCCTTGACCTCGAATTTTTGTCGTTCAAGCGTCACAAGCTGTTGCTGTAATCTCTGATACTCGGCTAATTTTACATCCCCGAGGATTGCTCTCCCGTGGAGACGAGCCAAAACTGGAATCGGAGTAATGTCGTAATCCACCATTAGCCCTGCGTCGATATATTGCCCCCCAGTCGTTTGACGGCAGTGAATAGCTATTGTGTTACGCCCCGTTTGCAATACGTCAAGGGAAGCCTCCGTGATATCCACATCAATATAACGACCAATGTGCCCGGTGAAGGATTTAATCTGTTTGCCGTTCAAATAGACCTCAGCGTCCTCATCATGGTGGATTCGCAAAACCAGCTTGCCGGGTATTTCCACAAGGCGAAAATCCTTACGTAACCATATATCACTTGTTTTCCACTCGGTACGAACATGGCTTCCGGACGTCCCTTTCGCTCCAAATCCGGACCAATCCTTCTTCCATTCCCGATCATCATATGCAATTTCAAACCAGTTATCGCCGGGCTTGGTAGTCGTGTACTCCCAAATCTGCCCCTTCCCTCGCGAGGCATCAGGAAGTGCATATGGATTCTTCAGCTTCTTCTGTTCCTTCTCATTTGCCTTATCTCGAATATTGGGATTTTTGGCGGCGAAACCATCAATCAAAGCCTCCTCAAAAGGACGCAACTTAGTCTGGACCTCAGCAATAACCTTCTGCTGTTCGTCCCGTTTTTGCTCCATTTCAGCCTTGGTTTTCGCATCGGTAATGGGAACATGGTTGGTCTTGCCTTTCCCATGAGGAGAAATGTCACTAAAGAAAGACAAAAGCGAATAATAGTCCTTTTGCGGCAGCGGATCTATCTTATGATCATGGCAACGCGCACAACCCACGGTCATCCCAAGGAATGTCTCACTGGCGGTCCGCAATATATCATCTAGATAGTCGTAACGTGCCAATGGACGATCTGCGGGCTCATCATCCCAGATACCCAGGCGATAAAACCCGGTAGCGGTAATGGAATCCCCGTCTTTATCAGGCAACTCATCGCCAGCCAACTGTTCGACAATAAAACGATCATACGGTTTGTCTTCATTGAAAGCCTTAATGACATAATCCCGGTATTTCCAAATTAGATCCTTTCGACTATCGCGTTCATAGCCATTGGTCTCAGCATAACGCATCAAGTCGAGCCAATGCCTGCCCCACTTCTCTCCGTACTGAGGTCGATCCAATAGATCATCAATGACCTTTTCAAAAGCGTTTGGTGACTTGTCATTGATAAAGGCCCCAACCTCAGCCGGTGAGGGAGGCAGACCGATTAGTCCGTAGTATGCACGGCGTATTAGCTGCCTCTTTTCAGCAGCCCCATTGGGAGTAAGCTTGTTCTTTTCTAGACGACTATAGACAAAGGCATCAATGGAATTGGCGCCCCAATCTTTCCCTGCCACTTTAGGCACCATCGATTTCTTAATCGGCTGATAAGCCCAGTAAGCTTTGGTTCGCTCATTAATCTGCGTGGTGGGGCTCGCCGGCGCCCCTCCCTCAGCAGCAATCTCATGTTTAGGATTAAACGGCGCCCCCATCTTCACCCATTGAGTTAGTAAATCAATCTGCGCTTGAGGAAGCTTCTCCTTTGGAGGCATCTCATGATCACCATCCTTATAGGAGATCATTTGCAGTAAAAGACTCTTATCCGGTTCATTAAGATTAATCGCCGGGCCGATATCCCCCCCTTTCAAAAGCCCCTTGCGACTGGTAACACGAAAATGACCTTTAAGCTTCTTTTCTTCGCCGTGACATTTGAAACAGTTCTCCTTAAGAACTGGATAAATCTCTTTGTCAAAAAACGTGATCTTCGCTGCATCCGAAAACTCCTGTGCCAGTAGCACCACCGGCAACATCAGCACCCCAACTAAAACGTGCTTCCCCATGTAGTTCAGTCCTTTCATATGCTGTCAGCGCCAGAGTATAGCAAACCTTCAAATACGTCTTGCATTCTTTTGGCCAATTTTATTATTAAAGCGACACAGTGCTTTTGAGACAGTCAGCGCAATATTGGACGTGTTAAGCGCAAAAGAAGTTCAAAAAAGAAGAAGGAATCTGATTCGGGCAATCAATTCCTCAAGTCCGGTTTATGAGCTATTCGACTGCATTGAGAACGTGTCCTTCTTTGCCAAGGATAGTGAAGGCGTTTTACTAGCGGCCAACCAGTATCTTGTAGAGTTATATGAGTTTGAGAGCGAGTCCGAACTGATCGGGCATACCGATTTCGACCTGTTACCCCGCCGGCTCGCAGAAAAATTTCGACGCGATGATCTGGAAGTCATGGAATCCAGAACGCCCGCAACCCGGATAGTGGAAATCTTTCTGAACCGCCAAGGAATCCCCTCATGGTTTCTTACCTCCAAATATCCAATCGTGAATACCAACCAAGAAGCAATTGGCGTGATGGGCATCATCCAGGACTATGAACAGCAGAGGCGGCTGTTTTCCGGCGAGTCGGGCATGACTCTGGCAATGAACTATCTACATGCCCACTTTCGAGACAAATTATCCATCCGTAATTTGGCAGACATGGCCAAACTCTCACTTCGTCAATTCGAAAGGCGCTTTCGCGAGAATTTTAACATTACACCACAACAATATCTTATCAAATTGCGAATTCAGGAATCCTGCGACCTGCTGATACAACCCGATATGACGGTTGGAAAAATCGCAATCGACCTTGGATTCTACGACCAGAGCTCTTTTACCGTACAATTCAAAAAGAACATGGGACTTACTCCATTACAGTATCGTAAACAGTATATGTAGAGCCAACGACCCCCATACCACGCCCTCCTGCGCCAAAGGGACATACCCATCAAAATAGGTAACGGAAAAGCCCCTGCTTTTGCAGGGGCTTGAGCTAATTTCTGTTCAGCCAAGAAATATTGCCTACTTGTTCAGGACATCATCCTTGGTACTTGCTGCTACCGCCATAACTTCACCGATAAGCTTATCGTTAATTTTCAACTCCCTAAGTGTGGCTTGAAGATGACCCGCTATGGCATTGAAGTCGCTCTCCTTCAAATCGAGGGGAGCATGAGCCTTGCGCATGTTCTTACCCCTGTAGGGAACGGGCCCTCCAAATGCCGCCGCGAGAAACTGCTTTTGCTTCGACCGCTGCTTGTCCATGTCAATGTCTTCGAAGTAGTGGTTCACAGATTTGTCTGCCAACACTCTTTTGTAGAAAAGCTCCACGGCAGCATCGATCGCCGGCTGCCCCCCCAACCGGGCATAGATACTGTTGGGGTCTGCCTCTGTCTGCTTGGTTCCAACGCAGCCGACACTTAAGATAATGCCGGCAAAGATGAGACTGTACAACGAACGTTTTCGTTTAGCTTGATGCAACATAGAATTATTCTTCCTTTAATGGTTTGGTTTGGTTCCATGTGCTTATCTTGTTTGCTTATCTAGAGGACGACCCTCCTGAACAACGTCGCTTAAACAAACGCCATCCAGATAGTCTTTTTGCACCTTCTCTGCCTTGGCCAACACCTGTTTGAGTCGGCAGCTCGATTGAATGCAGCAGACTGGTTCGGTTGCTCCCACACATTCCAATAAACGCATGGTGCCTTCGAAGTCCACGATGACCGACCCAAGTCGAATCTTCGCCGGATCCACGGCCAACTCCAGCCCGCCTCCCGCACCACGAATGGCCCGAATGTATCCCAACTGGGCCAAGCGTTGCGTTACCTTGGCCAGATGATCGCGCGAGATATCGAAATACCCGGCAATCTCCGCCACCTTGGCACGACGATTCGCCTCGGACAGATACATTAGCACCCGGAGGGCATAATCGGTATGCAAAGAGAGTCGCATCTCTAAATATGCATAAGATGCACATCAAATGCATATTTAGATTGGAAGAGTTTTTTTGTCTTAACCTAAATTGTCAAAATAGCACTGATCTTGGGGGCAAAATATAGCCAACCGTCAGTTCACCTATCCAGAAACTTGACGCAAACCGGCATCGGGATTTCCACCGAGTGACCGGTAGGTTTTAGTTCACCACTTTCCTGATTAATCCTAAATGTATACACGTCGCCACTGGATTGATTGGCCGCAATCAGAAATTCACCACTAGGATCAATCCCAAAATTTCGGGGCGTTTTCCCCAGAGTCGATTGATGCTGCACGGCACTCAGCTTACCGGTCTTTTGATCGATACTGAAAACCGCAATTGTGTTATGCCCGCGGTTGGATCCATACAAAAACTTGCCGCTGGGATGCACCTGCACTTCCGCCGTGCTCATTCCCTTCTCGCGCTCCACTGGCAACGTGGTAATCGTCTGTAACTCACTCAGTTTGCCTTTCGTTTCATCCCATGCAAAGGCGGTGACGGTGAGCGTGATTTCATTGATCACGTAGGCGAACTTTCCATTCGGGTGAAATGCAAAATGCCTGGGCCCTGCGCCGGGTGCCACCTTGGCAAAACCGGCTGGAGTCAGCTTGCCTCCTTTCGCTTCAAAGCCGTAAACCAACACCTTGTCCAAGCCCAAATCCGCGGCCACAGCAAACTTGTTACCCGGTGAGACATTGATGGAATGACCGTGGGGGGCGGCCTGTCTTGGCTTCAATACACTTGAACCCTCATGCTGAATAAAAGAGGTAGCTTTACGCAGGCGCCCTTTTCTAGAAACAGGCAAACTTGCCACACTGCCACCGGTATAGTTGGCTACGAGAACATTTCTTCCTGTGCCATCCAGCACTATATGACAAGGAGCACCGCCCTTGGAAGATTGCTGGTTTAGAAATGTGAGAGCCCCAGTCTCCCTATTGATGGAGTATGCACTCACTCCTCCTGCCTTTTCGCCCTTGTAATTACCAATCTCATTGACCGCATAGAGAAATTTTTTATTAGGATGGATAGCTAGAAAGGAAGGGTTCTTTTGCCCGGCCAGTTTCCCTGCCGGCGTAAGCTTGCCCGTTCCCGTGTCCAGTTTAAGCCAATGAATCCCCTGCTCCTGTGTCTTGGTGTAGGTGCCGATATAAACCAGCAACTCCTTTGGAGCTGCCTGAAGGGGTAAAGCACTAATACAGGAAAAAGTCAGTAAAAACGTGCGCATAAGTAATTATGATCCAAGCAACGAAGGTTGAGCAATTTTTTAGACAAAAACTTTTTCTCTCAACGCTTTATCTATGCATATGGCTTGGAATTAGGCTAGTATGTCATCAGATTCGTGAGTGATAATTCGTTAAACTGGACTAACTGGCTGGGTAAACATGGCCCTCAATTGTTGCTCTTTGCCCGGACCCAAACCCGCTGTGGATCCGACGCAGAGGATTTATTACAGGAGGTCGTGATTGAGTCCTCTGTGAAGAGTAAAGGTAACCCACCGGACCTTCCTCTGGTGTATGCTACAATACGGCGCCGTGCAATTGATTTGGCGCGAAAAAACGACCGCCGGGCAGCCCGTGAGGAAATCGCTGCCGAAGAATCCGATGCCTACTGGTTTGACAATAACATCGATCAAAAGGAGATCGCTCAAGTCATAGACCAAGCCATAAAAAAGATGCCTCAGAAATTCCGGGAAGTAGTGATGTTGAAAATCTGGGGCGAACTGACCTTTGCCCAGATAGCCGAAACCCTGGATATACCGCTTAACACCGCAGCCTCCCGTTATCGTTATGGTCTCGAAATCCTTAAGCGTGATACAAATTTAAACAGTCATGAATAACGAACCTGAATTTGATCCAACTCTGGAATCTGAACTACGCCAAATCAGGCCTGCAAAGATGGACGAAGCACTCCTTGAACGCATCAGCCACGCCGCCACAGATCACTCCCCAGCACCCCAATCATCAACCTGGCGATCTCGCCGATGGTTATGGTTAGTCCCCTTTACCGCTGCGACTGCCATTGTTTTGGCGCTGACCCTTTCCCCTCAAAAAAACGATGACCAGCCGGATGGAACTGCCGCCAAGTCTTCGAACAAACCCACCAAAGAAGAAACCATCGAACTTTTCCCTGTTTCCCGGAACAATCAGGTCGTCGAAGCAATCAATGAGGGCATTATTCATATTGAGGGAAGACAACCCTACCGGAGTGTCCGAATGCAAGTCGTTGATTCTTACCAATGGGCTCAACCCAATGGAGTAACACGGGTGCAGTACCAAGTTCCCCGCGAGGAGCGACTCCTTGTGCCGGCTACTATTTATTAAAACTTAACCTCTACAATCATTAACATGAACACCAAACTAATACTTTTACTGATAGCAACCCTCGCGTTTCCCCTCCTGAGCCAGGAAAATAAAAAAGACGCCCCTCAAAAGGTTAAAGAACAATCCCGGGCGGGTGCCTTCCTTGGAATAGCCATGGATCCGGTTACCGGCACTACCCGTTCCCAATTGAATCTGCCCGAGGGCATCGGCGTAGTTGTCTCTTATGTTGCCAAGGGAAGCCCCGCTCAAAAAGCCGGACTGGAATTTAATGATGTCATTACGCAAATGGACGATCAACTGATCGTTAATCCGGAGCAATTACAGGCACTTATTCGCACCAAGAAACCGGGCGATGAAGTCACTCTTACCTATTACCGCCAAGCCAAGGAACAAACCGCCAAGATTAAACTTGGCCAAGGTGAAATGAAGCAAAATGACGCACCCAAACCTGAAGGTTTGCGTCTTCAGGATGGTCAGTGGCGGCGATTCAACCTTCCGGGCGGACTTGGTCTCTTCAACCAGTTCCAACTCAGGCCCGGCAATCCAAAGCAAATGGAGGAACAAATGGAGCAACTTCGAAAGCAGCTCCAGAACCTTCCCCAGTTTGGCCCCGGCGGGTTACCAATGGATATATTCCCCAATAATGAGTTATTTGAAATACCGGAACCCCCACAAGGCGGTCGTAAAAATTTTAACTTCAACGCACAGATTGCCAGCAGTGTCACTGTCGCCGATGAAACAGGTTCCTACACTTTGAAGACAAAAAACGGTAAAAAGATCTTTTCAGCAAAGGATAAAAACGGGGACGAACTTTTTACCGGCCCGGTGGACACCGAGAAACAGCGTGACGCGCTTGATCGCAATCTCATCAAGAAACTCGAACAACTCGAAGGCATGGGCGGAGGTAAGGGCGGGCTTCAATTCCGTCAATTCAAATTCAATGGTGAAGGGCAAAGGAAGTTTAATTTCGACTTCAATTTCCGGCGCGGCGATCCGAAAGCCAAGCCTGAGCCGAAAAAGAAGGACGGCAAAAATCGCTCTGACGCTTAAAACGGTGAAGTTTTAGCTGGCGGCTGACTCTCCTGAGTCAGTCGCTTTTTTTATTTCCACTCCACCGGAACGTATATGTAAATCCTGCTGTGGAAACGGAATCTCGATGTCGTGTTCACGGAATTTCTTATCGATGGCGAAATTAATACCACTGATATAACTCGTGGGCCGCGTAGACATTTCCTTGGTCCAGGCAGCCAACTCAAAATCCAGTGAACTCGCACCAAACGCCCGAAAGATAACACTGGGTTTCGGATCCTTTAATGTCCTTGAATCTTCCTCAGCCACCTCGAGGAGCAGCTTTTTCACCTTTTGAGGATCAGTGCCATAGGCCACTCCAATGGGGATACGGATCCTCACCTTGGGATCACTATAGCTCCAGTTGGTCACCGTTTGGGAAATAAAATCCGCGTTAGGCACAATCATGGTTATATTATCACTGGTCACCACCATGGTGCTGCGCAGGCTGATTTTCTCCACCCTTCCGGCAATACCGCTTACCTCAACGCGGTCACCAATGGCAATGGGCTGTTCGGCAAAGATGATGATGCCGCTGACAAAGTTATTGATAATATTCTGCAGTCCAAAACCCACACCCACACTAATGCCGCCGGCAATGATGGTCAGCGAACTGAGATCGATCCCCACAATCTGGAACGCCATGTAGAAACCAATAACCAAAAATATGTAGCCAAGAATCCGAGCAATGCCGTACTCGAGGGCCTCGGGAAAATCGGTCTTGTCAAAAACACGCATGATAACGCGCTCCCGAACAATCTTCTCGGCAATAATCACCGCAATAAACAACAAGCCCAGTATGAGCAGACTCTGGAGGGTCAGATTGCCCTTGCCCATTTTGATGAGTGGATAGTTGAGGACTTTATTGATGACCTCCAAAACACTGCCACCCGATTCAGATGCCGACTCTGGACTGGCCGACTCCGTTTTATTCGAATCCACCGATTCCGGCTGCCCGTGGACCTCAAAAAGGCCGAAACAAAGGAAACAAACCATCAAAGAGACCCAAACACTTTCCCTTCTTCCAATTAGTGTATCCATACGAAATCTTCCCGAGAATTATGCGCAGAGGCCTCTAGCCCGGACAACGCCCAAAGAGCATTGTGAATAATTTGCCCCTCTTAAAGTTTTTGTACCGTTTCCCTCTATTCTGCGGGGCCAGCAAACCTAAAGGGCCTGTTTTTGGATTGCATTTCCATCTCAAATGCCTAATTTCCACGGCCCTTCCTCAACCCAACCGGCTGGGAAGAAACCAAATATATTATGCCCATTGCCACGCCCAAGCAATACGCTGCGATGCTCGATGCCGCCCAAAATGGCGACTACGCCTATCCGGCAGTAAACGTTACTTCCATCACCACCATTAATGCGGCTCTCAAGGCCTTTGCTGATGCAAAGTCTGATGGCATCATTCAATTTTCCACCGGCGGCGGCCAGTTCGCTTCCG
>JASLKQ010000022.1:0-4005 GCA_030747505.1 Verrucomicrobiota bacterium | reverse complement strand
CGCTCACCGGCTGGCCGATAAATATGATATCCTCATTGGCCTGCATACCGACCATTGCCAGCCAGAGGCCGCTGAAGGTTTCCTGAAACCGCTTATTGCCGAGACAACCAAGCGCCGTGAAGCGGGCCAAAACAATCTGTTCCAGAGCCACATGCTTGATGCCTCCATCCTTCCCTTGGAGGAAAACATGGCCATCTCCAAGGAATATCTGGAGCTCTGTGCGGCTAATGAAATTATTCTGGAAGTGGAAGCCGGTGTTGTAGGTGGAGAAGAAGACGGCTCAGCGGGCACTGAAGATATGCCTGCAGAAAAACTCTATACCACCCCGGAGGATATGCTCACCGTGTATGAGAGTCTCAATGGCATCGGCCGCTACATGTTTGCGGCCACTTTCGGCAATGTACACGGCTCCTATAAACCGGGGGCTGTGAAACTGAGTCCGGAGATTCTTAAGGCCGGACAGGACGCAGTAATCGGCAAGCATGGTGAGGAAGCCAAGTTCGACCTCGTTTTTCATGGTGGCAGCGGCTCGGAAAAACACCAGATTAAGGAGACTCTGAACTATGGCGTGGTGAAGATGAATATCGACACTGACACGCAGTACGCCTTCACCCGTCCCATCGCCGACCACATGATGACCAATTACGAGGGCGTAATGAAGATCGACGGTGAAATCGGAAACAAGAAGGTCTATGACCCGCGCTCCTACCTGAAGAAATCGGAGGAAGCCATGGCCGCACGACTGGTGGAAGCCAGCGAGGATCTTGAGAGCAACGGTAAATCCATTTACGGTACGGTCTAAGATCTAGATCGAGCTATTTGATAGTCACAGGACTAAACCGCGTCTTGGTACCCTTGGCATAAATGCCGTAATACCGGATTTCATCCAAATCTTTGGGTGTTTGAATCACAATCTCCGTCTTACCCACCTGTAGGGTTAATAGCCTTTTGACGGTGTCAATGGTTACGGTTGCCTTGAACCACGCATCTGGATTCAGAGATGTCCTTTTGAGAGTTCCCACACTGGTATTAGCCCAAAATCCCGGAAAAATTCCATGCGCCCCCATACCCATCATAGAGCCTGCTTTCCAAAGTTTATCGTTAAGAGGTTCTGCTCCCAATACGAGGCAGGCGTTGCGGGTTCGCTCCGTCACTGCCGCCTGATATTCCAGCTCAAAGGTAATCTTTTCACCCACCACACGATCCAGCTTATGTAATGCAAAAGCCTCTCCATCTAGGGCATTTAGAAGATAGCCTTTGCCATCTTTGGTCACTGTCCCCCCTTTAATGATCTCCCAGTCACCGGTTTCATCCTTACCCTCGGATAATTCCCTTCCCTTGGTCCGTTTGCCGCGTTGACGAGGTTTTTCGTTTAACCACCATTCCGAGGGCCCTTCTTTTTCCACTTCACCATGAACCTTGAGTAGCACAGCCTTCATCGAAGCCAGTTTGTCAGTCATTTCTTGAGACAAATCCTTTTCCTCCTTCCAATCCTTTTCTATTTCATAGAGTTGAAATTGTTGAAGTTTCTCATCTGCTACAATCTTCCAATCACCCATACGCAAGGCCACATGATTGTCTTTTGGAGCTAAATGATTGCGCCAGTAAAGTGGCACAGGCCGTTGCACCGGCTTTCCGGCAAGAGCTGGACGCATATCCACTCCATCTATCACCCGATCCTTGGGTAAATCCACACCAGCAATAGCCAACACCGTTGAAAACAAATCTGAACCAATTACGGGCACGCTACTGATCGTTCCCGGCTTGATATGCCCAGGCCAGCGGGCTATTCCCGGCACGCGAATTCCCCCTTCATGACTCCAACGTTTGCGTCCGCGCAACCCACCTGTTGACCCGCGAGTTCGCCCTTTGGTTCCCGCCCCTTCTGGGCCATTATCAGAGGTAAAGAAGACAAAGGTATCATCCCCCAAACCCTGCTGATCCAGCTCTTTCATCAGCAAACCAAAAGCGTGATCCAGCTGAGTTACATTCCCATGGTGTTGACGAATGCCTTCATCATCGATATCGGCATATGGCTTCATAAACTCAGGAGCCGATTCGATGGGAAGATGCGGTTCATGTGTCCAAACAGTAATAAAAAAAGGTTTATCCTTGTCACGTTCCTTGCGCAGCCAATGAACCGCTTCCTCTGCAGCAATCACCGCTGAAGCCCCTTCAATCACGCCAACAGCTTTGCCATTACGGACAAAGTTCTTGGGATTAATATGATGAGGCGAAGCATTATTCTGGGTGGCCAACCACCAGTCATAACCATGATCATTGGGCTGAGGATGTCGGGGATCATTAAAGAAGCCATTCAAATGCCATTTACCCGCGTGACAGGTGGTGTATCCCTTGGCCTTCAGGACTTCAGGAATGGTGATTTCACTCGCACGCAGGTGCACTTGATGACCGGAAGGAATCCAACGCCATACCCCGTTACGATAAGGAGTACGACCGGTGAGAATAGAAGAACGAGAGGGTGAACAAACGCCGCAGGCCGAATAACATTGAGTAAGGCGCACTCCCTCTTTGGCAAACTGATCCAGATTGGGAGTTTTAATTAAAGGATGGCCCTGTACTCCCAAATCACCCCAACCCTGATCATCAGTGAGAAAGATTACAAAGTTAGTCGGCTTATCCTTCGCTTGAAGACCGAAAAGCAACCCTGCCATTAACAGAAAAAGAAAACGTTTCATGGAATGGCTCAAAGACTAGAGAGATGAACCAACGATGTCACGCATCACTTGGGCTTCTGGAGAGCATATCGGCCACTGAAGTATTTTAGTTCACCGTAAATTGCAGAATCCGCGCAGCAGTGCCTTTACTTTTAAGATTGGATTTTTCACTCAATCTCAGTTTTGCCGTGTGTTCCCCCGCCTTTAGATCCGATGCAAACATGACCGTGCGCGGGTAATTCAATCCCCGGCTGTAGTGGTGGTATAAATCCACCCGCTTCCACTTCCCTCCATCAATACTCACTTCCAGCGTACCCGCATCAGGCCCGGCTAAAACGTAGGCACCCAAGGCGCGCCCCTTGAATTTCAGAGTCGCTTCCTTGCCGGGTTTTCCTGCGGTCAAAAGCTTCATACCACCAAAGGGATTACTGCGAAAGCCGCCCGGAATCTTTTTCCAATCGGGAACATGCCATTTCCACGTGTCATTGGCTGATTCTGCTGGCAAAAGAAAATGACCGTTAAAATAACTGCCACTATCAACAGGCTTCCAGGGAACTGCGTGGGGCGAAGGCTCCTTAAGAGCCGGCTTATCCCACGCCGCAGTCAGGAGTTGATCAATCATTTCTGCAGCAACGGCATTCCCCGCTGGCTTGGGATGAGTACCTCCAAAAACCTTCCAAGTGAGCTTCCCTGAATCAATGCGGTCAGCCACCTCGCGCGCAAGGAAGATAGTGGAAACATCATAGGCCTTAAGCACCTTTTCATGGGCGGCCATGGATAAAGGCATTTTCCCTGAACGCAATTGCTCGAGCATCCCCGGATTCACAAAGTGCGTCACAATAATATCCATATTCGGCTGAGCCTTACGTGCGTGGCGAATGATGCCTTCCATGCCTCGTATACATTCCCGGTGCGCATGGCCCGCGTCCTGATCGTCATTCACGGCAAACTCGATGAAGAAGAGATCTATCCGGCCTTTATCCAGAACCTGTGACTTCAACCGAAAGGCACCGGTGGTTGAACAGGTCGAGGAGATACCGGCATTAATGAATTCAAACTTCGTCTTGGGGAATCGTTTTGCAAGCCAGTCAGCCACCATCGGCCGGTAGCCATTCATCTGGGTAATGGACCCACCCATGAATGCCACCCGGCCTGTTTTGTTTTTCTCAAACTGCAATTGGCTATTGGCATAGCTTCCACGCGCAATGACGTTGCGGTTTGGTTCGGCGGCAATAACGCAAAATGGCAATAGAACAGTTGCAACGAACGCAGTGGATTTCATTGGCAAAGCTTAGCCACTCAGACTCAGGGAGCACAGGGAAAAGGG
>JASLKQ010000229.1 GCA_030747505.1 Verrucomicrobiota bacterium | reverse complement strand
AAGCAGCGTGTTCAACCTCATCCCCTGTATCAAATTCCCATTTCTTTACACCTGTATTCCCATTCAAAGCGTAAATTTTCCCGTCATTAGACCCGATGTAAACGGTGCCATCGGCTCCGATTGCTGGTGAGGATTCGATTTCGTCTCCGGTTAGGAACTCCCATTTCTTGGTGCCATCGGGATTCAGGGCGTAGGCCTTTTTATCTACTGACCCGATGTAGATGGTGCCATCAGCTCCAACGGAGGGAGAGGAGTTCACTTCATCTCCCGTTACAAACTCCCATTTCTTGGTGCCATCGGGATTGAAGGCATAGAGTTTGCCATCATCTGACCCGACATAGATGGTGCCATCAGATCCGATGGCGGGGGAGGAGCGCACAAGATCTATCGTTTCAAATTCCCATAGCTTGACCCCACTCTGGCCATTGATGGCATAGAGTTTACCATTATCAGACCCGATATAAACCGTGCCATCAGAGCCGATGGCGGGGGAGGAGCGCACAGTATCTCCCGTTTCAAATTCCCATAGCTTGACCCCAGTCTTGCCATTGATGGCATAGAGCTTGTTGTCCGTTGACCCGACGTAAACCGTGCCATCAGAG
>JASLKQ010000228.1 GCA_030747505.1 Verrucomicrobiota bacterium | reverse complement strand
AAAAGTTTGAAAAAGTTTGAAAAAGTTTGAAAAATTGTGGAAAAGTTTGAAAGTGTGGAAAAGTTTGAAAAGTGTGGAAAAGTGACCAAAGTATCCAAACTGTTCACCTTGTCCACCTTGTTGTCCTTGTTGGCGTCCTTGTTGTTCTTGTCCACCTGGTCGTCCTTGTCCTTGTCTGCGTCAACATGATAAAAATGTCATATTTGATATCCTTGCACCCACTGCTTTTCGAAAATATAGCACATGTTAAGTATTTTTTGAACTTTGACTTTGTCTTTGTCCTTGTATTTGTCTTCGTATTTGTCTTTGTCGTTGTATTTGTCTTCTCCGGATGAACCCCGGTGCTGTCCTCTTTCCGACGATGTATGAATTGTTGATTGGAATGCTGAAATCGTCGAAATACACATGTTTTATTGATTGTCGGCTTAATGGCTGGAGGAGGAGAAGGAGAAGGAGAAGGAGAAGGAGAAGGAGAAAAGCAAGAGTAAGGTCGGCACCCTTCGGGTCCGACAAAAATTGGTGAAGAAATTGGCGAAAGAATATTATTGTTGAGGTCCTTGTACCATTACCTTTTCAAAAATATAGCAAATGTTAGGTCTAAATG
>JASLKQ010000227.1 GCA_030747505.1 Verrucomicrobiota bacterium | reverse complement strand
AATATTGGCACCAACCTTCGCACGGTGTGTCGCCACCGACTCAATAGCCGTCTTGAGCGTGGCAACCGCGTTCGCTGTCGTTGCAGCAAATGCACTCACCTGTCCTGCAAAGCCCACAATTGTCTGAACATCCGATCCATTCAAAGTGCTGGCGTTCAAGCTCCAGGTGGCGGCATCACTGTCCTTGGTCACGGCCAAACCCGTACCATTAAACAGACTGACTCCATTGAAGTTTTTTGTTCCGATATCACTGATATAGGATCTCAAATCTGTGAATTCGGTTTCGTAATTGGACTTATCACTACTGGATTTGGTGGAATCCAAAGCCAGGGTGGCCAGTTCACTCATCCGGTCTAATGCCTTACTGACTTTTCCTAAAAAGCCATCCTGCGTTTGACTGTAGGACAAGGCACTACTCAGGTTGTTTTGAATGCTCTTATTTCTCGCAATTTGAGCATCAAACTTTGCAGCCACAGCCAGACCGGCCGCATCATCCTGAGGTTGAACAATCTTACTGCCTGAAGCCAAACGAGCAAGTGAAGCATTCAGTTGAGTGCTAGACTCATGCAACATCCGCGATCCACGGATCGCACCTACATTTGTATTA
>JASLKQ010000226.1 GCA_030747505.1 Verrucomicrobiota bacterium | reverse complement strand
CCTTGAAGCGGTCCGTGACGCCCGCTGGAAGTTGTATCTGCCACACTCCCCGGATCAACCCGTGCGCAAGGGCACAAAACGCAGGCAACAACCGGTTCTTTATGAGGTCAAGACCGACATCGCTGAAAAACACGATGTCGCAGCCCAGCATCCCGAGATTGTAAAGCGCCTGACTCAAGCCGCCCAAGCCGCCCGCAGAGATTTGGGTGAAGGTAAACAAAAAGGCGCCAACGTGCGCCCGGTGGGTCGGGCGAAAAATACCACTCCACGGGTTCAATAAAAAAGCGGACCAAGAATGGTCCGCTTGAGAAAACCTGGCTTAAAATCTCTACTTAGCCTCAAGCCGATAGATGCGGCCTTTCCCCTCGAAACCCAGCATATACTGCTCTCCAGCCTGATCCTCGGCAAAGCTCGCCACAAACCGGATCGGGTTTGGCCCTACTACCTGACCGTATTCAGTTACCTTGCCACCACTCTGACGAAACGCCCAGATTGTGCCGGTCTTGTAGTCACCATAGACATACGCTCCGCGCAGGGCGGGAATCTTTTTGCCGCGATACACGTAGCCACCGGTAATACTGAGGCCATGCCCGTGTTTGTTGAACTGCGACTTCGA
>JASLKQ010000225.1 GCA_030747505.1 Verrucomicrobiota bacterium | reverse complement strand
CAAGAATATCAGCGAGAGTGGCAAACAAGTCCGAAGTACATATGGTTTGGCTTGAAAGGGAACCGGCTTTCACTTTGCCGGGCCAACGCACCAGAAAAGGAGTGCGGTGGCCACCCTCATAAATATCAGCCTTATGACCGCGCCAATCAGCGTTGGGCTTATGCCCCTTCTTGATCAGGTCAGGTATCTTGGCCTGTGGTGAACAACCGTTATCAGCCGTGAAGATGACAATCGTGTTGTCGGTGAGCTTGTGTTTATCCAGTTCGGCCAACACCTCTCCCACGACCCAGTCGGTTTCCATCAGGAAGTCGCCGTACTTGCTTAAGCCCGACTTACCCTGCCATTTTTTGGCGGGCACAATGGGTGTGTGCGGGCTGGTTAAGGGCAAATAAAGGAAGAAGGGTTTCTCACTCTTGGCTCGCGCGGCAATGTAAGCGCGGCTTTCGCGGGCGAAATCCGTGAGACAATTTATCGCCTCAAAGTCCTCGGCCGCCGGACCCGGTCGATGGAAGGCCTTGGTGGTGTTGGCCCAGGCAGTGGGTTGATCGTTCTTCAGGTAAAGATAAGGGAACATGTCGAGCGAAGCAGGAATGATATAAGATTCATCAAAGCCAATTGCCAGAGGGCCTCCCT
>JASLKQ010000224.1 GCA_030747505.1 Verrucomicrobiota bacterium | reverse complement strand
GCTCTCTGGCCTTGGCCTTGACCTTCGGATTATCCTCAAGAAACAACCGTGCAAAAATTTGTGTGGGACTGCCCGTACTGGGCAGCATCACGCCCGCGCGCGACCAGGAAACACCTCCTGACCCCAACCGCAGTGTGGGAAAGCGCGTCTGTTGCCCAATCTTCTCAGACAGAAACTGATCCAACGACAACAACCGTTGAGGGTTATCCTTGGTATCCTTGAGTTCCATCCCGTTGAGCAGGGTATTGGAACAACCATGCCCGCCACCCACCTTGGGATGATCCAGGTTGGTAAACACAGTCAGATCACGGCGATGTTTTTCAAGAGGCTTCAAAAGCGTGGGCATCGCGTAGTTTGCCCCTGTCTGCTCAGGGAAAAACCCACCAGGATTCATCCCGTAATTAGGCGAGACACATACAAAGCGTTTGGCCGGTGCAGATTTAGCCGGTGCAGCACCGAGAGACTCGAGTGCCGGAAGAGCGATGGAAACGCCGATCCCGCGCAAAAAATTTCGTCGATTCAATGAATACATATCCCTTAATTCCATGAAGCCTATCCCCGGAGGAATTCAGTGTCTTGTAATTATCGGACAAAAAATATCATGAAAGATTCGATCCTAAAAAGAAACTATCAAT
>JASLKQ010000223.1 GCA_030747505.1 Verrucomicrobiota bacterium | reverse complement strand
ATATTAATTGATGAAATGAAGCGCACTCGTCCATTATCAGTAGTAATGGCTGAACGCATTGAGTGTTTAAGGGATTGGGCTAAGAACAGAACGGTTTTAGCAGGTTAATCTGTCTTTCAGGATTACTAATGATCAGGTATTCTCACGCCTTCAACTCGGAGAGGTGGCAGAGTGGTTGAATGCACCGGTCTTGAAAACCGACAAGCCTTCGCGGGCTTCGAGGGTTCGAATCCCTCCCTCTCCGCCATTTTTTGAGCCATGAATTTGTCATAAATTCATAATATAATATCCTTAATGGAACATTTAATTGATAAATATATGTATCTAGCGGATGCAAATCTAAGAGGCTTTGTTTTTGGCTTTGTTCATATATTTATTATGTTAATTGGCTATTATTCTGGCTGGAGCATTAATAGATTTCTGAAAATTGCCTCTAATGGATATATTGCTGGTGTTTTTGGGGCTGCGCTAGCACATATTTTTGCCGATTTAATCGCTAGTTATATTGACCCACATGTTAGATCAATGGTTCTTGGTATTGTTGTGGGTGGAATTATCCCTCTCTTATTTGTGCCGCTATTAGAACGTTTCGTTATTAAGAGCGAAAACCATATTGCAGTAGGTGATCACGAAGATATAGAGAAAGATCTTAAAT
>JASLKQ010000222.1 GCA_030747505.1 Verrucomicrobiota bacterium | reverse complement strand
TGTAGCGAAACAAGCAAAGATTCCCTATTCAAAATCAAAACTTACAAAAAAACCTGAATATAATATTAATTTAGGTTCTTTTTATATAGCTGGATTAATACTTGATTATGAAGGATCTTATCCTTTTGCTATAGCCGCTTATAACGCTGGACCAAAAAGAGTTAAATATTGGAAAAAAATAAATAAAAATCCGCAAAAAAATCAGATAGATTATGTTGATTGGATAGAATTAATAAAATTTAAAGAAACCAGAAATTATGTTCAAAGAGTATTGGAAAACTATAATGTATATAGGTACATACTAGAACAAAAACCAATAAAGCTAAAAAATTTCTTTGAGAATAGTCCTCTATATTAATGGCGGAGAGGGAGGGATTCGAACCCTCGGATGGATTACTCCATCGCAAATTTAGCAAACTTGTGGTTTAAGCCTCTCACCCACCTCTCCAAATTTTCAATTAATAGCTGACAAACTTATATCATGAAGTCTATAATTGTAAAACGACGTACGGTGTTTTAAATCAACAATCTACTAAACTGCCATACGTAATGAGATTTCTGTATTATTATCCGCAACTTGAAATCATTGAATATTCAATATTAATCAAGTAATTTCTGGCAAATATGAAAAACAAATATTCTATATTTTCGTTAATTA
>JASLKQ010000221.1 GCA_030747505.1 Verrucomicrobiota bacterium | reverse complement strand
CTAAAATATGATTCATAAATCTGCATTGGATATTAATATTCATGGTAGGATCATTGATGAGATTATTTTCAATTCATTGAGTTATTCAAATAAGGTTATAGTCAAGCCCTCAAAACTATCTAACTTCCATCATCAAGATATAAACTCTATGAAAAAATTAATTCTAATTTTCTTATTTTTTACATTCACATGGAACTGCAACGGGGATACAATGGGAAAGAAAAAAAACAACCAGAATCGATTAGCCAAATCACAAAGTCCTTATCTTTTGCAACATGCATCAAATCCAGTGGACTGGTATCCATGGGGTGACGAGGCATTCCAAAAGGCCAAAAAGGATAACAAACCGATCTTCCTTTCCATTGGCTACTCCACCTGTCACTGGTGCCATGTGATGGAACACGAGTCCTTTGAAGATTCGACCGTGGCAGAATTGATGAATCAAAATTTTGTGAACATAAAGGTAGACCGAGAAGAGATGCCTGAGGTTGACCATATGTACATGTCTGTCTGCCAGGCCATGACCGGTAGGGGTGGGTGGCCACTCACGATCGTGATGACACCTGACAAGGAACCCTTCTTTGCCGGAACCTATTTCCCCAAGGATGGCCGAGGACAGAGACCTGGAATGTTACAACTTATTCCCAGTCTGGCCAAT
>JASLKQ010000220.1:310-660 GCA_030747505.1 Verrucomicrobiota bacterium | reverse complement strand
GAATAAAATATAATCTTTAATTAAATACCTGCGGAGGGGTGGCCGAGTGGTTGAAGGCACTGGTCTTGAAAACCAGCAGGCGGGCAACCGTCTCGGGGGTTCGAATCCCTCCCCCTCCGCCAAAGAAATATGAAACAAGAAATTGAAGAAATAGTAAAAGATTTATGTTCGCCTGAAGGTGAATTTCCTACAAAAATTATAAATCAAAATGGATACAATTTTTTATCATTTAGCTGGGGTCCAAAAAATCTTTTTGAGTATTTTAAGCTTTATGAAGATCATCAAAATAAAGATATGATTGTTTATAATGATGAAAGATGGACATACCACGAAGCCTATCAACTTTCATC
>JASLKQ010000220.1:0-300 GCA_030747505.1 Verrucomicrobiota bacterium | reverse complement strand
CTTTAACTAAACCTCCTTATCCAAACAATATTCGACAATCACATTATTAAACCAATCAAATTACCAAAATTTTAAGATTTTTTCCACAAATTATTGGATTTTCAATCATATCGTCATAAATATTTGATTTTCAATCTTTAATAAATGATTTTTCTGTTAAAAAAGGAGACAGAGTTGCTATCGCTTCAAGAAATTATCCAGAATGGATATTTAGTTTTATTGCTATAACTAGTATTGGAGCTGTTGCTGTTCCGATGAATAGTTGGTGGACTTCAACGGAACTTGAATATGGCATTAAAG
>JASLKQ010000021.1 GCA_030747505.1 Verrucomicrobiota bacterium | reverse complement strand
GTATCTTATCAGCGAGGCAACGAAGTTTTGCTTATTGGGACACGGCGTCATCTGGACCGGGCTAAGAGTCTGATCGAAAAATTAGATACGGTGCAGCCTCAGGTACTGATTGAAGCAATCATTATTGATGTGGCTCTAGGAGATGATAAAACTTTTGGGGTTTCGCTGAGGCAAAACAAGCAAGGTTTAGCGGATACAGGTAACTTAAGTAGCGCACTCGCTTCTGCTATGGGGCCGGCTGGATTTACTGAGACCTCTGTTTCCGGGGCAGCATCTGGCTTTAACTACTGGGGATTTCTCGGCAACAACTGGGAGGTTGCGGTTAATGCCATCCAGAATGATTCACGTGTGACAATGCACTCGCGCCCTCGAATCCAAACATCGCACGCAGAGTTGGCCGAGCTCTTTATTGGAGATACCCGCCCAGTAGTGACAGGCACCATTACCGATATTAGTGGCGGTACAAGTTCGCAATATCAGATGCAGAAGTTTGGTATTACCTTGAATGTTGTGCCCTTCATCAATGAGGAAGGGTTGGTTGTCATGGAGTTGGAACAGCAAATTCAGGACATTGTCGGATCGCAAACAATAAACGGGAACGCGGTACCCATTGTGACTGACCGTTCTGCTAATGCAAAGATTGCTGTGCGTGACGGCGAAATGATTGTGCTCGGTGGATTTATCAAGACGAAGACCACTACTTATGAGGATGGAGTGCCCGTGTTGAGGGATATTCCTTTATTGGGGAAACTATTTGAAAAAACTCAGGATATTGATGAACGCAATGAGCTCATTGTCCTGATGAGACCAACTGTTTTGAAGACACCTGAGGCGGCTGCTATTAAGGCTGTTTCTGAGCAGACCAACCTGCCGGGCATTGATCTTGCCAAGGATGAGGAGAAACGGCTGCAGGAAAAATACAGGAAACTGGTGGAAGAAATCCGAATGAAGAGAAACGGGGGTGTGAGTCCGGAAGATTCAATTCCCGGCAATTTAAAGGACCAGCCCTTAGTGCCTGAATTACCAGAATGATTCAGCGTTTGGCCTCTCATAAAAGTTGAGGAGGGAGACAAACCAGGGAGTAGGCCCACTCGGATTTAATTCAACGGTGGTATGCAAGATGGTTGCATGTTAATTTCTTCGTGTTGGCAGAGGAATGAGTTCGCGCTCCATAGAATCTTTGATTCAGAAGGAATCCAGCTCAAAACGCTCGTGGAAAAAGTGGTTTCTGGGTGTAGGGTTGTGTTTGCTTCTTATGCTCGTAGTTGTGTGGAACGTTGTCGGGAGCGAATGGTTTTTGCGGACAGTGGTTTTGCCACGAGTGGGTGAGGCAATTAATGGCTCTATCACTTTTCAATCGGCTGACTGGGCACTAAGACGCTCACTGGTTTTGCGTGGGATCTCAGTGGAAGCGGAAGGGCAGAAACCTTGCCTTCAAGTTAAAGAGTTTCAGGTGGATTATTCTCTAATGGAGCTCTTGAGTGGCGAAACTCATTTGCATCAAGTTAAATTGGTAAAGCCGGTAGTTACCGTGCATGTGGATGAACTGGGGCAGAGCAATTTGGACCCATTTTTCGATCTCCCTAAGAAAGAACCCAGTTCCGCGACCTTGTTGCGCTTGGATAACATTAAGGTTTTTGAAGGGGCCTTTCAGTTAGTCCGGCAATTTGATGACGGAGGCGAAGAGCACATTACGGGTGTGAATTTACAGGTACAGGCCGATGGCATAGGGAGTGAACGAGCCGGTGGTGAGCTGAACTTTTCTACAGGTTTGCAATATGTGTTGCGGCACACTGGGGTTCCCCCTGAATCACTTAAAGGTACTCTCTCATTAAAAACGGGTTTGGCATTTGATCGACAGTGGATGCCCAATATGGTGGAGGCGGTTGCTAGAGTAAAAGTCATTGAGGCAAAAGGCCAGTTTGAGGTTATTCGCAATCTTGAGGTGGATTGTGAATCTGTAATTACACAGGAGGAAATCAAACAACTCAGTTTACGGTGTGCACAACAAGCCAATCCAGTCGGAACCCTTTCGGTAAGTGGACCATGGAATTTGAAAGAAGGGGCCGCGCAACTCGGTATCGCCATGAATGGATTGGATCGGCGGGTGTTGAATCTGGCGGGCAATAGATGGGGCTTGGACTTTCGTTCCACAGTTATCACCAGCACGAACCAGATGATTCTTACTCATTTTGGCAAACATCTAGAGGTGTCTGGAGCAGCTTATTCCAAACCTTTCCAACTAAGCTATGGGCGGTTACTCATGCCAGCATTAGAGAAGCTCCAGACTGATTATCAGGTCCAAATTGATCTGCAGGCTGAACGTCTAGAAGTGAAACGACTCCAATTAATCGCTCATCAAAATGAAAGGAAATTGATGGAAGGCGGCATAGAGAAGCCGATGATATTGGCCTGGGGTAAAGAGGAAACAGAAGCTCCTGACTCTGCCTTCAAGATGGAATTTACTGATATCAATGCGGCAGAGTGGCAACCTTGGTTGGGACGTTTCGTACGTGAGGGTCGGGTGGATTTGAATGTAGACGTGGTTTCAAAAAAGGCAGGGCATCAACTCGATTTCACCCTCATAAGCAGTGGAGACAGCCTCAAAGTGCCTTTACAGAATAATGACATAGATGTTGGAAATTTTGATCTTAATTCTTCAGGTAGGTTGAATGGGTTTAATTCATTAACCCTGGATCACTTTAATGTTCGGCTTGGTTTGTTGGCTGATCCAGTGCTGCAAGTTAGCGGGCCCTTTAA
The DNA here is from genome assembly GCA_030747505.1 of Verrucomicrobiota bacterium. Lineage (GTDB taxonomy): Bacteria > Verrucomicrobiota > Verrucomicrobiia > Limisphaerales > UBA1100 > UBA1100. The sequence goes on along the minus strand of JASLKQ010000021.1, from coordinate 38,190 downwards.
ACTGGATATTACCAAAAAATTAGCTTCGGGACATTTGGTTGCTGGCGGCCAAGTGCCTGTTTTGCTGGGATGGAATCCAAAAGTTAGGGCTAACTGCAAGAGCGGCACCTTTGATTACAACGGAACATTGGCATTGGGTTTTGGAGGGTCTGCGAGCCAGAAATTTAATGGAGAATTGATGCTGCGTGATTTTACCGGTGGTAATGGTGGTTATTCAGTTACCAATCTCAACTCCAAGGTAATCTTCAAGGCTGATCTGGATAAAGGAAGCACACTCAACATTGATTCGTTGAGGGCTGAGGCTGACTTGAATGGAATAGTATTAGCCAAGCAAATTAATACGTCCGGCAAAATGGACTTTAAAACGGGTATTGCTGATTTGAGTGAACTGACCCTCAAGGAGGTTGATTTGAAGCTTGTGAACCAAATTGTTTCTCTTGGAGCACTAAATGAGGGTAAGGCGAGTGCTTCTTTGAAGATTAGTCATAATCCGGGTGAGAAAACTCAACTGACTGGAGAAGCTTCCCTTTCATTGGGACGTATCAACGGTTGGCCGGAGTTGATTCATGCTAATCTCACTCAATTTGATGCGGATCTTCTTTGGCGCGACAAGGGCGGTGTCAAAACTGTGGTTAGAGGTTTTCAATTAAAGGCACTCAATCATAATGATCGAAACCGGCAGGATGCATTTTTCGCCGGATCCGTAGAAGGATACGACTCCTTTACTGGCCGGTTGGATTGTACGTTAAAACAAAGCGAGGTGACTCATGCTTTGTTGCAGCCTTTGCTGGCAAAGCAAATTGGAGGAGTGAAGTTAATATCTGGAAAAATAACCCATTCCAATCCATTGAAAATAGGTTTGGATGGTAGAGAAGGGATTCGAATTGCTGGAGAGGTGGAGAGTGAAGGCATTAAATTTAGTGATCCCACCGGACGGTTCCCTCCGGATGTTTTCAAAGCTGAAACGGCTTTTGATATTAATTATGTGCGCAAAGGTGATGATTGGAATTTAAATGAGTCAAATCTAACCGCAACTTTTCAGTTAGGCGAGGGAGGGGTTGGAAAGGTTAGTCTTAATGGAAAATATCAATCCTCCAATGCCAAGGGAGATTTTAATGCATCTCTAAAGAATGTGGACTATCGGGCAGTGAATTCGCTGCCCGAATTCTGGCGTCCGGGAGTTAGGTTGAAGACCGGTAAAATTGAAAGAATAGATGCCGCGGGAAAATTGTCTAAAGGGAGGGTGTCAGGTAGTTTAAAAGCAAACCTAAAAGGGTTGGATATCACCGAAAAAAGCGGGCTTTGGCCGGCTGGTCCAACGGATGTGGAACATGAATTCATAGGAAGTGTTGTCTGGGGGAAAGAGCTCTCAATAATATCTCGCCTCAACAAGGGGTTAATCAAACAAGGGGCTAAAACGATTGCAGAATATGATTTCAACGGGTCTCAACAGCACGGGGACTACGATTTTCACATTGGTAGTTTGGAGGTCGGTCCAGAATTTAGTGTCAAAGCTTTAGCCAAATGGATTCCCGAACAAAAAATACGGCCAGGGAAGATTCAAATTCATCAATCAGAGTTGGTTTTGCCCAGGATTGGTCCGGGAAAATTTAAGGGTAAGATTGAATTTAACGGATTTGTGCTGGAGCCGGGCGGCAAGAGGCAAGCACCGACTCCTCTAGATGCCGCATTGACTGTTGATGCAACGGCAAAGGACCGTGTTTTCCAGATTAATGATTTCACTGCATTGCTTCCTGCAACACAAAAAGCAGTCAATAAAGCGAAAGTTTCAGGGCAGTTGAACTTGAGTCAAATGCGGAATCCTAGAGCAGATTTGAAATTGGAGTCAGATGAATTGGATATAACGCCCTTAGTGGAATTGTTGCTGAACAAAAAACCGGTACATTTAAAGCAATCTAATCCCATCAGTAACTCCAGTGTTACAAACCGATTTGCCTTAAGGCAATTCAAGGTTGGATTGGATTTGAAGCGTTTGTATTGGCGTGATCTTGTTGCAACAAACATTGTGGGACGAGTGGGCCTTAATGATAGGAAATATTCTTTTTCTCCTGTTCAAATGCACCTTATGGGTAAGCCCACAATGATAGAAGGATACGTTTCGGCTGTTCCGGGGGGAAGCACTGAGTATGAGCTGAATATTAGTTGTGATAAACTGCCCTTGAACCCAATTGTCAGTCACTTCCATCCTGAAAATAAAGTTGATTGGGGAAGGCTTACGGCTAATTGCTATGTGAAGGGTGATGCTTTAGACGGTGAAACGTTTAAAAGAACGTTTATTGCACGAGGGGTTGATCCGTCCCAGTCGGCATTTCTGGAGATTGAAGATGCCCATTGGGGTTTTACTGAGGACGATCCAATTATAGGGTTTATTGCAGGCCCCTTGGCTTTGGATTTACCGGAACTGTTGGATTCACACTTCAATGGAGCGAAGCTTGAAATTGTGGTCGAACGAGGTAAGGCCGATTTTAAATTGGGAGCTCAGGGGCCGCTGGTAATTGCTGCGGCAAAGGGTAAAGGTGAAGTGGGTCAGCGTTTTTTGGATACGAAAGTAGACCAAAATATTGAAATAGCTCTTCCGCAGATTTTAGCTAAGAAGTTTTTAAAGTTGGAGCTGAAGGATCAAAATACATTTTGGACACTTCCGAGTGGACTTCTCAGATTATCCGGGCCGATTCGGCGACCAAAACCTTCAGTAGACGAATTAGTTGTAGCTCAATTGGCTTCTCAAAGACTGACGGGTCGGTCGATTAATTTTTTATTTGGCATTCCTGGAGCATTATTTGGGAAACCCGGCAATAATATAAAAGGAGAGCAGGTTGATCCGTTTAAATTGCTGGAAAATCAAAAGGAACAAGGTCCATTTAACCCACTTAATATTCTGCGTCTTATCCCGGGCTTGGACTAGCGTTGATTGAACTTTTTGTTTTGTTACAATCTTGTCAGATGCAACCGGTTTTGGATTATCTTGCGACGCACCGTTCGCGCTTCGAGGAGGAACTATGCCAGTACCTCCGGTTGCCTAGTGTCTCCGCCCAAAGCAGTCACAACAAGGATGTGCGTGCTACAGCAGATTGGCTTGTGAAGCACTGTCGTTCCATTGGGCTAAAGGCAAAAAAACATGCCACCGATTTCCACCCAATTGTTACAGCATCGACACCAAGGCACCCAGGCAAGCGGCCTCACTTTTTGGTGTATGGGCATTATGATGTGCAGCCCCCTGAGCCACTGGAAGAATGGAATACTCCTCCTTTTGAGCCCACGATTCGTAATGGAGCAGTTTATGCCCGTGGTGCAACTGACAACAAAGGGCAACACTTTGCTCACCTCAAAGCAGTGGAAGCCTTTCTCAAGACAGACACAGATTTGGGTTGTGATCTAACTTTTGTGATTGAGGGCGAAGAGGAAGTGGGTAGTGAAAGTTTGGTTGCTTTTTTGCGTAAGAAAAAACGTGAATTAAAGTGTGATGGGATTGTGGTCTCAGATACCGGTATGCCTTCCAAGAAACACCCGGCTCTGACCTATGCTCTACGAGGGGTTACAGCTATGGAAATTACGGTGTGGGGTCCGAAGGCGGATTTACATTCAGGGATCTACGGAGGTTCAGTTGATAATCCCGCTTTGGTACTGAGTCAGATGTTGGGGTCTTTGCGTGATAAAAAAGGCCGTGTTGCGGTGCCGGGATTTTATGGTAAGGTGCAAAAGCTGACTGCCTATGAGCGCAAGCAAATGAAGCGTTTGCCCATTAATGAAACCCAGTACCGGAAATTAGTCGGGGTTCCAAAACTTTTCGGAGAGGCAGGTTACACGCATCACGAGCAACGCAGTGCACGGCCAACTCTTGAGATAAATGGCCTGACCAGCGGGTATCAGGGAGAAGGGAGTAAGACCATTGTTCCGTCTTGGGCGAGCGCAAAAATCACTTGTCGGTTGGTCCCGAACCAGGATCCGCGTCAGGTTAACCGTTTACTTGGAAAACAACTCAAGAAACTCTGTCCGCCCACCGTCAAATTGGAAATTGTAGATGGTCATGGAGCTGAAGCGTACCATGTGCCGCCGACGGGTTCGATGTCCCAGGCTGCACTGGAGGCGTTAAGGGAGTCTTTTGGTCACGAGCCCGTTTTGTTACGTGAAGGGGGCTCCATACCGATTATTAATGAATTTAAGAAAGTGCTCGGGGCCGATTCGCTACTGCTTGGCTTGGCTCTGCCGGATGACAATCTCCATTCGCCCAACGAAAAATTTGATCTGGATTGTTTTCATAATGGCGCGGAAATGAGTGCCCGCCTTTGGCCGAAACTTGCTGAGCTTTAACCTGATTCTACGAACAAGACTATGTCAACTGAGGAGAACACTGATATTTCAGATGGCCTTCGAAAGTTTCTCTACTTTACTGCCGCAGTTACGGGTGCGGGAATCCTTATTGTCGAGATTCTCGGTGCAAAAATGCTTTCCCCATTTCTTGGGACGTCTCACTTTGTTTGGACTGCACAAATCGCAGTAACCTTGGTGGCTTTATCTGCAGGCTACTACGCGGGCGGCTGGCTGGTTGATAAATCGCCTAAATTGGACCGACTTTACTATGCAGTTCTGGGGGCTGCTGTGTACCTTGCGGCTACGGTTCCGATGGTCAAACCGATTTGTCTTAAACTGATGAAGTTGCCGTTGGCTTGGGCAACACTTTTGGCCTCAGGATTTCTCTTCCTAATTCCTCTTGCATTGTTGGCCATGACTGGACCTTTTCTGGTTAGATTACTGACCGATTCGGTGCGTAGCGTTGGATTGAGCGTTGGGCGTCTTTCGGCGATTAGCACCTTGGGCAGTGTGTGTGGCACGCTCTTGATTGGATATGTTTTAATCCCGCGTTTGCCGAATTCAGTTACCATGCTGATCACTACGGGTATCTTGATTGCACTAAGTGCAGTATACTTTGTTGTATGGGGGAAAGGTCATGGTATAAATGCGTTGTTGTCGGCACTTGGACTTACGGTGATTATGGGATATAGCGGCCTTCGCGGCCAATATGGAAATACAATGAATTATGGCGGAGTGAAATGGGAGGTTCTGTACCGGGCTAACTCAAATTATGGGGAGTTACGGGCGATAGAATTCAGGAATGGACCTATAGTTGAACGTAGATACCTTAATGATCAACTGGTTCAAAATACATATGATCCGGAGGCAAAAAAAAGTAGGTCGCTATTTACCGGTGCCCTGCGTTGGTTGGCTCATGCATATACTCCAGAAACCAAAAAAGTCCTGTGCATTGGCATGGGAGTAGGTGTGGTGCCGATGCAGTTTGCGGGTGATGGTATCCAAACTGACGTAGTGGAAATCAATGGAGCCGTAGTGCCCATGGCTGAGGATTTTTTCGATTTCGATTCCTCCAGAGTCAATCTCACAATTGGTGATGGACGTCAGTTTTTGAATCAAACAGAAGAATCGTATGATGCCATTATTTTAGATGCTTTTTTGGGCGATTCTTCACCGAGTCATTTAATGACTTATGAGGCTTTCAAGAAGATGAAAGATCATCTAACTGAGCAAGGCGTGCTGGTAATCAACAGTTTTGGTGAATCCAACCCGGAAAGGCAGTTTTTTTCTGCTTCATTAGATAAAACCCTGAGAGCGGTTTTTGATGACAATAAAGTAGTGGTGCATGCATCAGGCTACGGCAATGTATTCTTTGTTGCCACAAAGGATAAACAGATGAAAGTGCACCGCTCTCCCGAGCCGGATGCCGAATCGGGGAGGCGATTAAGGGAGGCGCAGTCAGAGCAGAAAGCCTTTGTGGAGTGGAATAAATGGCATGAGATGGCCAGTGGTGAGGGCCCGTTCTTTTCTGAACATCGAGAGGTTCAGCAGGAGATGGCACTTATGTGGAAGGGGCGGCGCACATTTAACCCGGATAAAGGTAAGTTGCTTTCTGATGATTTTAATCCGGTTGAGTTTTATGATGCCCGTAACCGGGAGGAGAATCGTCGGGGATTAATTAACTTGCTGCATTCCAGTAATGAGTAGGGAGCCGATTGCTCCCATGGGGCGTGGTATCGTGCCTTATGCGATCACCATTTTCTTGGGTGCGTTTCTGTTGTTCTTGGTTCAGCCCCTTATTGGTAAGTTTATACTTCCCTGGTTTGGAGGAACCCCCGGGGTGTGGACGACCTGCCTGCTTTTTTTTCAATGCATGTTACTTGCGGGATATGCCTATGCTCATTGTTTAAATTATTTTCTCCCTGTGCGCAAACAGGTGCTGGTACACGGTGTTTTATTGTTTCTGGTATTAATATCGCTTCCCATAACCCCTTCTGACTCATTGAAGCCTGACGGAGAAGAATCACCGATAATGGCGATTCTCACTTTGCTCTCGCTTAGTATTGGCTTGCCCTATCTGGCTCTTTCGGCAACGGGTCCACTGGTTCAGGCTTGGTGTTCAAAAGCTCATCCTGATTTTTCACCTTACCGGTTGTATGCACTTTCAAATGCTGGATCTCTTTTGGCCTTGGTGGTCTTTCCATTCGTTGTTGAGCCCTGGGCTACGCGGACTTTTCAAGTGAATAGCTGGTCCTGGGCTATGGTTTTTTATGTGATCTTTTGTGGTTTTCTTGCGTGGAAGTTGCGGAATATTAATGAACCGGAACAAAAAGAATCTCCCAGAGGAATCATTAAAGGAGAATCCTATCAGAAGATTTTTTTCTGGGTATTTTGGTTGGCTCTGCCTGCCTGTGCTACGGCTTTGCTGATGGCGACCACCAACAAAATGTGCCAGGATGTGGCGGTGGTCCCTTTCCTTTGGGTGCTTCCCCTAGCGTTGTATTTAATATCGTTTATTATCAGTTTTGATAGCCCTAAGTGGTATTCCCGGGAATTTTACCTGCCCATGTTGGTTTTATGCTGGGGTTCGGTATTGTGGGTAATTGCTGAAGGAGTGGATGTTCACATTTTACTTCAGGTTATTATTTATTGTACGGCTTTATTTGTGAGTTGCATGATCTGTCATGGGGAACTGTTTCGGCTGCGCCCACAGTCTTCACGCCTAACTCAATATTATCTTGGAATTTCAGCCGGGGGGGCTATCGGCGGGTTTGCTGTTGCGGTCTTAGCCCCGCAGGTTTTGAATGGATACTGGGAATATCATGTCTCTATATGGCTGGTGGGTTTATTATTTCTTCTTATGCAATCTTTCGTGCGTGATGTTTGGATGCTAAATAAATGGCATGTTCGCGGAGTATTATTCGTTTGCTGGGTTGCCGTTGGTTTTGTTCTTTTGGGTTATACAAATTATGGAACTTGGACAAAATGTGCGTTTATTTTAGTGCCGTTTTTTTTGGGGGTAGGGCTGTCTAGATTGATTTTAGCCAAGTGGTATTATGGGCGTAAGCCGTCTGAAGGTATCGATTTCAGATCTTCAATTGCAGCTGTTATTTTGGTGCTGATAGCCATCTTTTGGTGTTTGGGAATGATGGCAAATTTATATTCGGGTAACTGGAAAGGCTGGGTAAGTGAACTGAATCCAGGTATATGGATTGCGGCAGTCCTGTTCTGCCTTAATCTTTTTGTATGGTTGAGCTTGCGAAACTGGGAGGGTAAGAGGATTGCGTGGGGGTGGTGTGGATTGATACTTGGCCCCGCCTTGTTGGGCCTTTTTTTGGGTTTATACAAAGATTACAAAGATTCCTCCGATGGATCCATATATATGGATCGTAATTTTTATGGCACCATAAAAATTGGGCGTTATCTGGATGATTGGGATGAACCTTATCGATTGCTTCTTAATGGACGGATTACCCATGGGTACCAATATGAGAATCAGTATGCATCCGATTGGATTACAACTTATTATACCTACGGGAGCGGGATAGAATTAGCAATTAGACTCACCCCAGATAAAGCAAAGCGTGTTGGTGTTGTAGGGTTAGGAGTGGGAACTATCGCAGGGTATGCGCAAAAAGGAGATTTCTACTGCATGTACGATATTAATCCAGCTGTTGTAAACCTTTCTGCTGATGAACAAATGCAATTTACCTATTGTTTTAATGCAAGGGCCCGAGGAGCGCAGGTGGAAATTGTTGAGGGGGATGCACGATTGGCAATGGAACGCGAATTTGATAGCGCTAAGAGCAGGCAATTCGATGTATTGGCATTGGATGCCTTTAGCAGCGATTCTATTCCAGTGCATTTGCTGACAAGGGAGGCAATGGAAATCTATGGGAAACATCTCAAAAAAGATGGAGTATTGGCAATTCACATATCAAACCGTTATCTGGATCTGGAGCCTGTAGTACGACGCTTGGCCAAAGAATTGTCATATAAAATGATTCTCATAGACAGCTCTGACGGAGAGGATGTGGCACAGGACTGGGTTTATTCGGCTACCTGGATATTACTCTCTCGCAGTCAGGAGTTCATGGATAAAGTGAAGGCTAATGGAGAGATTCAAGCAGATTTAAGTGAGGTGCAGAATCTGCCGCTTTGGACTGATGATTACGCGAGTATCTTTCGTATTATACGTAAGCCCGATTGGCTTTCTCTCTGGATGGAAGGTGGGCAATGAATTTCGATGAACATCCTGCGTGGGAGGGATTGTTTTCAGATAAACCGTTTGAGTTCCGATTTGGGGCCCGGCCGGGAAATGCTGAAGAGTTCTTCTTTGATTCAAGCGAACATGAAGAGTTGATTACTCATCGTCGTAAGATTATTGCCTCATATCCTGAGCGGCATGTTTTTCAGGAACCGGTCGCTAAAGCAGCCGTGAATGAGTTGGCAGAATGGGGGGGAGCTCCTTCAATGGATTGTTGTGAACTGGCTCTCCACTGGGAGCAGGATTTCATGGTGCTTTTGGCTAATAGCCAAGGCAAAGAGGTATTTCAGGCCGGAGCGGTTTGCTTTCCCTCCTCGTGGCGTCCAGAGGAGAAAGTGGGACTCCCGGTTTATGCGATCCACTCGCCGGTGCCATCTTTGAATGAACGATTGGGGGAGCAAATTGATAAATTTCTTGTGGGTATCAAGCCTGGAGTGGCTTGGGAACGTGTCAACTGGGGATTGAGCCGGTCTGCTGAATTGAATCAGCACCCCGATTGTGAGATTGAGCGGATGGAACCCCCATTTAGCTTGGACCAAGTGTGGGTGCGGCGCGAAGATCAGGTGCTGTTTCGGTTGCCCGAAACGGGGGCTCTAATCTTTGGTATCAATGTTCTCAATATCTCTGTGGCGAAGATTGCTACAGATGAAGAGGGCCGGGCCAAGTTGAGGTTTGCGGTTGAGACAATGCCTGATGAAATTGCGGAGTATAAAAACCTACAGAAAAGCCGAGAGTATTTGTTGGCATTACTGGATGTCTGAAGGTGTTAATCGGTAATTTCCTCAGTTAGCGCCGAACCTCGTTTGGCCTTTTCCCCAGCGGGATAATCAGACAACAGCGCAAGACTGGAGGCGAGAATAATGCCCGCGCTGAAGAGGCTTAAACTGGAAGCTGGAATGAACCCGATGAGCCAAAATCCAAGGAATGGCGAGAGGAATACACGGATACCATTAAAAAAGACGTGGACACTCATGTAATCGGCCACGTGCTTGGCGGGTGCGAATTTTGTGACCCACAGGCTCCATGCCACTTCCCCGCCCGAATTAGCAATCCCAAACAACACGGCAGCCAGACATAGGCCCATCATTGATTCGCTGTTGAAGAAAATGATCAATGACGTCGCAAAGAATAAATTTAAGGCCACGCGCAATACAAAGAAGTTCATCCTGTCAAACAGGTTGCCCCAGAATGGACTGCAGACCAGTTTAACGACGTTGGGAATAAACACCAAAATAAGGGCAATTCTTGCCGGGGTAGGCTCAAAGGTTAGTTGGTAATCCTTTGTATACTCACTGGCGTTGGCAAGGTATTCAACGCGTAGAGGAAAGAGCATCAGGTTGCCGATGCCGAAGAGCATCCAGCAAACGAGAATATGTCGGAATAGCTTATCTTCCTGAACGAAGCGCAACGAACGAAACGGATGCGTTCCCTCTGTCCCTGTCAGCGGTCTGGCAGGCAAGCGTGAAAGGCAGAAGGATGCCCAGGCAAAGCTGCCTGAAAAGATGAACATCAACCAATGGGGGTAGCCGTCGAGTTTCTCAGAGTCATTGCCATTGGTTAATATCCAGCCCGCGAACAATCCGAACACCGCCGCACTGGTAATTCGAATCATCGCTGTGCGAGAGAAGTATTTACCTCGTCGCTGGGTTGGGTAATTTTCCTGATAAATCTGTGTGACTAGTGGAATTACGGCTGTTGCCAATGTGGTGGCTACAATGACCCCGCCGATGAAGAGCCAGCGATCATTGACCACTGCCAGCAGGCCAAAGCAACTGGCTGCACCTAGTGCGAGTCGTGAAGCGGCCTGTGCGGTGGTCCAGCCCAGCTCTGTTACGCGTGATACCACCACTGGCCCCAGTATGAATCCCAGCGCTCCTGCTGCTGCGATGCCCGCCTTTGCTGTTGCGCCAAACCCAAACCACTGCACCGCAATCAGCAACAAGAAAGTCGTGAATGCCGTCTCGAGAATTCCTGAGGCAAGGGCCCGCAGGCGTTCTAAGCGATATGTGATTTCCGTCCGGTTCAAGGGGACGGGGAGGGTAGAGCTAAGTTGCAGTGGAAGCGAGTTCCTCTTCGCAGTCGACGATTTGCTGGATCTGAACTAGGAACCAGCGGTCGATCCTGGTGATTTCAAATATCTCATCCACGGTCATGTTTGCACGGAGGGCATGGCGAATGAAAAAAATGCGCTCCGCATTAGGGGTGGTGAGTTTTTGGGTGATGAGATCACGAGGAAGAATTTCGCGATCGCCGTAGATTTCATCGCTGATGCGCCAGTTTTTGCCGTCTCCTCCAAGGCCTGCACGCCCGATCTCCATCGAACGCAGGCATTTCTGCAGGCTCTCCTTGAAGGTGCGCCCGATGGCCATGGCTTCGCCGACACTCTTCATTTGAGTGTTTAGGGTGGGATCAGCCTGCTGAAATTTCTCAAAGGCAAAACGGGGAATCTTGGTGACCACGTAATCGATGGTGGGCTCAAAGCTTGCTGGGGTTTCGCGTGTGATGTCGTTGGGAATTTCATCCAGCGTGTAACCGATGGCGAGCTTCGCAGCAATCTTGGCGATGGGGAAGCCGGTGGCCTTGGATGCGAGGGCGGAGCTGCGACTTACCCGTGGATTCATCTCAATGACAATCATGCGTCCGTTATCGGGGTTGACGGCAAACTGGATATTCGAGCCGCCGGTCTCCACGCCCACTGCACGGATTATCGCAAAGCTGGCGTTGCGCATAATCTGGAATTCCTTGTCAGTCAGCGTCTGGATGGGTGCCACGGTGATGCTGTCACCGGTGTGCACACCCATGGGATCAAAATTCTCGATGGAACAGATGATGACGCAATTGTCGGCCTTGTCGCGCATCACCTCCATCTCGTATTCTTTCCAGCCGATGAGTGATTCCTCAATCAAGACTTCGTTTACCGGTGAAAGGTCGATGCCCTTTTTGGCCATTTCCTCGAATTCATCCCGGTTATAGGCGATACCGCCCCCGGTGCCACCCAAGGTGTAGGCGGGGCGGATGATAAGGGGGAATTTGTTAATCTTCTCAGCGATAGCCCAAGCTTCTTCCATGGTATGGGCAATGCCGCTTGTGGGTACGTCCAGATCAATCTCAAGCATCAGCTCCTTGAAACGCTCGCGATCTTCACCTCGCTCGATAGCATCGGCTTTGGCTCCGATCATCTCTACACCATGTTTTTCAAGTATCCCGGTACGGAAGAGATCCATGGCTGTGTTGAGGCCCGTTTGTCCTCCTAGAGTTGGGAGCAGTACGAGTTTTCCTTTAGCACCGAGCTTTTCCATCTCGGCCAGTTCACGTACGATGATTTTCTCTACCGCTTCGGGTGTTACCGGCTCGATATAAGTACGGTCTGCAAACTCCGGGTCGGTCATGATGGTGGCCGGGTTGGAATTCACCAGAACCACGCGATAGCCCTCCTCCCTGAGTGCCTTGCAGGCCTGAGTGCCCGAATAGTCAAATTCGCACGCCTGCCCGATGATAATAGGCCCGGCACCAATAATGAGAACCGAATGTATGTCGTTCCTTCGCGGCATGAACCGCGGGAGACTTAACGGTAAACCCAGCCAAATGTCATGGGTTTTCTGGTGAAAAGACAGGGGAGTTGTTCGCAGGGAGTGCCTATATAAGGCTCTGTTGCCGTCCTCCATCCATTTTTAGCCCCAGCCTTTGGTAGCCTAGTTCAGTGGCAGTGCGGCCTTGCGGAGTCCGGTTAAGATAACCTTCCATGATAAGGAAAGGCTCATAGACTTCCTCCAGTGTATCGGCTTCCTCACCTACTGCTGCTGCAATCGAATTCACACCTACCGGTCCACCGCTGAATTTCACGATGATAGTTTCCAGGATGCGTTTATCCATTTCGTCTAAGCCGTGACTGTCAATCTCCAGCATGGCTAGAGCCTGATCGGCAGTCTCGGTGGTGATGGTGCCATCAGCTTTCACTTGGGCGTAGTCACGGACTCGGCGCAGGAGGTTGTTGGCAATACGCGGAGTGCCCCGACTGCGTCGGGCAATTTCGGTTGCGCCTTTTTCATCGATGGCCACGTCCAGCAAACCGGCTGAGCGAGTGACGATATAGCTCATGTGGTCAGCCGAGTAGTAGTTGAGACGTTCCCGAATGGGGAAACGCGTGAGGAGCGGTGAGGTGAGCAGTCCACTACGGGTGGTGGCGCCCACTAGCGTAAAGCGTGGTAGGTTGAGCCGTACGCTGCGGGCATTGGGACCCTGATCGATTATAATATCCAGTTGGTAATCTTCCATCGCGGGGTAAAGATATTCTTCCACGGTTTTCTGCATCCGATGGATTTCATCAATGAAGAGAACATCTCCTTCCTCAAGATTGGTAAGTAGACCGGCAAGATCCGCCGCCTTCTCAATCGTGGGACCGCTGGTGGCACGCATATTTGCTCCCATGGCTTTGGCAATGATATTGGCCAAGGTAGTTTTACCCAGACCAGGAGGGCCTGAAAGCAGCAGGTGGTCAATGGGTTCCTTGCGTTGTTTGGCCGCGGTTACAGCGATTTCCAACCGCTCCTTCACCTTGTCCTGACCCTTGAACTCAGCAAATGCTTCAGGTCGCAGTGACGTCTCAAACGCGGCGTCCGGTTCGCCTAGTTCATCTGTCATACGTGCGGACATCAGGCCCAAACATGAATACGCTGCAAATACTCGACAAGGTGATTCCATTAACAAGTCCCCAATCTGGACAAATTATGATCTCCAGCTATTCTCATAGCAGTGAGTGACGCACCGGAAAACGAGGAAGATGAATTTGATGAGCTTGAGTTTATGCCTAATTTCATACCCTTGCCGCCCGAGTTTCACTCCTTTACTGAGGAGGGGCCCTTTACTAAATGCACCTTGTGTGAGGAGCCTCTGCTGGAAGACGGAAAACCATACCTGATCCATAAGGCGTTTCATCGTAGTGAGGTCATTTTTGAATATGCAATGTGTTTACCGTGTCGAGCGAAGATGCAGGAGGAGTTGTCGACTGAATCACTCGAACGTATCAACCAGTACATGGATCAGTTCCATATTGAGGACCGCAATGGGCAACTTCTGGAGGAATATGGCACAGATGTTTCTCCATGGATTTCGCATTGTCTTATCAGTGGCAAGCCTATTGAGGGTGAGGATGAATATCACTATTACGCTTTCTGCGATGGGCCGGATTTGGTTTTTAACGGTTTGCCCATGGCATTGGCAGGCGGAGTAGATGAGGAACTAAATGAACTGCTCTCACGAAAGACACGGGATCGACTGGATGGCTTCGTGGATGAGCAATTCGGGTTGCCGCCGGAACTCAAAAAGCCGATCAAAGGCAGTCCGATTTTAATTTAGTACGAGAAAGCATTTGCCTTGAATAGTTTGACCACCTAAATCATTGTAATTATCTGATGATTGATTTTCTCGGTGACAAGATCATTCACTGCGACGGACTTACACGACGAAGTTTTCTGCGTGCTGGTGCGTTGGGCGTGGGCGGATTTACGCTGGCTGATCTGCTCCGAGCTGAGAACAACGAGGGGAGCCAAGGCAGCTCGAGCAAGGCTGTGATAAACGTTCATCTCGATGGTGGTCCGCCACAGATGGACACGATAGATCCCAAGCCCGAGGCGCCTGCTGAACTGCGTGGTGAGTTTACTGGAATTCGTTCCAAGTTACCCGGTGTGTATCTCACCGAACTGATGCCTCGCATGGCTGCTGCTGCTGACCGGTTCGTTTTTATACGCTCATTGGTTGGCTCGGCTGGTCGGCATGATGGTTTTCAGTGTCAGAGCGGCTACAGTATTAAGGAACTTGCTGGCATCGGAGGCCGCCCCGCTCTTGGTTGCGTTGTGGATCGTCTGCTCGGTTCAAGTGGTGATGCACCTGCATTTGTGGACCTCATGCAAGGTCGACCCTTGGCTCGCAACAGTGCGCGACCCGGTTTTCTAGGGCCGGCGCATAAGCCTTTCCGTCCGGACATTTCGCACGTGTTCAAGCGCGATCTGGAAACGGGTATGCAGGGCGAACTGGCACGATTGGGGGAGGATCATCAGGTGGATCTCAAGATAATTGCTGGACTTAACGCTGAACGACTGGATGACCGTGTGGGATTGCTGCAGCAGTTTGATGGTATTCGGAGGTTGGGCGAGAAGGCTGGCATGATGAGCGCTAGGGATCGCTTCAATCAACAGGCTATTGACATTCTCACCTCCGGCAAATTTGCAGATGCGCTGGATCTAACGAAGGAGGATACCAAGATTCTGGATCGCTACACGCCACGAATGAAGCTGGGCGGTGAACAGTTTTATACGGCCGAAGGGCCAATCTCTTCGCGTAAGTTGTTGATGGCGCGCCGATTAGTGGAATCGGGAGTGCGTGTTGTGAGTGTGAGCATTAGCGATTTTGACACTCATTCCAAGAACTTCCCTCGCTTGCGCAATCTTGTGCCAATCGTGGATCATGCGTTGGCTACGCTGGAATCGGATCTACGCGAGCGTGGACTGCTTGATGATGTGCTGGTAGTGGCATGGGGTGAATTTGGCCGCACTCCAAAGGTGAACAGCAAGGGGGGGCGCGACCACTGGCCGCGTGTGTCGCCGGCCATTATTTTTGGCGGAGGCATCCGAACGGGTCAGGTGATAGGTGCTACGGACAAGATTGCTGGCGAATGCACCGAGCGCCCGATTCATTATCAGGATGTCATCGCCACGATGTACCAGCATCTCGGACTGAATCCTAATTCTGTAACCGTGGAAGACACCACCGGTCGACCGCAATACCTCTGCGATTTTGGTCGCCCAATTCGAGAGCTAACTTAAAAATCTCCTTTTCCAGAGACTTAAATGTGGAATTCACTGGCTTTTTTCTTTTCCTGCTTGTCGAGCACACGCATGTCGAGACCGTCATAGATGACGAGGGAATTGGGTTTGACACTATCCATAATGAAGACATTGCCTCCAATGGTGCTATGTGCTCCGATAGTCGTTTGACCGCCAAGGATTGTTGCTCCCGGATAGATCGTGACATGATCCTCAATCGTGGGATGCCTTTTGACTCCTGCAAGCTGTTGGCCTCCTGAAGTAGAGCGTGCCCCGAGTGTTACGCCATGGTACAGCTTTACATGGTTACCGATTTCGCAGGTCTCTCCAATTACACAACCGGTTCCGTGGTCGATAAAAAAGTGGTTGCCGATGGTTGCGCCCGGATGAAGATCCATGCCCGTACGTGTGTGAGCCCATTCGGTCATGATACGAGGCAGAAGGGCAACTTTTTCCCTATAGAGGACATGAGCCATCCGTTGCACCGAGATCGCCTCAATAAACGGATAACTGACAATAATCTCCTCCTTGCTTTTGGCTGCGGGATCACCATCAAAAGCGGCGTCTACATCAGTGGTTAGAATTTCCCTTACCGAGGGAAGCTCAGAAAGAAACTTCATTGTTAGCTCTTTAGCCGTAACTCGTGGAGTTTTGTCTGCGGCTTCTGGGGGCGGATTATGGGATATGCTCTTTATGATTTCATCCTCCAATCGCCCGGCTACCGCGTCCATTAATAGTGCAGTCTCCATCTTGATTTCCGAAGAGTGTGTGACCTTATTGTTGAAAAATCCCGGGAAAAGCAGTTGTAGGAGATCAGTGGTAATTCCAACGATCCCGCTCTTGGAGGGCAAATTAGCTCCATCCAAATGGTTGATTCCCCCTACATTTGCATAAGAAGCGATCAGTTGATCTGTTAGCTCGGTTATCTTCACGTGGAGAAAGTAAAGCGTAGGTGTGATACGAACGCAAGCGTCCCTCAATTTTAGAGGGTCAGAACTCGTTCAATGGCACTCACTACTTCATCGGGTGTAATAGACTTGAGGCATCGTAAATCAATGGGACATTCGCGCAAAAAACAGGGGGAGCATCCGGCATCGGTGCGCAGCAGTTGATGTTGCCAATTGGCATCATTAGGCACTCCCGGCCCCGTCAGATCAGGGCTGGTGCTTCCAAAAGGGACTACCACCGGGGTTCCAGCGGCTGAGGCTACGTGCATGGGGCCAGAGTCATTGCAAAGAATAACATCACAATTTGATAACACGCTGACTAATTCGGATAGTGAAGTTTTTCCGGTCAAATTGGTAGTATGGTCAGTGGGTAGATTAGAAGTGATTATATCAGCTGTTTTAACGTCGTTTAAGCCGCCCAAGAGTAATACATGGACTTGATGCCTGTTAATCAATCGACTCGCTGTCTCGATAAAATTTTCTACTGGCCAACATTTGGCCGGGCCATATTCCGCACCTGGAATCATTCCGATATAAGGCCGAGGCTGCCGAGGAGAGTCATAAGAGGTCGCCCCATGCTTGGGTAGGAGTTTTGGAGCTATTGGTGTGTTGCTTGCTCCAATTTGTTTTACCAAGTGGAGATACTGGTGAATATGGTGTGCGTTTGCGGGGAAAGTTTGAGGTTCGAGTTGGTTTATGAGGCGGTATTCAATATCAATTTTAACCCTTTTTTGCATGGGTATTGATTCTGTCCGAGGTTCGATTGCATCAGTGAGAAGAAAATTGCGCCAGTTGCCCGCATAACCGATGCGTTGAGGAATATTCCCATGCCAGCATTCAAGTGCAGAACGAAAGGAGTTGGGAAGAATTAACGCCGTATCGTATGAATAATTTTTCAGGCGTTTGCCGATTGCATAGGGTGATTCACCCTTTTTGAATGTCAAAATTTCATCATAGTGACGACTCGATTCCCAGAGTCCGGAAAGTTTCTCGTCAGTAAGCAGGGTCAATTTCGCTTTTGGTTTTGCCTCACGCAATCGATGCAGGGCGGGCAGGGTCATGATGGCATCACCCAGCCAATTGACGCCTCGGATTAGAATGTTTTGTGAATTGGTCATCGGTTTTTTGCTTGGCGTGGCTTCCACCGGTTGTGCACCCAGAACCAGTTCGCGGGGTCGCGGCGAATGGTTTGTTCCTGAGCTTCGATAATGTCGCGGGTAATGTCTTCGGTGCTGCGTCTTTGACCGTTCTCTCTTACGGGGATTTCCTCTCCCAGTTCAATTTTCCAGCGTCCAGCAGATGTTCGAAAACAAGCTGAAGGGAAGAGTCGACATTGATACCGTTGGGCAAATACCGCGGGGGCGGTGCTTACCGATGTTTCCCGGCCGAATACAGGCAGCCAGAGCCCGCCTTCACCAGCGTTCTGATCAGCTAGAAGACCCAGCATGATGTGTGATCGTTTCATGGTCTCTTTTAGTTGAGCGCCTTCAGTCCGGCGTTCAAAGTAAAGGCAACCTGAGGCGGCACGCAGTTCG
This sequence comes from Verrucomicrobiota bacterium, assembly GCA_030747505.1. Classification (GTDB taxonomy): domain Bacteria; phylum Verrucomicrobiota; class Verrucomicrobiia; order Limisphaerales; family UBA1100; genus UBA1100. Next base: position 20,288 of record JASLKQ010000021.1, on the reverse strand, counting down.
AGTAATAGTTTGTTTAGTTTGGTTTGTCGAAGAGCACGATAGGTAGTTGCTATTTGTGCAGACGGTGCTCCAAGTGAAATCCACGAGAAAAGTTCAAAGTTTCCGTAATGTCCAATTGCCAAAATAATGTTGGCTTTCGGATCGTGCATCATAATTTCTTCAATTCGTTCATATCCTTCGATAGTAAGAACTTTATTGATTTGTTTGGCATTCATGCCTCCGGTTTTCAAGATGCATGCATAGGTTTCTCCCAAGCGTTGAAAATTTTTCTTTGCGAGGTTCAGGCAACCTTCGGGGCCTAGTTCTGGAAATACGGCTTCTATATTCCTTGTGGCTACCAAGCGATGTCGCCGGTCGATATGCCATGCCAGTCCGCCCATTTGACGACCTACCCATGCCAGACACTTTATTGGAATAACAGAAGTCAGCCAAATAATGACGCAAGCTATGATGTAAATTAGGGTATCCACTAACGCAGGCATATCTTGCGGACGCATTCATCAAAATCTTTTGCTCCGCTAAGTATCTTGATTTCCACCCGCATGAAGTAGATGGGGAGGTCGCGACGGTCGATTTTCGGGAATCGTACGGCATCTTTTTGTGTGGTAATAATCATCTCTGCCCGGCGTTTTTTTGCCCGATTGATTGTATTGAGCACTTCCTGTTGGTTAAAACGATGGTGGTCAGCAAAACGTTTGGTGTAAACTAATTCAGCTCCCTGTTGCAAAAGGCTTTGTTCGAAGCTTTCAGGCTGGGCAATGCCGCTTAGAGTGGCGACCTTTCTGTCTTTAAGCCAACCTATGTTCTCACGTTGTTTAGGATTAAATACATCCTCGAAAAAGAGTGGCCAGTGAACGCATTCTATAATTCCCGCATTCGGGTTGTGTTTTCGGATTCTTGCTCTCAGTGAATTGGAATCGCCATCACTCTTGGTGATAAAGATTGTATTGGCGCGTTGAATGTGTTCCGGAGGTTCACGTAACGTGCCTCGAGGAAGGAGGTTTCCGTTGCCAAAAGGTTGTTGTGCATCTACCAACACAATGTCATGCCTTCGGCCTGAGAGTTTCCAGTACTGGAAACCGTCATCCAACAGAAGGGTGTCGCAACCAAATTGTTCGATTGCGTAACGCCCTGACTTCACCCTGTCCTTTTCTGTTAGGACCACAACATCCTTCAGGTTTGAGGCAAGCATGAAAGGTTCATCTCCGGCATCTTCTGAGTTTAATAACAGACTCTTTCCATCGGAAACTACACGAGGTGGAATTGTTTCCTCTCGTAGGAGTATTTTATCTTTAAACCTTTGGGCCAGAGGAGGAGGTTTGGATCGGTAGCCACGGGAAAGAATAGCCACTTTTCGTCCCTGATCCGTCAGGACTCGTGCGAATTTTTCAACCACTGGCGTCTTGCCGGTTCCGCCCACGGTTAGGTTGCCCACGGTGATAACCTGAACGCCTAATGGATGATCGCGAATAATACGTAATTCGTAGAGCCACCTGCGGCCTTTGATGATCAGCAGGAACAGCTTGGACAGTCCATAAAGAAGTCCACGCAACAAGGCGGCTTTTTTGCCACGGCGTTCATCGAAGATGACCTCCAGTGCGAAGGTTTCAAATTGTTCCTGCCAGGCACGGATGGACTCGCGCATTGGTGGCAGGATGCCAGAAGATTAGTCGCTCTTCAAGTCAGGGAGCTCGTTCTAAGATGAGATGTGTTCGGCTTGGATGGTTTCGATCTTTGATCCGATTCGGGGTGAGACGGAGGTTTTTGGAGATTGGGGAGTTTGTCGTGTGGCGGAGGATTTCCCTCGTTAAGGTTTTCAGGGGAATTGAGAGGTCTTCCTGGTTCAATGTTGAACCGGAAGTGAGGTAGATTATCAAATGTTTTGGTCTGGTTAGGAGTAAGTATCTTTCGGATCTGTTTTTGAACTTCCATGTGTTCCAGTTGGAGTTGATTCCGGAAAGGTTTACCAAACTCAGTAATTCGCTGGTGACTCTTTTTGGTTACATACTGTATTTGTGCCTTCTGTTCGTTAGAAAGGGCTAGATGGCGGTCCAGATAGCCTGATCCACTGAAAAAAATAGGCCGTGGTTGCGAATTACTTCGTCCAACATCTGGGGTGTTTGGCCGGAGCTCAGAACGTTCGGGCCCGTTTGGAATCAAAGTAGAAGTTTGACTTCTCTGAGAGATTAGATGCCCAGTGCCCACACCACTGCCAAAAATCATCATGGTCGCCAAGATGGCCTTCCATTGATCCATTGCTGCTACCGGTCAGTGTTGGCTGAGTCGATGACAAACATCACGACGGATTCCAGATCCTCCCGTGCACCATCATCGGATTGAGCAATGCTCTGAGAGGGAGCGACTTGATTCGGTTGACTATTAATGGGATCAGAGTCGGTCCAGACGGCTGCGAGAATGAAGATAGCAAAGCAGGGCACGACTGCCCTCCAAAGAGCTTGATTCCATTGTTCCCAGAAATTCAAGGCTAGTTGTGGGTTCTGCTTGATGTGGGCCATGACGCGCTTTTCAAATGCGTAGGGGACACGGTCCTCTACACTCTCCCCGGATTCAGCCAGCATTTTTGCCAAAATATCGTCAATTTTTCTCATTTCTACCTAAATTGCTCATCTTCTATACAAACCAGACGTATCAAACTGGGATTCGTTACAAATTTATACATATTTTTCAGGAGCTATGCGAGCTAGTGCACTTCGCATTTTTTCCCGGGCACGATGTGCCTTAACCTTTACGTTGGATTCGCTAAGGCCTGTTAATTCAGCAATTTCTTTAACTGTTTGGTGTTCGAGCTCTAGCAGGGTTATAATGTGTCTATCCTCCGGTTTTAGTCCTTCCAGCAGTTTATTGACCAGAGTGCTGGCGGCTTCTCGATTGGTTTCTGCGGTTGATTCTTCACCGATATTTTCAAACCAGTCGTTTTCTTCCTCAGAGAGATCACTCGCATTCCATTCTCTGTTTCGCTGGTGTTTTCGCAGGAAATCATAGCAAGTATAGGTGGCTGTACGCATCAGCCAGTGCTCAAAAGGGGCGTCTCCACGGTAACTGCTGAGCTTACTGTAGGCCTTGAGAAAGACTGTTTGTACAATATCCTCCACTTCGTCTTCGCGCCGGGCGTAACGCCGGGCTAGGGCAAAAATACGCGATTGGTACTTTACCACCAGAGGCTCAAAACTCTCGGCACTTCCCTCTAGCACCTCGGCGATTAAATCCTTGTCATTTGGCTCAGGCACGAATTTACTTTTATTATCAGAGAGTTCTTTGAAACCCACGAAAAAACCCACTAAACTTGATTTTTTGTGACTTGGAGGTGTTTAATTAAATCAATATTGGTTGCTTCATTGAGGGAGGTGAAAAGGAGCGGGCTAGGTCCAATCTTCTTGAGAGACGATTAGTTTTGCTTCGAGTTACATAAAACACCTTGTTTTTAAGGCCAAATGGCGGTTGACAGGCTGAACGATCGTGCTAGGTTCCACGGCCCGTTTGGTTTTGCTGCGGGGAAATACGGATTTAGAGAGAATTGTATTAATGACTGAGATAAAACTGAAAAAAGGTGAACCGGTTGAGCGGGCCCTGCGGCGTTTGAAGAAAAAGATAGACCGCGAGGGAACCATTAAGGATGTACGTAATCGCCGGGCATTTGAAAAGCCAAGCGAGCGGAAAAGGCGTAAGATGAAGGTTTCAAAGTTTCAGGCCATGTTGGCTGCGCGTTATGCAGACTATTGATTTTTTATTAATCGAATATGTGGCGCGCCTAGTGGCGCGCTTTTTTTATGACCCAGCGCGAAATTGCAATAGAGATATTAAAACGCCTGCAGCAAGCCGGTCATGAGGCTTATTTTGTGGGGGGGTGTGTACGAGATGAGTTGCGTGGGGTCAATCCACAGGATTATGACATTGCTACCGGTGCGCATCCAGAGGAAATACAAGCTCTTTTTTCAAAAACGGTTGGTGTAGGGGAAAATTATGGTGTAATTATTGTTTTGAAAGATGGAGGGCAGTTTGAGGTTGCTACCTTTCGTACTGAAGATGGATATCAGGATGGACGGAGACCAACGAAGGTCCAGTTTTCCGATGCAAAGACCGATGCCAGTCGTCGTGATTTCACAGTCAATGGGTTATTCCTAGATCCATTAACCGACACTGTGCACGACTGGATCGGAGGGCAAAGTGATCTAAACCGGAAGGTTATTAGAACAATTGGGAGCCCTGAGGAGCGGTTCGCTGAAGATCATTTGCGCTTGTTGCGTGCAATCCGGTTTGCTGCCCAGCTGGATTATCATATCGAACCGGGCACTTTTGCGGCGCTGAGAGCTCAGGCATCTTTAATTGGAACTGTTAGTGCTGAGCGGGTTCGTGATGAACTCTGCAAACTTTTCAGTCCTCCTCATGCTGCCCGTGGTTTGGATTTACTTCTGGAAAGTGGATTACTTGAACACGTGCTTCCAGAATTGGCGGCTACGATTGATTGTGAGCAATCATCTGATTTTCATCCTGAAGGTTCGGTATTCAATCATATCCGGTTGATGCTCTCACTTATGTCAAAGGATGCTTCTCACATATTACCTTGGACTGTTCTGTTGCACGATATTGCAAAGCCTCATACAAGTTCTGTTGGGAATGATGGAAGAATTCATTTTTATTCCCACGAAAAGATTGGGGCAGAAATGACGAAGAATATATTAAGGCGGCTGCGTTTTCCCAGAGTAGATATCGAGGCGGCAGCTCAGGTCGTATGCCATCACATGCAGTTTAAGGATGCAAAAAAAATGCGCAAAGCCACCCTCCGCAGGATGCTGCTAAGACCAAATTTCGATTTGGAACTGGAGCAGCATAGGTTGGATTGCCTCGGTTCTCACGGGAAGCTGGATATTTATGATTTCTTATGCGAGCAGAAATTGTTGCTTGAGGAAAAACCGGTGCTTTTAGCTCCTTTGGTTGATGGGAAAGATTTATTGGATTTAGGAATTGAGTCAGGACCATTGATGGGAAAATTGCTTAATGAAATTATGGATAAACAGTTATCGGAAGAATTCTCCACCCGAGAAGAGGCTTTGACTTGGGTTAAGGAAAAGACTGCACTTTAAGTCTGATTTGTTTACCATCCGGAAGCACCATAAATGGATAAACTATTGCTCATTGATGATGAGGCGGACGTTCGCTACTCCTTTGAACGTATTTTCGGTAGTAAAGACGGGTTAGAGTTGAGTACGGCTGCCAGTGGCGAAGAGGCATTGGATCTGATTCCGCAAATCCAGCCGGATTTGGTTATCATGGATGTACGTATGGGGGGAATTACTGGGATTGAAACACTTCAACAATTGCGTGAGTTTGACACCAAAACTCCGGTTATCCTCATGACAGCTTTTGGCACCACTCAAACGGCAATCCAGGCCATGAAGCACGGGGCCTATGATTATATTTTGAAGCCGTTTGATGTGACCAAACTTGAGGAACTGGTTGCTAAAGCACTTGATGCGGCCAGATCAATGAAACAGGTGGTTTCCTATGAACCGCTTCTTGAGGAAGAGGATTATGATTTGGGCATTATCGGCCAGAGCGCAGCTATGCAGGAAGTGTTCAAGACCATTGGTCAACTGGCTTCCAGCGATGCAACAGCACTCATTACTGGTGAAAGTGGTACTGGCAAGGAACTGGTGGCCCGGGCTATTTATACGCACAGCCAACGTAATGACCGTTCCTACTTGGCCATCAACTGTGCAGCTATCCCCGAAAATTTGCTTGAAAGTGAGTTGTTCGGTCATGAGAAAGGGGCTTTTACTGGAGCCACCAGTCAGCGAATCGGGAAGTTTGAGCAATCTGATGGAGGCACCATTTTCCTCGATGAAATTGGGGATATGACATTGGCCACGCAAACCAAGATTTTACGGGTTTTACAGGATGGAACTTTTGAGCGGGTTGGAGGAAATAAGTCGTTTAAAACTGATGTTCGTTTGATAGCCGCCACGAATAGACCTTTGGAAGAGACGGTTGCTGCTGGAGACTTCAGGGAAGATCTCTTTTATCGGCTTAATGTCGTGCGCATTAAATTGCCTCCTTTGCGTGAACGTAGTGAAGATATTCCTCAACTAGTCAGCTATTTTCTTTCCAGAAACTCTCCTAAGCCCAAGAAACCCAAGACAATTCAAGCAGGCGCGATTGCCTTGCTGAAGGATTATGATTGGCCGGGTAATGTTCGAGAGTTGGAGAATACAATAAAACGGGCCTTGGTGATGGCCAAGAGTGAGGCGATTATAGCTGATAATCTGCCTTCGGAAATCTTGAGCGGACACTCAGAAGAGGGTCCTGATGCTGATGGGGATGACTTCAGTGGGTTGTCAGCCAAGCTGTTTCGGTGGGCAAGGAACAATCCTGATCTTAAGGTGATCCCGGCAGTGGAACGTGAGTTGGTGATTAATGCCTTGAAGGAAACTGGCGGCAACCAGGTTCAGGCTGCGAAGTTGTTGGGGATTACCAGAGCTACCCTGAGAAAGCGGATAGAAAAATTTTCCATACGGCAGGAAATTTCTGTGGAGTGAGAATGTATAAAGGAAGGGTTATTCCCCTTTATTCTTACATGCCCCAACGCGTTTCATTTCCTCACAAGAGGCATTGATGGTAAGTTGCTGCGACTGCACCTCAAACCCAAGCTTGCCCGATATTTCATTTTCCAACGCATCCAACCGCTCACTTTCAAATTCGACGATTTTGTCGCAATCATTACATATGATATGGTTGTGGTTGGGGTGTGCTGCGTAGTTGGGGTCATAAATTTTGTAGTCTTTCCCGAAATCCATTTCGTGTACCAGCCCACTTTCGGTAAGCAAGGGCAGGGTACGGTAAACGGTGGCTCGTGAAACACTCGAATCTTTTTCGCGGGCCCATTCCAGCAGCTGTTCAGCGGTGAAATGCTGATCAGTACTGAATACGGTGTCCACGATGGCACGGCGTTGGGAAGTGATTCGGAGATTTTTTTGATCCAAAAATTGAAGGAACTTCTCCTTCGTTGCTGCTCGATCAGGCTCCGACATTGGCTCTATTATAAGAGGGAGACTTATTAAGTCAATGCCCAGGGATTGCGCCTTATCAACCATCGTGCGAACCTTCGGCTGTGCGAGTGGAATTGATTAATACCGGAACCGAGCTCCTAATGGGAAGGGTTTTGAATATACACCAGCAGTGGCTTGGCCAACAGCTGGCTTTGGCCGGTTATGAGTTGGGTTTTCAACAAACTATTCCTGACAATGGCGAGGTAATACAGGCTGCTGTAAGGGATTCTATTTCTCGATGTGAGTTGATTATTGTGACAGGAGGGCTGGGGCCGACCAGTGATGACATCACCCGTGAGCGCATTGCTGAGTTGCTTGAGGCACCTCTTGAGGAGCATGCCGAAACTCGTCAACGTATTGTATCTCGTTTTAAGAATCGCAATCGTTCTATTCCAAATGCAGTGATGGGGCAGGCATTGGTTCCTCAGGGTGCTAAAGTGTTACCCAACGATTACGGTACAGCTCCGGGGTTGATGATGCAGACGTGTAAGGGTTGGCTTATTCTTTTGCCTGGCCCCCCTCGCGAGCTGCATCCAATGTATATTAACCATGTGGCTCCGATTCTTGCCAAAGAATTGCCTCCAGAAAAGCCTCTTAGCACCAGAACCTTCAAAACAATGGGTATCGGAGAATCATCTGTCGAAGAACTTATTAGTGAGCCTTTGAACGAGCTGATTGCATCGGGCTTACGGATCGGTTACTGTGCACGGATGGGGGAAGTTGACGTACGATTGACTGCTTGCGGGGCTAAGGCACTCAGTCTGATTAAACAGGGTGAAGAAACCGTTCGCAAACGAGTAGGTAAATATATATATGGCGTGGATGATGACCTCTTAGAGGGAATGGTTGTACGGGTGCTGACTGAACGGAAGGAATCTTTGGTGGTGGCAGAATCCTGTACAGGAGGACTTCTCTCTCACCGTATTACAAATGTACCTGGTTCATCTTCTGTTTTTCTGGCCGGTTATTGTACTTACAGTAATGAATCCAAGGAGAATACACTCGGGGTTTTATCTGAATCAATAGATTCAGATGGTGCGGTAAGTGAAAGAGTCGCAAGAGAAATGGCTGAGGGGGCACGATTGAGGCACGGAGCAGATTATGCGTTGGCTACTACCGGAATTGCAGGTCCCACTGGAGGGACGAAAGAAAAGCCGGTGGGCACTGTATTTATTGCGTTGGCGACACCACAGGGAACAGAGGTGATGAAGGAGTGCAACAGGAGCGATCGTGAAACATTCAAAATCGTGACTACCCAGCAGGCACTAAACCTATTACGGCAGGTCATTGAGGGTTAATCCGGATTAAGGAGAAGAAAAAAGCCCGCCAAGAGGCGGGCTAAAAAATCTCCATTGTGTAGAGGTTAATCGGCACCATCACTGCCGATGGCCTCAACAGGGCAGGCTTCCATGGCTTCCTCGCACAGGGCCTGTTCTTCTTCATTTTCTGGCTGTTTCTTGACAAAAGAATAGCCGCCGTCCTCGTTGCGTGTGAAATTCTCAGGTGCTGTTTCACGACACAAGTCGCAATCGATGCATTCGGAGTCGCAGTAGTACTTTCCCTCTGCGTTGTCTTCGTATTTGTCTTCTTTTGTAGCCATTGTTAAACCAATTCCCGGATGGAATCCTAAACAGACGAAGGGCTAAAATCAAGTTCATTTGGTGACCGCTGACGCAGGATTAGTTTGTTGGCTGGAAATATTCTCGCTCGGACAATAACGATTTCGTAGGCTCGGTTTGTGCAAGAAGCAAATAGGCAAACCCAAATTCTCGTCACACTTGGGCCAGTAACACAGACGGAAGAAATGATCGGGGCTCTTATGGATGCCGGGGCAAATCTGTTTCGATTAAACATGTCTCATGCTCGGCACGACTGGGTGCGTGAGGTAGTGGCTAATATTCGTACTGCTGCTGCAATACGTGATTGTGTGCCAGCGATTCTTATGGATTTGCAGGGTCCCGCTATTCGTACCGGCGATTTGCCTGCTCCGGTAGATTTGGTTAAAGGTGAACGTTTTGACTTTACCACTAATCCCGAAAAAGAAGGGGCACGGGTGGCAAGAGTTAATTACCCCAGCTTCTTGGATGATATTGAAGAGGGTGCCACCATTCTTATTGATAACGGATTGATTCGGATGAAGGTGCTCCACAAAACGACCGATGTAGCCGAATGCGAAGTGGAAATTGGTGGGAACCTTGGGAGTAGGCGGCATATCAATTTGCCTGGGACCAAGGTCAATCTTCCGGCCCTGACTGAGAAGGATAAGGCTGATGTAGCGGTGGGTTTGGAATTGGATATCGACTATTTTGCCCTTTCATTTGTTCGTGAGGCGGCTGATGTGGAGCAATTGAAGCTGCTGATCCAGTCTGAAGAGCATCCGCCCAGAGTCGTCGCGAAGGTCGAGGATCAGCATGCGGTAAAACAAATCAAACGCATCATTCGGGCAGCGGATGCCATTATGGTTGCTCGAGGGGATCTGGGGGTTGAATGTCCCTACGAGGAGTTGCCCATTATTCAACGTCGAATTGTTCGTCAGTGCTTAAAAGTGGGTAAGCCGGTTGTCGTGGCGACTCACATGTTGGAGAGCATGATTAATGAACCACATCCCACCCGGGCAGAGGTGACTGATGTAGCTAATGCCGTTTTTGAACAGGCTGATGCGATTATGCTTAGCGGAGAAACCTCAGTCGGGCAGTTTCCTGTGATGTGTGTGGAGGTGATGGATCGGATTGCCCGTCGCATGGAACAGGAACGGGGTGCACGTTTTCATAAAGAAGCGGATTTAAACGATGAACGCGAAAAACTGGCGAAGTCGGCCGTGGGAATGGCTGATGATTTGAATGCAGATGCGATGGTGGTGTTTACAGTCAGTGGGCGAATGGTCCGTGAGTCCTCGTGGATGCGTCCGAAGCATTCTCAGATTCTTGCCTTGTGTGCCAGCGCGCGAGTGGCCGGTGAGATGGCGTTGTTTCGTGGAGTTAGACCGGTGATTATTGAGGGGTTTTGTCCGGATTTTCCGGTGCTGGATGCGCTTGCCACCCTCAAGGATCGCGGGTATTTGGAGGTTGGCGATACGGTTGTGGTCAGCAGCTCTACCCAGGCTGTGGAAAAAATATCCAATTCAGTTCAGATCCACAAGGTGGCTTAAATTCCTCAGCGTGACGCTGAGAAAAGATTGCTTGTAGCCTCTCCGGCGAGACTCAGCATGGGTTCAGGAAAGAGGCCCAACCCGATCAGGCCAAATAGGCACATTAAAAGTACGATTTCAGCTGTCCTTGGGCAATCCAGAGGTTCTGTCGAAGGTTTCTTCTCTTCCCAAAACCGTCCGGTGCCCCAATAGATTTCCCGGATAACACCGAAGTAATAATAGAGTGAAATTACGACCCCAATCATTGCTGCTCCAATAATCCAAGGTAGTCCCGGGATGGTCTCCATTGCTTCAAAGACTGCCCGTAGCAGCGTGAATTTGCCCAGAAAACCGGCCAAGGGAGGGATGCCGGCCAAAGACACAATGGAAAGGGTAAGGGCGACTGCCATCAAAGGAGAGCGTTGGTGCAGGTTTGCGAGAATACTGATATCTTCATCGTCGCTTTCCTCTGAGACCACTGAAATAACCGTAAAGGCAGCCAAAACAGCAAAGATATAGCCGGCTAAATAAAACAGAACCGCCTGTGCCCCGGTGTTGTTTAAGACAACCAGGCCCAACAGCACGTATCCGGCACTGGCAATACTGGAATAACCGAGCAATCGCTTCAGGTTGCGTTGACGAAGGGCACAGAGGCTTCCATAGAGAATGGTGGCAGCGGCCATCAGTCCCAGCAGCTGTCGTAGCCACTCTTCATCCATGAGGCTAGGGCAAGCTTCAGCCAGCAGGCGTAGCATTAAAACGATTCCTGCCGCTTTGGATCCGCTGGAAAGAAAAGCTGTTACAGGAGTGGGGGCCCCCTGGTACACATCTGGCACCCAGAGCTGAAAAGGGACCGCTGCCAGCTTGAAAGCTAGTCCGCTCAAAACCATGATGACTCCAAGCTGAAAGAGCAGTTGCATGGGTTGTTCGGTGGAGGCTAATGCGGCCCGGTTTATCTCGTGGTAATCCAAAGCACCGGTGCTGCCGTAAATCAGCGCGATACCAAAAACCATAATAGCTGAAGAGGCGGCTCCTAAAATTAAATACTTGATGCCTGACTCAAGCGATCGCAACCGGTGGCGTTCAAAGCTGGTTAGAACATAGAAAGTAATGGTAATTAACTCTACAGCTGCAAAAAGCATGACAAGGCTGCTGGCTCCTGCGGCAAAGGTCATCCCGGCCAGAGCAAAACAGGTGAGTGCGTAGAGTTCACTGATTCCTGAACGAATCCGGGGAGCGTAGCTCATGGTGAGGAGGACCACCAGAATCGCTGCCATGACAAAGAATCCCTGGAAATAAACAGCCAAGGCATCTTTGCTGTAGCCATTAATAATGGCGTCGCCCTGATCAAAAGTGCTGAAGCTGTAACAAAAAACGGCGGCTAAACCGCCAGTTGCCAGCCAGCCAAGATGCTTCTTGCGCTCTTCAGGGGTCCATAAATCAATCAAGAGTATGAGTAGACCCAGAAGAGCAACTCCAACTTCCAAGCTGATTAAAGACAAATCCATTATTCAGTTTCCTCGGGTTGCACGGCCGTTGCTTGCCTGAAAGTAGGCTCGGATTGGTTTATTTTTTCAGTGATTAACCGTGGGTAGAATCCAAACAGCAACAAAACCGTGAGCAGAATGGCATAAGGAAGTCGTTGCCAAGAAGTAATATCCTCAACTTCAGGGGCGGTTTCTCCCTTTTTGCCATGGAGAAGCTTACGGATAGCACGCAGCATGTAGACAGCACCAATGACCAACGCACTCCACATGGCGATGCCGGTAATTACCGGATAAGTTTCCCAGGCTCCAAAAAATACAGTGAGTTCCCCGGCGAAATTAGCAAACCCTGGAAGTCCACAGCCAGCCATTAGGGCCATGATCATCAGAGTACCCCAGAAAGGCATACTCGCCAGTAGTCCTTGAATTTTCTCCATATCCAGTGTCCGGGTTTGTTGATGCAAATATCCACTTAATCCAAAGGCCAGACCTGCTAACAGCCCGTGGGCGACCATTACCATTACTGCGCCAGTGAGGCCAATGAGGGTAGCACTGGCAATACCCAGAAAAACAAATCCCATATGAGCCACCGAAGAATTGCCAATGAGAAGGTTCAGATCCTTTTGGCGCATGGCAACCAGTCCGCAATACAGGATATTTCCGAGGCAGAGCAGGGCGAGTACGGGGAGCCAGACTTGTGCTCCTGCAGGCAGAACCGGGAGCGCGACCTTGATAAGCATGAATAGTCCGAATTTTTTGATGACCCCTGCGTGCATCATGGCCGTAGCCGTCGGGGCTGCGGCATAACCAATTGGGGCCCATGTGTGGAAAGGCCAAAGGCTGACCAGAATGCCCAAGCCAAACATCAACAGGGCAAACACCAGACTTTGGGAGTCATTTGTCAGGGCATTTCCAATATCAGCAGCATGTAGTACCTCGACCAGAGAGAATGTTTTGTAATGTAGATAAAGGAGGATGAGACCGGCTAAGGTCAGCAGAGCCCCGATGCTAAGATAGAGGGTAATCTTGTAGGCGGCAAATTCCTTGTTTTGTCCGCGTCCCCATACCCCGATCATGATAAAAGTGGGAACCAGTGCCAGTTCATGCAGGAAATACATGAGGAATAAGTCCAGAGACATGAAGGCTCCCAGAATGCCGCCGCTCATCAGTAGCAGGAGTATGTAGAATTCCTTTTGTCGGGTTTGGATTTCTCTGGCGCAACAGGCTGCGGCAAAGGCAACCAGAGCCGCCATGAGCACCATAACGACGCCTATTCCATCAACGCCCACATGGTAGGAAATTCCCAGAGATTCAATCCAATCAGAGCGTTGGGTGAAGATGTATCCGTATTGGGTTGCAAGTGGAGCGGCTTCAATAAAAGTGATTTCGTCCTTCGCTTCGTCGAGTCGATTTTCAAACTGGGCGAAAACATAGATAGCTATCAGTAGCGATCCGAAAGTGGCTGCCAGTGTGCCGTAGCGGAAGATAGAGCGGTTTTCTCGGGGGATCAGCGCGAGAATTATGGCCATCACCAGCGGCAAACCCATGATGATTGTGAGAGGTGACATCTTAGAATAAAATTAAGGCCAGAATGAATAGCAATCCAATGACTGTTAACAGGGCATAAGTCTGGACATTGCCGGTTTGAAACAGGCGTAACAGGCACCCGGTAATATCCACCGCACCGCTGGTTCCCTTGACCCCAAGGCCGGCAATGATCCAGCGGTCGAACCAGTCCGCGGCAAATGACAATTTCTCTTGGGTCCACCGGTTGAGAAATCCGTAGAGTTCATCTAAATAAAATTTGTCACTCATCCATTGAGCTACATCCTTTAGTTTCTCAGGGAGAGGGTCGGTTTCGGAACCATGATATATTTTCCAGCCAGCGGTTAACCCAATCGTTACAGCAATAGTGCCCCCAATCATGGCTGCATTGTGAGCAGCATCACTGTGTGCTGCCAAATCCTTCCACTTGGAGAAACCTTCAGTGAAGCCAGATAGACCGATAAAACCCCAGCCCAATCCAATACTGAGAAGAGCGAGGATCACCAATGGGGCTACCATTTCACCAGGGACTTCTTCAGCCTCTTTGGCGTGATCAGAGCGTGCCTCGCCAAAGAATGTAACGATAACACACCGGGTCATATAAAATGCTGTCAGAAAAGCGACAAATACCCCAATGATGAAAAGTGGCATTTGATGTTCGTAAGCCTGCATCAAAATGGCGTCTTTGCTGAAAAATCCACTCAACAAGGGGAAGCCAGACAGAGCCAACGCACCGATAACAAAAGTCCGGGAGGTCCATTCCATTTTGTTTTTAAGATTCCCCAGTTTCCAGATGTTTTGTTCATGATGGCACGCGTATATGACCGCTCCAGCGCCCAGAAAGAGCAGGGCCTTGAAGGCGGCGTGGGTGGTGAGATGGAACATGCTTGCTGCTGGCCCTCCGCAACCCACCGCCATAACCATGTAGCCCAGTTGTGAGAGAGTGGAATAGGCGAGGATACGTTTTATATCATTTTGCTGCACCGCAATTAATGCAGCAAGCAGTGCAGTGACTGCGCCAGTCCAGGCGATAACCTCTAGCGCCTCCGGCGTAAAGAGTACAAAAACCCTGCAAATCATGTAGACACCCGCAGCGACCATGGTGGCCGCATGAATCAAAGCCGAAACCGGAGTGGGGCCTTCCATGGCATCCGGTAGCCAGATATGAAGGGGGAACTGCGCACTCTTGCCTACGGCACCGCAAAAGATGAGTAAACCTGCCAAAGTGGTAGCAGGACCTAAGGAATCGAATGCCAGTGAACCTGCCTGTTGCCATACGAGTAGAATTCCCAGAAGAAATCCTACATCACCAATGCGGTTGGTGATAAAGGCCTTTTTGCCTGCATCAGCGGCTGCTGGTTTTTCAAACCAGTGGCTGATAAGCAGGTAACTCGATACCCCAACCAATTCCCAAAAGATAAACATCATTACCAGATTGGCTGATAGAACGATTCCCAGCATGGAGAACATGAAGAAGCTCAGAGCTCCAAAGTATCTTGAATACCCCTGATCCTGTCGCATGTACGCTAGGGAAAACACATGAACCAGAGTGCCCACCAGGGTGACAACGAGGAGCATTAGACGGCTTAAGGAATCGTTTTGGAGGCTGATGTCAAAAACCAAGGGGTTTACTCCTGGTCCATTGGGAAGCAGGGCATTCTGACCGGCGTTCCCAATGGAAAACCACGTGTAAACTGGGGTGCTTCCTCCAACAATATTTGACTCGGCGACAAACAGGAAAATACTCGCCCCCAAGCCAAGGGCAACGGCTCCCACTGAAATGCCTGCACTGAGTCGTTTGAATTTGCTGGTGAACAGAAGGATCAGTATAGCTGAGAGTAGTGGTGCTAGAAGGATAACCAGCGGCAGATATTGAATGACTTGTTCCTTGCTCATCTACAGTTTCATTGAGGTGAGATCGTTTACATCATTGGTTTGCCGTTTTCGGTACAGAGCCACGATTAGGGCAAGACCTACGGCCACTTCGGCTGCAGCTACTGTGATGATAAAAAATACCATGATCTGACCATCAAGATTGTTTCGGTAGTGGGAAAAGGCCACCAGCGCGAGATTGGCGGCGTTGAGCATGAGTTCCAATCCCATGTACATTACAATCAGGTTACGGCGTATGATTAGCCCTAGTAGTCCAAGGCAAAACAGAACGACACTAACGATTAGATAATGTTCCAAGCCAATCATTGGGTTCCCTCCTTCTTGGATTCGTCTCTTTTGCTTATGAGAATGCAGCCAACCATCGCCACAAGCAGTAATAAGGAAACAATTTCAAATGGGATCACATATTCAGTAAATAACTTATGTCCCAGCTCACGGGTTTCTCCTATGCCCTCTCCCTTGAAGGCAAGGGCATCGCCTATTTCAGATTGACGAATGGAATTAATAATGATGCCAGCCAGACCTGCTACAGATGCGAAGCCCAGAAAGGTTCCGAATTTCTGGAACCGGCGCCGCTCCTCCTCTTTCACATCCAAAAGCATGATTACAAAGAGGAAGAGAACAATGACGGCTCCCGCGTAGACCAGTATTTGAACTGCGGCCAGGAAGAATGCCTTAAGCAGGACAAAGAGTCCGGACATGCTGATAATAGTCAGCACTAGAAACATCGCGCTGGTTACCGGATTTCGGCTGAATGGGTTAAAGACCACCAGCAGGCCGCAGAGCAGCGTGAGTGAGCTGAAAATATAAAAGAGTAAATCCTGCATCAATCGTTGATATTCTTCTCAGCCATCGTGACGGGAAAGGATTCTTGTTCCTTGGCATCCTGAGTTTTCTTCTCCCATTTTTTAATGCGGTCATGATGCGTTCCGCCGCGTTCAAGGAGTTTGTCCTTGTGGAATACCATTTCCTCACGGTTGCTTCCAGTGAGCGCGTAGTCACGGTTCATTAGTTTTTCGTTATAACCCTCATAGTAATCCTTGGCCAAGAAAATGGCTTGTTCAGGGCAAACTTCCTCGCAGAAACCACAGAAGATGCAGCGAAGCATATTAATTTCAAAGTCTTCAGGCATTTTTTCTGCGCCTTCTCGGTGGGCATCTTCTCCGTCTATTCCCGGTGGAGTGATTCGGATTGCCTTGGGAGGGCAGACAAATTCACAAAGCTGGCAACTGACGCATTTGGTTGATCCATCCTGATCATTTACCAGATAAGGCGCTCCTCGGAATCCTTCGGGCACGGACCAGAGCTCTTCGGGATAATTGAGCGTTGTTTTGAATTTATTGGTTTTATTTTTATGCTCGTAAACCTTTGATTTTTTAAAGGAGAGGAAATGCCCCAATGTGACCTTGAAACCATTGATTAAGGTGGGGAAAAACAATCGTTCCCACAGGCTTAATTTCACGCGTTGGACTTCTTTGGCCATATTATTTGGGTATCGTCAAATACAGGTAAATTGCTGTCACGACGATATTTGCCAGTGCCAACGGGACAAAACGTTTCCAACCCACATCCATGAGTCGGTCGTATCGGAATCGGGGCAACATCCAGCGTATCCATATGAAGAGCCCCATGAAAAGTAGTAGCTTGCTGATAAAGATGCCCAATTGAATCAGTCCCATTCCGAGTGAGTCAGCCGACTCATTCAGGCCAGCAAAGGGAAGCGTCCAGCCGCCTAGAAAGAGGACCACCATCATTGCGCTGACTGCGATCATGGCTGCGTATTCGCCCATGAAAAACATGGCGAACTTCATTGAACTATATTCGGTGTTGTAGCCGCCAACCAATTCAGATTCAGATTCAGGCATATCAAAGGGGAGCCGGTTGGTTTCGGCAAATGCGGCAATGAGAAAGACAATAAAGGCGATGGGTTGCTTGAATACGATCCATGCACCATTGGCCTGGTATTCAACCACTTTGGTCAGGTTTAATTCGCCTACCAGCATGAAGACGGGAATGATGCTCATGCCCATGGCGATTTCATAGGAGATCATTTGAGCACTGCTTCTAATGCCACCCAGAAACGGGTATTTCGAGTTACTGGCATATCCAGCCAGAACGATACTGTAAACACTGAGGGAAACGATGCCGAAAGTGTAAAGAATGCCGACGTTCAGGTCTGCGATGACTGCCTTATTGGCTTCTCCACTGCCAGGGGTGACGGTATTGCCGAAAGGAATAACGGCTAATGTCATCAGTGCAGGGATCATCGCGATAGCCGGTGCGAGCCAGAAATAAATTTTTCGAACATGTGCGGGAGTAAAGTCTTCCTTCAGTATGGATTTCACACCATCTGCCATGGGTTGTCCCAGTCCCCATAGATGTATTTTGGTAAAGGGAATGCCCACGCGATTTGGTCCCACGCGATCCTGAATCCACGCCGAGATGCGCCGTTCGGCTATAACCGAATATGCCACCATAGGCATCACGACAGCAAAAATGGCTATGACGATCTTTAGTAAACTAAAGATAGCAAATTGTTCACTCGCCGGGAGTCCGGCTGCCCACATCACAGGAGGGAGGCTGTTAATCCATTCAACCATTAGATTTCCACTGTTACTCCTTCATTACCAAGTGAGGCCCAGGTCAGTTCCTTGTCCTTAAAGGCCTCCACTTCTTCAGCCATCTGGTTGAATAGTCCCTCGATGGTGCTGAACCCATTTTGTCCGGTGGTGTTTTCGGCCAGTTCGTGTAAAAATTCCCATTCGGGTCGCGCATTTCCGGGGCCGTCCAATGCCTTCATGAATTTTTGCACCTGGCCTTTTACGCTTGTGAATGTGCCGCGTTTTTCAGTGTGAGCACACCCGGGCAATAGATAGTGTGCCTTTGAGGTGGTCGCATTGGGTAAGATATCGCTCACTACCAATAGATCCAATTTATCCAGCAAGGTTTCATCGATGCCGTGCTTGGTGACATCATCCCCGAATACGATCAGGCTCGTTATGGTGCCAGCTTCGATACCTTGGGCAATTTCAGCGAATCGTGACCCCAAGTCTTCATTGGCAATTCCAATCAGGCGAGACCCTGCGCTGTTTGGGTTTTTGTCAGGGCAGCAAAGGAGATTGTCGCCTTGGCCTGAGCGCGGGGCTGAATCAGTAATCGCTTCCAGCTTATTGGCGAGTTTCTTGAGAAGATAGAGTTCCTCATTGGTCTGTCGAGCCCCGCCTATAATAGCCACGGATCCAGGCTGTGCCTCCTCAAGTTTGGCACTAATTTCAATAATGGCAGTAGCCCATCCACTGGCTCCAGTCACTTCACTTAATCGGTCTTCCCGGCCAATCCATTTGTAGTTTAGCCGCCCTGAGTCACACATCCAGGGGCCATTAACCGCATTGTTCTCTCTGGGTTCATAGCGGTACATCGTATTTTCGCGAGAGCCGATTAGCGTATTGCAACCAGTGCCGCAACTGGAGCAGAGGCTCCTGGTTTCCTTGAGAAACCACACACGCATCTGGAAACGGAAATCCTTGGAGGTCAAAGCCCCCACGGGGCAAAGATCAACGGTGTTGAGGGTGTAGTTGTTGTCAAAGGGCGTGTCGAGAAAGGTGGAAATAGTATTGTAGCTCCCTCGATTGACAATACCCAGGGCATCATCATCGGCAATATCACGGCTAAAGCGAATGCAGCGGGTACAGAGAACACAGCGCTCGGCATCAAGGATAATACGGGGGCCAAGATTCACCTTTTTAGGTTTGTGCACCTTGTACTCGGCAAAGGAGCTTTCGGACTGTCCATGCTCGCTGCTATACTCCTGCAGTTTGCATTCACCCGCTTGGTCACATATGGGACAGTCCAGCGGATGATTGATCAACAGGCTTTCCAATACCGCCTCACGCATTTGCTTGGTTTCGGGGCTACTCGCGTATATCTCCATGCCCGGCACGAGGTTGGTGGCACAGCCAATCACACCCTTGGGCGTTTGCCGTTCGTAGGGCAGTACCATAGGGTCGATTTTCAACGAGCCATCCTCGTTGGTTGGTGGCTTGCCGTCAGGGCCGAGGCGTCCAGGCATGCCCACGTGCACGAGGCACATGCGGCAGTTGCCGGCCACTGGTAATTTGGGATGATAACAGTAATGAGGGATCTCGTTGCCCGCATGTTTGCAGGCTTGTAAGACGGTTGTGGGGACGAGATTTCCCTGCCAGTCTTCCGTAAGCTTGGGCACCTCAACCTCCCTGCCATCGACCTTGACGACCATGGTTTCAACCACTGCCGGTGCTTCAGTTTGTGTTTCCTCAGCCATATCAGGGGGTGCTGGCAGTTTCCTTATCGGTTGTGTTCAAGGATTTCGCCTCAAACTCATGCTTGAATTTGTTTACAAAGCTTAGCACCGGCCAGGAACAGGCTTCGCCGAAGGCGCAAACGGTGCGCCCCTGAATATTCTGGGCAATGTGCAGCAGGTATTCTGCATCCTCGGTCCTTGCTCCACCGTGGGTCATTCGGTGGAGGGCTTTATTCATCCAGAGCGAGCCTTCCCGGCAAGGGGTGCATTGGCCACAGCTCTCATGTGCGTAAAACTCAGCGAGGTTGGCAAGACATTCAACGATGTTACGGCTATCATCAATGACGATGATTGCACCGGAACCAGACATGGTGCCAATCTTCATCAAGGTGTCAAAATCATAAGGCACATCGAGCAGGTCAACCTCATCTTCGCCGATGGGGAATGTTTCGCCGGCCCTGAGAACTTTGGAAGAGGATCCTCCGGGGATGATTGCCTGCAGTCCGTTGCCATCGCGAACCCCTCCTCCAAAGTTCTCGTCATAAATCAGCTCTCCCAGAGTGACCTTGCCGGTCTCAATTTCAAAATAACCGGGCTGTTTTACATCTCCACTTAGGCTAATAAGGCGGGTTCCTGTATTGTTGGGTGTGCCGAGTTTGGTATATTGCTCAGCACCCATTTCCACAATGTGTTTTACATTACAGAGAGTCTCTACGTTATTAACGATAGTGGGGCACATATACAGGCCAAGTGCGGCCGGAAAATAGGGGGGTTTAATCCGTGGATACGGTCGCTTGCCTTCAATACTCTCAATCAGGCCGGTTTATTAAACACAAAAAAATGCACCAGCACCCCCATGCACAAGTATATCCCGATCAAAACCCCGAGTTTATATT
>JASLKQ010000219.1 GCA_030747505.1 Verrucomicrobiota bacterium | reverse complement strand
CCGCGCGCAGGTAGATCCTTTTGTCCCTCGGCGCATGACCGAAGGCACATCTTCAATGCGCTGCAGTGCGTGCCCACGCGTATGCCCCGCTGAGTTTGCCCCGAGCATGTGCATGTATCACCGCCGTCGATGTCGCTCGTAGGTATGAGCTACACGCACTCGCAGCTCGGCAGCGTCGGCAGCTAACGTCTTGGCTTCTCGTGACGGGGTGGCCTCTGCTGTTTATTGGCACAACTGGCTATGCTCTCAGCCTGCATGCATGGTCGCCCTCGCCGCCGCCGATACCACCACCGCCGCCGCCGCCACCGCCGCCGCTACCGCCGCCGCTGTGCACCCTAGTGTCGTTAACCTTCAAACTCTCACTGGCTATGGCTCGCCTTTGCCATCGTTGTGCCGCTAAGTGTCGAGAGCGGTGCGAATCGAGAGGAGAAGACTTACATCGAAGGTGTACGTACCATGCATCCTTTTCTTCGCTTCGTCACCATCGCCGCCCTCGCCGCCGCCGCCGCCCCCACCACTTGCGCCACCCGTGACATTGTATATCACTGGGCTCGCCACCGCTAGAGCTGCCCGCACCGTCGCCGCCAAGTCTCGCCGCTACTCACCGCCCACCTTGATTCGCGTCATGTCGCCGGCCGCCGCGGTGACGATTTGCCGGTGGCAAC
>JASLKQ010000218.1 GCA_030747505.1 Verrucomicrobiota bacterium | reverse complement strand
AAAATTCAAATCGTTAATCATTTTCATATATAATCTCACACCCCATGGGGGCGAATTGGGTTCGACGTTTTTATTGGATTCCAAAGCGCATGCCAAGATTGTGGTAACTCTTGTAAAACATACTACAAAAAAATTAGTTGCAGAAAACGACAACTACGCTTTAGCCGCTTAATTGGCTAACCAATGCAAGAATTGTCTATGGTTTGAAGCATTGGCAAAATACATAGTCTAGCTTTGCTGTGGAGTCTTAACACAGTAACGCGAAGCCTAATTTAGACTAGCCTTTAATACCCTGCTCTTCGGGTCATTGAGGTGAAACATAAAGAATGAGCTAAGCATGTAGAAGTCAGGCTGAAGAACTAACGGACGCGGGTTCAATTCCCGCCGCCTCCACCATTTTCTATCTCAGGATAGTCCTGTTAAAGTGCTCTAGCATTTTCTTGTACAGCATTAATCTATTCTCAGGCTTTCTAAAACCATGCCCTTCTTTCTCAACAATTATCAATTCATGTTCTTTGCCGGCTTCTTCCAGCGCTCTAGCAAGTGCATATGCATGTTCTATTGGCGCTCGTTGATCTTCTTTACCAGAAACAATAATAATTGGAGCCTCAAGTTTATCAACCTGTTGAACAGGGGACATTGCTTTAATTTTTTCAGGATCTTTACC
>JASLKQ010000217.1 GCA_030747505.1 Verrucomicrobiota bacterium | reverse complement strand
TTAGTGGTTCCTTCCACCACTACTTCGAACGTCTTTTTCAAAGGATGATAGCGAAAAATGCCACAGTTCATTTTCACTCTTTCCTCTTTAGAGGCATTCGGTTTACCGATATTTGACGTGGCTAATATTCCGTGCCGTCCATAGAGCCATCCGTCGGGACCCCAACGCAGACCATTAACAATATTATGACGTATACGGTCGCTTTCGAAACCATTCAGCATAATATCCGGCTCACCATCTGGCACATCGTCTCCGTTACGATCCGGCAGAAACAAAATATTTGGTGCCGCGGCAATCCACACCCCTCCAAAGCCAATTTCAATGCCTGCAATGCGAGAACCCTTATCCCAAAACACCTTTCTCTTATCAAACACACCGTCGTGATTTGTGTCTTCGAAAATTAGAATGCGATCCTTCATTCTCGTATCGAACTGCAATTGCGAGTTGGCATATGTATAACACTCGGCAACCCACAGGCGACCTAGACTGTCCCACGCCAGCGCTATCGGTTGCTGAACTAAAGGCTCTGCCGCACTGAGTTGAACCTTGAAACCCTTTGGTACTGTAATTTTATTAAGTGCCTGGGCGGAATTCAAAAACGGGGAAGACAACTCCTGCGTATTAAACAGTTTCTGTTCAGCAGCAACCCCTGATTGAATCGTGCTAACCAGTGCTGTAATCAGAAA
>JASLKQ010000216.1 GCA_030747505.1 Verrucomicrobiota bacterium | reverse complement strand
GCATAGAATGGCTGAGGCAAATAAAGCTTTTGCTCATTTTAGAAATTAATTAGATAGAGATTAATAGAAAAGTGTCAAAAAATAATTTAAATATCGTAAGAAACATTGGGATTATGGCCCATATAGATGCAGGTAAGACCACCTTAACTGAAAGAATTCTATTTTATACAGGTCGTACTCATAAAATAGGAGAAGTTCATGATGGCGGAGCTACTATGGACTGGATGGATCAAGAAAAAGAACGAGGAATTACAATAACGTCTGCCGCAACCACCGCTGAATGGAATGATCATAGAATTAATATTATTGATACTCCTGGGCATGTTGATTTTACTGTTGAAGTTGAGCGTTCACTGAGGGTTCTAGATGGATCCGTTGCTGTATTTTGTGCAGTTGGAGGTGTTGAGCCGCAAAGTGAAACTGTTTGGCGGCAAGCTGATAAATATAATGTCCCTAGGATGGCGTTTGTTAATAAGATGGATAGAGTTGGCGGAGATTACTTTAATGTTGTTGAAATGATGAAAGAGCGATTAGGTGCTAATCCTTTGCCCATAGTTATACCTATTGGAGCAGGAGAGTTATTTACTGGAATAATTGACCTTTTAGATATGAAGGCTATACTTTATAATGAATCAACTTTAGGCGCTCGATTTGAATATTCTGATATACCTCATGATATGGTTGAAGAAGCAAATAAATGGCGTCATC
>JASLKQ010000215.1 GCA_030747505.1 Verrucomicrobiota bacterium | reverse complement strand
TCCACGATGATGTTGCAATTCGGCAACGCCTTCTTTAATTCAGCCACGCCCGCTTTGGTGACTTGGGTGTTGAGCAAGAAAAGCACTTCGAGTTTCTGCAACTTGGCCACCTCCTTGAGGCCCGCGTCGGTGATTTGGGTATCGCTCAAGAAAAGCTTATTGAGATTCTGCAACTTGGCCACTTCCTTGAGGCCCGCGTCGGTGATTTTGGGTTCGACCAACCCAAGCCCTTCGAGCTTCTGCAGTTTGGCCACCTCTTTGAGGCCCTCGTCAGTGATTTTGGTGCGGGACAAGAAAAGCTGTTCGAGTTGCTGCAACTTGGCCACTTCCTTGAGGCCCGCGTCGGTGATTTGAGTTTTGTAGAGCGAAAGGTGAGTGAGCTTCTGCAACTTGGCCAAATCCTTGAGGCCCACGTCGGTGATTTTGGTGGCGCCCAAGGAAAGCTTCTGGAGCTGCTGCAGCTTGGCCATCTCCTTGAGGCCCGCGTCGGTGATTTTTGTGTTGTCCAAGTAAAGCCAGTCGACTTTTTCCAAATCCGCCTTGCTGAGTTCGCCTGTGGGTTTCTTGAGTTTTATCCGAATCGCTGCCTCAACGACCTTCGCCTGTTCCTCCTTGGTTAGAGGCTTCTTATCCGCTGCCAACACGGATTGGCCCATCACCACCGCACATATCAAGAGGAGCTGTTTCATGCCATTGAGGCTAACGATTGGCC
>JASLKQ010000214.1 GCA_030747505.1 Verrucomicrobiota bacterium | reverse complement strand
AGAGGTCAGTTGATTGTCATCGAGAGGCAACTCCTTTAACTGCGTGAGATTCTCCAGTCCCTTCACATTGGTTAGTTTATTGTGGGGGAGATGCAGAGACTCTAATTGCGTAAGCTTCTCCAGCCCCTTCACAGAGGTCAGTTGTTTGCGATCGAGTTCCAGCTCAGTCACCTTCTTCAAATCCGATTGAGTGAGTTCGCCTGTAGGAGATTCACCAATGTACTTAAGTTCTGTGCGAATCGCTGCCTCAATCGTGACGTTATTGGGATCGTTTGGGTCAGAGACCCATGCTGCTGCTTTGGCCTCTGCGGAAGCTGGCTTTGCTATCGGCTTTTTCGCGTCCTTATTCAGGTTCTCTTGAATCCAACGTGCTTCTGCGGCCGCTTTGGCTTTAGCGGCTTCTGCCTTGGCTTTAGCAGCTTTCTCCTCTGCCGCCCCACACCCCACCGCCACCACCGCACATATCAAGAGGAGTTGTTTCATGTTCGGGGAGGCTAACGATTGGCCCATGTCAGGGCAAGGGGGCATTCATTAACTGCCCTCAGGGACGGGGAGGATTAGGGGTCAGTATTTATACTGCAATTCGGCAACGCCTTCTTTAATTCAGAAACGCCCTCATCGGTGGCTTTTGTGTCGTGCAACCCAAGCCATTCGAGGTTCTGCAACTTGGCCAACTCCTTGAGACCCTCGTCGGTGATTTTGGTGCCGTCTAAGG
>JASLKQ010000213.1 GCA_030747505.1 Verrucomicrobiota bacterium | reverse complement strand
CGAGGGCTGCTTGTATATACACCCCCTCTTTTTTGCGGGGTGATTTAAAAAGGGGGCTAACCGCCACAACCACCGCCTCCTGTGTCTCTATCAACCTTCACCCATATGCCAACACCACAATACTTGCATTTGTACTTTTCCTCATCGGTGTCGGACCAAAATCCACCCGTACTTCTAGTTGCATCTGTCTTTTCTATTGCCTTGCGGCGTTTGCAATTGGGGCATTGTCCATCAAAATAAATGGCGTATACAAGCAAACCGAACAAAGGCAGCCCAATAATTCCCAATATGGGACCGAAAATTTGAACCCCTTCGGTAAAAGACCTGCTCTCTCCCTCTTCTTGGGTTTGTATCCTATAGATCAACCCTACTATCGCTATCAAACCCAATGGCAGTAAGGCTCGCCAAATTGCCCCCCATATTGTTACTGCGGGAGATTCTTTTTTGCGGTCCTCGCCAGTTTTCCAATCAGAAGCTGTAAGGATCGGCCGGCCATCTTTATCCTTTGCCATGCCCCCACGCTACCGCCCCGAACCCGAATGGCGAGTCTGAATCACTTACTGTCTTGCGTCGGCTGGGTGTTGTACCTATAAATTGGCCGTAACCCAATACCAACCGGATTTATTGCTATGAAAACTAAACTCACACTATTTATTGCTGTAATTGCTGTTGCCCTGTTTGGAACCGGGTGTGCGTCTACTGAAACCAACAGCGATCCGTTGAAAAAC
>JASLKQ010000212.1 GCA_030747505.1 Verrucomicrobiota bacterium | reverse complement strand
TTTTCTGAAATATTCTGTATTTGACCACAATTTCTCAACATGCTCAGGTTCAGATTCCAATACTTTAATTGAGGCATTACAAGCAGCAATAGTTGCAGGTGGTGCCGAACCAGAAAGTAACATTGTTCTTGATTTATTGAAAGCATAATCAACCATGTGTTTCTCACCAGCAACAAGACCACCGACTACTCCAAATGCTTTGGAAAAGGATCCCGATTCCATATCAACTTCATCTTCAACTCCAAAATGAGCTCCAATTCCTCTTCCACCGGCAAGAACTCCTTCACCATGACAGTCATCAATGTATGTCATTGCACCATATTCTCTAGCCAATTTTGTTATTTGATCCAAAGGAGCAATATCTCCATCCATTGAGAAGACACCATCACTTATCACCAAAGTTTTTTCACATTTCTTAGTAGCTTCCTTCAATCTATCTTCTAATTCTCCCATATCATTATGAGCATAAATTGTTCGATTTTCTTTCTTGACACCAGATAATCTTACTCCATCTATAATTGAACCATGATTGAGTTGATCAGAAATTATTGCATCATTTTTACCTGCTAATTGAGGAATTAATCCTGAATTTACAGCAAAACCAGTTTGGTAATACAATGCAGCTTCACGATTCTTAAATCTCGCAATGGTTTCTTCAAGTTCATTGTGAATATCCATATTTCCAGCAATAGGTCTAACACTTCCACTTCCGGCTCCATGAGATTTTACTGCATCAATAGCA
>JASLKQ010000211.1 GCA_030747505.1 Verrucomicrobiota bacterium | reverse complement strand
CCCGAGTCAAGATGCAGAAACCCAGTAGAAACAAGAAGTAGTCGACTGCCTTCCCTTGCGCCAAACCCGGGGCTTGACGTCACGGTGGCACTGATAAACGTTCCGGAGCAATAAATAAGAACCATTAAGAAACCAGTAACAACCATTCTGCACTCAGTAGCAAGTAGGGCTACTACCTGCAGCTAACCGAAAGGCATTCACATGACGAATAGATTCCATCTCCTTGCACTGTGTGCGTTTCTTCTGAACGTGCTTCCGGCCTCCGCGTCGCCCGAAATCCCGGGAACGGAACGGTCGCAGCCCAATATCGTTTACATCATGGCGGATGACCTTGGTTATGGCGATCTGGGTTGCTACGGACAAAAACTCATCCAAACGCCGCACATCGACCGCTTGGCCAAGCACGGCATGCGGTTCACCGACTTTTATGCCGGCTCGACCGTGTGCGCCCCATCGCGATGCGTCCTGATGACCGGCCTGCACACCGGTCATTGCTACATCAGAGGAAACGGCAAGGACAACCTTCGCCCACAGGACGTGACCGTCGCGGAGGTGCTCAAGCGCGCCGATTACGCGACCGGACAGATCGGCAAATGGGGGCTTGGCCACGAAGGAACGACTGGATTGCCGACCCGACAGGGGTTCGATTTTTTTTACGGCTACCTCGACCAGCACCAAGCTCATCTTTACTACCCGACATTCCTCGTTAAAAACGAGAAGCGGGTCAAGCTGCGTAACATCGTCCCC
>JASLKQ010000210.1 GCA_030747505.1 Verrucomicrobiota bacterium | reverse complement strand
AAACGCTGGGCGTTTGTGACGGTTTTTCTTTATGGAGCATTTTTGCTGCTTCTAACGGTTCCTATAATGATGGTTGCGTTTCCCGAGGAATCGTCGGTAAAGCAGATATTTTTTATATATCATGAGTGGTTGTACTGGGCTTGGATTGGAATAATGGTACTGAGCCAAGCACTTCTATTAATTGTGCCGATAGATTTATCTCAACGAAAGGATGTCAGTCGTCGCAAGTTAATTATCCCGGTTATCACATCCGCTTTGCTAATGGCGGTTGTTTTAATGTCAGGAATTTTTACTATCGGAGAATTGGCGAAGGGTGAGGATGTTCCAGGTGAGGGTTATCATATAATTATTTTTTCTTTATTATTATGGGTTACTTGGTCGGTGATTTTTTGGAGATTTCGAGAGGAAGGTGAGGGAGAGAATGCTATGAATCGCTTAACAAAGTGGCTTATAAGAGGCAGTATACTTGAGCTTTTGGTGGCAGTTCCTAGTCATGTAATTGTTAGAGAGCGTGAATATTGTTGTGCAGGTTTTTATACCTTTTGGGGAATAGTGACGGGCGTCTCGGTGATGTTACTGGCGTTTGGTCCTGCGGTATTCTTCCTTTTTGCCAAGCGATTCGGATGTCTTGATCCGACAAAGGAAAGTGACACTACTGCAATTGAAAACGAATCAGATTAGTCTCCAGTGATAATTATCTAATCACATTCGAGCCACAATTCACCATCTTTCTCAATCGCCTCTAGTGGGTACAGGCTTGCT
>JASLKQ010000020.1 GCA_030747505.1 Verrucomicrobiota bacterium | reverse complement strand
AACCTCAGCTTCACCGGGATGGACTTCCTCTTTTTCAGGTGATCTGAGATTATAATCTCTGCGCTGAAACAGGTGATCTGAGTAGAAAATCTCTGTGATCAAAATGGAAGAATTTTTCTCCAATTCTTAAGGAAAAAATTTGCCGCCCCTCCCAGCACGCCAACCACCAGAAGGCAGGCTGCCATTGTAATCACAATTTTCTTTTTTCCTTTGCCTTGAATCGAGGGCCGAACCACTTCAGCAAGAACGGGTTCGGCCTTTGAGGGGATCGACTCCTCTGTCATTTGGGCAGGATGCGGAAGGTCCTCCAATGGAACCGATTTGGAAATGAGTTGCTCCAACGGCATCCAATCTTCAAGCCCCTCGTGATAGGCAAAATCATCCGGCAAAAGCACGCCTTGGCTCAGGTAATCCTGCACCTGTTCCAGCGTGTAGGGACCGCTGGAGTCTTCACCGCGTGTGATGAAAATCTGCACGGCCCTAATCTGCCATATTGGCCGATGAAGTAAATCGCATTGTTTTTGTGCGGAGTTTCCAGTATATCCCCAGCACGGACATGTCCGAAGGAGGCAATAGCCAATCAGATCTGCAAAGACGGGTGCACGAAGTCATTTTCGAAGCCGATACCCCGGCGGGCAAAACCTTTGATGTCTTCCTGATCATCTGCATCCTTCTGAGTGTCGCTGCTGTGGTGGTGGACACCGTTCCCAGCATAACCCCCTCCCAGAGCAACCTGCTTCACAAGGCCGAATGGGGCTTTACCATTTTTTTTACTGTAGAATATCTGCTCCGACTTTGGTGCGTGAAGTCGCCCAAGATGTACGCCACGAGTTTTTTTGGTGTCATCGATGTGGTTGCCATTCTGCCGACCTATCTGGCTCTTCTCTTTCCGGGGGCTGAATACATGCTGATGATCCGGTTCCTGCGAGTCCTGAGGGTCTTCCGGGTGCTGGGCATGAATTCGTACGTTCAAGGCTCCACAATGATTTGGCGTTCCCTCGTTCGCAGCCGCGCTAAAATTGTCGTATTTTTGACGGCAATTTTAATTTTGGTCACCATCTTCGGCGCGGCCATGTACACCATTGAAGGGCGGCTGGTAAAAATCAATGATCCGGCCGCTCCTGCTCTTATAGTGGGGCAACGGGTCGATTTGGAACGGGAAAAAGGAACCCGCATAAAGGCAAGGGTTACAGCCATTGAAGAAACCTCACTCACCTTGAGACTTCCCGATGGGAGCAGTAAAACCATGGCACCTGATGACCCGACCCTCACCCGGCCTTTCAACTACAAGTTTGAAAGTATCCCCAAGAGCGTTTACTGGGCCATCGTCACCCTCACCACCGTGGGCTACGGTGATATAAAGCCAATCACCCCCTTCGGGCAAGGACTGGCGGCTCTGGTTATGATCATGGGCTATAGTATTCTTGGCTTGTGCATTGGTGTTATTGTGGCCACTGAGATTGCAGATGGGTCAAAAACCGGGGATCCGGATAACCGTGAATGTGAGGATTGCGGCGCATCGGGCCACAAATTCGACGCCAGGCGTTGTTATGTTTGCGGTCATTCTCTTATGTCAGTGAAAGACTCCACTCCTCATACCCTCAATACCACGCGGAGTTGCACCAACTGCGGAGCAGAAGGCCACCGGCTGGATGCCCAGCATTGCCACAAATGTGGAGATTCTCTCGATGAAGCCGGGGTCGATGCTTACAAGCAGTTGTTCGAGATGGATGTCGAAACCGAGGAGCACGAAAAAGAAGAGGAAGCCAACGGCGACACCTAGGGCTTACGCGGGTTGCGCCCGTAATAGAGAAACCCATCTTCAGCTCCCACCAAAAGATCCGGCACTTTGTCTCCGTTCCAATCGACCACTGTAGGACTGGTGGTATGGCTGGAAATATTACGCTTAAAGAGTGTGCCGCGGTTGATCAGCTTAAACATTCCTTCTCGATCAGCCATATTCTGCCAGAATTCAGCGTTGGAACTATTGGCCAATACATCCAGACGCCCATCCCCGTCCCAATCGGTCACACATAATTTTCTTCGGCCACTGCCGCCAGCCGTTCGGGAATTCAAACGGACATAGCCAAAAGGATTATCCATTTCGAAAATGCGTTGCGGCTCGTGAAGCTGTCGCCTTGCGCCGCGTTTTGAACGCGGAAAGAGGGTGAGATACCCCTCGTGATCGAGCATCAAGAGGTCATTGAGGCCATCCTGATTCCAATCCACCACCACGGGCGTGGTCCGCCACTGAGTAAGGAGAGCATTGCCCTCAGGACGCATCCATCCCCACTTGAGCGAGGGCTGTTTCCTCTGCCACTCAACTTCTACGGGTTGGGCAGCCGCCAGCTTGGGGATCTTTCGGGTGCCAATGTTACGGAACCATACAACACTCCCAAGAATGGAATTTACGATTAGGTCCGGCAGCCCGTCATGATCCCAATCGGCCACCGTCTGGGTGGTATACCCCCACTTGCGTTCACACGGGCCCTGAATGGATCCGTTGGGCCCGGCCATAATTCGCAACGTTTTTCCTCCGGCCTGAAGTAATTTGGGGGCTGCCCATTTGGGGCGTTCCACCTTCGTCCCGCTGAGATTCTCAATGAAGCAAATATAACCGGCGGTATTCCCGCAGATGATGTCCTCATCTCCGTCTCCATCCCAATCAAACCCATCGGGCGTGGATAACGCACCAAACTTCACCTCATCGGCCTGCTGCTGGAAGTACACCGGCGGCAAAAACTGTGGCATCCCTTTTTCTGTCTTTCCTGTATGCTCAACCAGAGCCGCTCGACCATCCTCATCTCCCACAATCAAATCAATATCACCGTCCCCATCCCAGTCCACTGCACTGGGTAAAATCATTTCCAAGTCCATTGTCAGCACTTTGCCTTTGTGCGTTAGTTTGCGGCCCGCTGCGTATTTGGGCATCTTTCGGGTCCCCTTGTTTTCAAAATAAGTAAAGCTATCGACAAATTCACCGCACAATAAATCCAAGTCTCCGTCCCCATCAAAGTCGGCAAAGTTGGGTGAAGGGCGGCCATAAACATCCACCGGCTTGCCGGCCGCCTGCACTTTTGCTGGCTTCGCGTACTTTGGCTTTTCGGATGTGCCCTCATTGCGCATCAGGTACACGAATCCGCGTAGCGGGCCATTAGTCCATTCGCCCTCCGGGTTATAGGCGTTGTCCCACCCATAATCGTCCCACACCCCCACTGCCACAACGAGATCCAGAGCATCGTCTCCATCGTAGTCCACGTACTTCCATTGGTTCGCACGAATCTTGCGGTGTTTCTCCACTCGGGATTTGGAGTAAATCTTTGAAGTCTGCGTAAGATCATCCGACACCTCGGCCCCCGGCACGAGATAGCGAGGTTGGCCATCAACCCAACTCACCTGAATGTTTCGCCGCGAGGCATGGATACGCTTGCCGGCCTTGAAAACCGGCGTCTTGCCCCCACCGGGATTTTCAAAAAACCAAATTCCGTTGTAGGGCTTGCATGGGCAGTCAATGAGCAGGTCCAGATCCCCGTCCTTGTCCCAGTCCACCGGCATTGGCCAGGCCCACAAACCCACCCCCAAATCCACCTCTAACCCCGGATGATTGTACTTGATGCGCCCAAGGTCAGACGCCCTAGAAAAAAATGTAGCCGCGAGCACCCCAGCCATCACACACGCCTTAATGTCCATGCAAAAAGTGTGAACCTAATGCTGATTATTTCAATTCTGCATTAGCTGGACCCCTTGATCGTCTATAACTTCAATATATTAATATTGCTGCATTTGTTAGTATAATTATACCGTGCAGCAAAAGGATTATGAGTAATTTTCAGAGATTTCTGGCGGCGGCTATAATTAGTTGTTTTTTCCTGCCTTGGCTCCAGTTTAATTCTTCGGTCGCTCAAATGAAAGAAGCGCTGAAGAGCATGACCGAAATGCTTGGCGAACTAGCCGAGGATTCAGGGCAGGTTGCTTCCTTAAAAGAACAGATGGAAATGGTCGAAAAGATGGATGGCGCCAGCGGTTTTGATTTAGCAACTACCAGTTTTCCGGAAATAGGTTCTTCGCCTATTCTCTTTATGGTTCCGGCCCTGGCTCTATTTGCGGCTATAGCAAACAAAAAGAAGGGTTATATTATTTATCCTATCCTCTGTGGGTTTTGCGTATTTGTTAACGCCACATACTCGGGCACCGTGCAGCCTGGCATGGGAAAAGTTTTGACCTATGCATGCTTGCTCTTCGCGTTCGCACTTGGTTGTATTATGCCAAAAGACGGAGCCGATGGAGAATCAGCCAGCGCAGAACCCGAAGAAGATGTTTCGTCGGACTCAGACTCTATGCCCGACGGGGAAACAGATGACGGAGAAGCCATCAACTCGTCAGAAAATGACGGTAAAGAAAGTGGATAAACTCAATCTGATGGGGCAAAAGCATTGGCGGTGCCGCCCCTGCAGAGAGGCTCTTTATATTCCCATCTCGTTTTTTACTTCGCCAAATTTAGCAATAGCAAACTCCAGATCTTCGCGGGCATGGGCCGCTGAAATCTGCGTGCGAATACGCGCTTTTCCTTGTGGAACTACGGGATAAGAAAACCCGATGACATAAACTCCTTTCTCAAGCATCGCATCAGCAAACCGACCTGCCAAGGCCGCGTCCCCAAGCATAATTGGGGTAATGGGGTGCTCTCCTTCCAAAATGTGGAATCCGCTCCCGGCCATTTGCTCCCTGAAAAATTTTGTGTTGGATTCAAGCCGATCTCGTAACTCTGTTGACGCAGTTAAAAGGTCGATAGCCTTAATGGAGGCGGCCACGATGCTCGGGGCAACGGTATTGGAAAAAAGGTAGGGACGGGACCGCTGCCTGAGAAACTCGATAATTTCCGCTCGGCCGCTGGTATATCCGCCGCTGGCCCCGCCCAGTGCTTTACCCATTGTGCCGGTAATAATATCAATGCGGCTCATCACATTGTAGTGTTCGTGGGTGCCCCGACCACGCGAACCCATGAAGCCAACCGCATGCGAATCATCCACCATCACCAGAGCCCCGTGCCCCTCAGCCAGATCACAAATGGCAGGCAAGTTTGCAAGGTAGCCGTCCATTGAAAATACGCCATCAGTCACCACCAAAACACGCCGGGATCCTTTGGCTTCAATCAGTTGCGCCTCAAGATCCGCCATATCATTATTCCTATAACGGAATCGCTTGGCCTTACAGAGCCGTACTCCGTCGATGATGGAAGCATGGTTTAGTTCATCAGAGATCACCGCATCCTCCGGGCCAAGCAACGTCTCGAACAGTCCGCCGTTGGCATCAAAACAGGAGGTATAAAGAATTGTGTCCTCTGTCCCAAGAAATCCCGTAAGCTTGTCCTCAAGTTGCTTATGGATTGTTTGTGTGCCGCAAATAAAACGCACGCTGGCCAGCCCGTACCCCCACTCATCCAAGGCTTCGCGGGCCGCGGCAACAACTTCAGGGTGGCTGGCAAGGCCAAGGTAGTTGTTGGCACACATGTTAAGAACCGAGCCGCCTCGTCCGACGCCCACTTTTGCCGCCTGCGGCGTCTCTAGGACACGCTCCTCTTTGTACAGTCCTGCCTCTCGGATCTCCTCCAGCTCTGCCTGTAGTTGCGTTTTTAGGTTACCGTACATATTACCATTCCAGTATGACCTTGCCGCTTTCCCCACTTAGGGCTGTTTCAAATCCTTGTTCAAAATCTGAAAACTTATATCGGTGTGTAATCACCGGCGCAAGGTCCAGCCCTGCCTCGAGCATTACGGTCATTTTGTACCATGTTTCATACATCTCCCTCCCGTAGATGCCTTTGATGGTTAGCATGTTGAACACCACCTTGTTCCAATCGATGGCCATTTCTTTTTCAGGTATGCCCAGCATGGCGATCTTGCCGCCGTGACACATGTTGGTGAGCATGTCGTTAAAAGCATCAGGGTTGCCGCTCATTTCAAGGCCAACATCAAATCCCTCGTCCATACCCAGTTCCTTTTGAACGTCCGCCAAGGAGTCGGTGCCAACATTCACCGCACGAGTAACCCCCATTTTTTTCGCAAGCTCCAACCGATATTCATTTACATCAGTAATCACCACATGCCGGGCTCCGGCGTGCCGAGCAATAGCCGCTGACATAATACCGATGGGCCCCGCTCCCGTAACCAGCACGTCCTCTCCCAAAACAGAAAAGCTTAAGGCTGAATGGGTCGCGTTCCCAAATGGATCAAAAATAGAGGCAACTTCCCGGTCTATGTCGGACTTATGAGCCCATACATTGGTTTGAGGTAATGCAATATATTCGGCAAAGGCTCCGGGTCGCGTCACGCCGATGCCCGCGGAATCATTGCATAAATGACGGCGTCCGGCCATGCAGTTACGGCAATGGCCGCAAACCACGTGCCCTTCTCCACTGACAATTTCCCCCACGCTAAAATCCTTCACCTCGCTGCCCACCTCAACGATCTCCCCGACAAACTCATGTCCCACCACCAGCGGAACCGGGACGGTATTGCGCGCCCAATTATCCCATTTATAGATATGGAGATCGGTGCCGCAGATGCCCGTGCGGTCCACTTTTATCAATACATCTCGGGGGCCTGCCTCTGGCTGAGGTGCGTCTTCGAGCCAGAGACCCGGTCCGTCCTCCTTTTTAACTAATGCCTGCATGAATAAGGAGGCAGGAGCATGGCTAAATAGACTCACGCTAACAAGCCCTTTACCCATTCCGCGGCTTGCCAGCACTCAGAAGGTCTCTATGCTTGCAGGACGCATGAAACGCTTATTTTGGGGCCTTCTGGTTTGCCCATTGGTCATTCAAGCCGATGAACCTGCTCGCATGACAACTTTCCGGGCAGATGCCACCCCTCCCCTGGGCAGTGCCCTATGTAACGGCGGCGTAAAGCCGGCTTCGGAAATCGTTCAGCCGCTCAGCGTCATTGGGCTGGTGCTGGTCGCGCCAAAACAGGATCCCATTGTCTTGTGTGCAGTCGACTGGACCGGAATCGGCAATGACAGCAACAAGGCGTGGCGGGCGGCGTTGGCAAATGCAGCAGGCACCTCTCCCGATCGTGTGGCAATCCACACCCTTCACCAGCACGACGCTCCTGGTTGTGATTTTACCACCGTCAGGCTTCTGGCAGACTATGGTCTTGATGAACTTTTTTCCAACACCAAGCACAGCCGAAAAGTAATTGCCTCAACCGCAGAGGCCCTGAAAAAAGCAATGTCCCATCTGCAGCCAGTAACCCATGCGGGTTTCGGAAAAGCCAAGGTTGAAAAGTTTGCCTCAAACAGACGTCTTCTGGGCCCCGACGGAAAGGTTTTGCATGTCAGGTTTAGTCAATGCCGCAATCCAGAGATTCGTGCATTGCCCGAGGGAGTGATTGATCCCCATGTACGCCTGGTGAGTTTCTGGAATCAGGATAAACCCTTGGCCGTCCTCAGTTATTACGCCACCCATCCCCAAAGCTATTATGGTCAAGGCGGCGTTAACCCTGACACCGTCGGCATTGCGCGACAGATGCGCGCTAAGGCGGTTCCCGGGGCAGTCCACATACACTTTGCCGGAGCAGGGGCCAATGTCGCGGCAGGGAAATACAATGATGGCTCTCCTAAAAATCGGGCCATCCTTGCGGGTCGGCTCGCGGCCGGTATGAAAACTGCCTGGAAAGCAACCCGCAAGACTCCACTGCAGGCAAAGGACATCCAATGGCGCGTGAAGCCAGTCGTGATGCCGCTGCGTGACATGTATCAGGACCTTTCAAAAATGGAAACGGTCCTGAAAGACCCACGGGCAGGAACCTCCAGCCGTATTCGTGCCGCCCGCAATATTGCGTGGGCACGCCGCGTGAAAGCCAAAGACCCCATTGACCTCACCTGCCTGCGGTTGGGCAAAGAATCAATTTTACATATGCCCGGAGAACTTTTTGTGGAATACCAGCTGGCTGCACAAAAAATGCGCCCCTCCGATTTTGTCGCCATGACCGCCTACG
This sequence comes from Verrucomicrobiota bacterium, assembly GCA_030747505.1. GTDB lineage: Bacteria > Verrucomicrobiota > Verrucomicrobiia > Limisphaerales > UBA1100 > UBA1100. The sequence continues at coordinate 35,748 of JASLKQ010000020.1, read as the reverse complement.
GCGACTATGCCCCTGGATATATTGGCGATGCCATTTCCTACACTCAAGGGGGATACGAAACCGGCAGGGTGAGTCGCGTGGGTCCGGAAGTTGAAAGTGTATTGATGCCCGCCTTAAAGGAACTGCTTAAATAATTATACCATGAAGACCCTTGTGCTCCCCTATCTGCTTCCTTTCGTCCTTCTGGGAGGAGATAAGCCTCTTTCTCCCGCTCAAGCACTGAAGTCCTTTCAACATGAGAAAGGCATTCGAATAGAGTTGGCTGCCTCTGAGCCACAATTGCGCGACCCGGTGGCAATGTGTTTTGACAGCGAAGGGCGGATGCTGGTGGTGGAGAGTCAGGGATATCCGTTCCTGTCAGGTGAGAACAAGAAGATGCCGAAACTTGGGGCCATCGCGCTGTTGGAGGACGGGGATGGTGACGGGCTCTTTGAGAAACGCACAACCTTTGCCAATGGGTTCACTTTCCCCAATGGCATCCTGCCGTGGAAAGGCGGCGCGTTCGTAACGTGCGCGCCCGATATTTGGTATCTCAAGGACACCAGCGGGGATGGGCGAGCAGATGTGCGGCAAGTCGTGCTCACCGGCTTTGGCACCAAAAGCAGCAGTGAACAGCTCCGTGTAGCCAGCCCCACTCTGGGTCCTGATGGCTGGGTGTACGTAACCAGTGGACTCACCGATGCCAATGTCACCAGCCCATTGCACCCGGACCGCAAGCCGGTCGTTTCCAAGCGGAAGGATGGCCGGTTTCATCCGGAGACCTTTGTCTACGAACCGTTGGCTGGCGTGGGGCAGTTTGGCCAATGCTTTGATGCCGCCGGCAACCGCTTCGTGTCCAGCAATCGCAATCCGCTGATGCACGTGGTTGTTGCCCCCGGGCTGCTGGGAGGCAATCCGCATTACCCCTTTACCGACACTGTCGAAAACGTCGTGCCAATCGCTGCCAAGGTGTATCCCTTAAGCCCAGACACCACCGCGGCCAGCTACCATGCCAGACTGCTTAGCCAGCAGCACGCCGGCACCTATACCAGTGCCAGCGGCATTGTCATTCGCGGCAGCGACGCATTTATTTGTGAGCCCGCACAAAACCTTGTGCAACGGCAGGTGCTCACGCCTGCAGGCGCCACCTTCACCTCCGCACACCCCACGCCCGGCAAGGATTTCCTCGCCACGCCCGATCAATGGTTCCGCCCTGTGCACGCCACCGTGGGCCCTGATGGAGCACTGTACATTTGCGACATGGTCCGCCAATACATCGACCATCCCCGTTACCTGCCTGAAGATGTTCGTGCTAAGCTCCCCTTCAAGGCCGGCACTGAACACGGCCGCATCTGGCGCATTAAATTAAATACTCCCGCTCCGCCCAAGCCCACCACCGCACAACAATCCGCCGCCCGCCAAAACCTCGCTATCCGCCAGGGGCAGTTTCCCAAGACGCCGGTGAAGGCGTTGCTCAAACAAGCGCGCTCGAAGAATGCAACCACACGATTTCTGGCAACCCTTCAACTAGCCGGCCAAAATCACGAAGACAAGCCGGCCGGCTTGGCAAGCGTCCTGGCGGCCACCGGCCATGATCGGTGGCTGCGCGCCGCTGTATTCAGTGCTGCAGAGAATGCGGCCTCAGGTCTATTGAATCACCTAGCCGCCAATCCCCAGCGCGCTCATGGCGATACACTAAAATCACTCGGACGCATTATTGGAAAAGGGCGGCCGCTGCAGGAGCTCCTAAGTCTCCTCCAGCAACATTTTGGGGCAAATGCGCCGTGGCCTATCGCCAGCCAGATCGCACTACTAACCGGCCTGGCCGATGGAGTTCACGGACGCAATTTCAGCGGACCTGAGAAAGCTAATATCCTTGTGCTGCCCAAGAGCCATCCGGAGGCGTTGGCCAACATCAACTTGGTCTTCGTTGCTGCCCGGAAATCGGCACGCGCCAATGACACATCAGGAGATGAACGAAAGCGAGCCATTGAATTACTTGGGTATTCCACTTACGCAATAGACGGGAGCACTCTCCTCGACCTTCTCGACCCCTCCCAATCAACTGAAACCCAGATAACTGCCGTGGGAGCCTTACGCCAGTTGGGCAGCCTGATTGCAACACAAGCACTGATGCAGCCAATGCGCTGGAACGGATTCACGCCTGAGGTGCGCGAAGCCGTGCTGGGGATGGCCACCAGTCGCGCATCGTTCCACGAACCTCTAGTTCAAGCACTCGAAAAGGCAATCATCCCCGTGCATGCGCTGACACCCGCCCGCCGTCGCGCCTTGGAACGCAACAAAGCCATCGGTGACCGTGCCAAGAAACTTTTCGCCCTGTCCGCCGGGAGCGATCGCTTGAAGGCGTATGAATCTTCGAAGGTAGTCTTAAAAATGAAGGGCGTTTCCGCCAATGGACAGAAGGTTTTTACGCGCACCTGTGCCACCTGCCACACCCACAACGGGCAAGGGCACGCAGTGGGACCGGACCTCACAGGGCTTCGCAACCAGCCAGCCGAAGCATTACTGCTGCACATCATCGTACCGAATCAGGAAGTCTATCCGCAATACACCCTTTACGAAGTGGACACCAGGGACGGACAGACCTTTGCAGGTCTCCTGTCCGCTGAAACTTCCGCGCAAATTTCCCTCAATCTTCCCCTTGGACTCTCCAAAAACATCGCCCGCAAGAACATTAAGGCTCTGCGCGCGCACCCCCAGTCGCTCATGCCCGATCTACTCGAAAAAGCCATGACAAAGCAGGAGCTTGCTGATTTATTGACGTTTTTAAAGAAATGACACCGTTGGCCTCCGTACCCATATTTTGAGATTTCATTGCATCGATCCGCTATTGAGGGCATCTTTGGGGCCAAGCATTGTCAGGACCCTCACAATATAGTTCTCTTTTGTCATATTTTTGGAAACGATTTTGGTTGGCGTTCACCATTCTGGGACCGCTAGGCCTCCCGGCCGCAGAAAAGAACATTGTCATCGTCATTGCTGATGACCTGAGCCCCACACTGGGCTGTTATGGCGATATGACGGCCGTAACCCCCAATATTGATCGACTGGCCTCCGATGGCGCGCTGTTCAGGCATGCCTTTGCCACCACCGCCAGTTGTAGTGCAAGCCGTTCGGTAATCCTCACAGGCCTACACAATCATCGTAACGGACACTATGGCCACCTGCACAGTTATCATAAATTCAGCAGCTTTCCATGGGTGAAAACCCTGCCTGTGATGCTGGCTAATGCCGGGTACCGCACCGCACGAGTAGGCAAACATCACAATGGACCCGAAGAAGTTTATTTTTTTGAGGAGAAAATCAAGGGCAACAGCCGCAGCACAGTAGAGATGGCCAACAACTGCGAATCCTTCATTAAGGCCGATTCGGAGAAGCCTTTCTTTCTCTATTATGCCACCAGCGATCCTCACCGCGGCGGAGGTCGCGCGACCGAGCTGCCGCATCAACCAGACCGTTTTGGCAATAAACCCAATAAGGGCGCCTACCCTGGAGTGAAGGAAATCTTTTACGACGTTGCCAAGGTAACCGTTCCGCCCTTCCTTCCAGACACTCCAGAGACACGTGCCGAACTAGCGCAATATTATCAAAGCACCTCAAGAGTGGATCAAGGTCTTGGGCGACTGATAGAAATACTCAAGAAGACCGGCAAGTGGGAGAACACCCTGCTCCTCTTCACCAGCGATCACGGCATGGCCTTTGCCGGCGGTAAAACAACCGTTTATGAGGGCGGCTTGCGCGTCCCGTTTGTCGTGCGTAACCCTTACCAAAAGGAACGAGGCAACACCAACAACGCCATGATCAGCTTTGTGGACATCGTGCCCACACTGCTGGATTTTGCCGGCGGTTACGACCCCAAGAACCGCGCCGCCAAGCCTGAGTTAGCCTCTCTCAAAAAAGGCCCGTACACATTTCACGGGCGTTCTTTTCTTCCAATCCTGGCTGAGAAAAATCCCGAAGGCTGGGATCAAATCGGCGCGAGTCACACTTTCCATGAAATCCAGATGTATTACCCCATGCGCGTAGTGCGAGACCGCAAGTACAAACTCATCTGGAACATCGCCCATCCGCTACCTTATCCCTTCGCAAGCGACCTTTGGGCTGCTCCTAGCTGGCAGGCACAATGGAAAAAAGGCCTAAGCGCTCCCTACGGAAAAAAAACTGTCCGGGAATACATCCACCGCTCTCAATTCGAGCTATTTGATATCAGTGCTGACCCAAATGAAGCGGTGAATCTGGCGTCAGATAAAAAATACGCCCCGATTCTTGAGGAATACAAAGCCAAGCTGAAAAAATTTCAGAGCTCTACTCAGGACCCGTGGATAATGAAGTGGAAGTACGAGTAATTGGCCCTTATTCGTGGGCTACTTCCTTGCCTCAAAGCCTGCTTTAGTTCCTTTTGGGCAAGAGCTTTCCTCTATTGCAGTTGAACCACATCGCCGGCACGCAAAACTGTATCCGCTGTCCCTTTGATTTTTTGTGCCCCACGCACGATTTCCACCGGCCCTCTGTTGGCTTGTATTTTGGATACGCGTAATCCTTCCTCCCAAGGAACCTTGCGACTGACTCCTTTAGCACTATCAACTACTGTCACCACCCCTTTCTTAAAAGCCGCTCCGGCAATATCAATCGTCGAGACCACAGCTCTCTTGGTGACTTTGCCTCCAACTTTAAGCGTGGTCTCCGCCACTGCCCCTGTCGCTTGTATGGTTTTTTTGGCCGCCGAAGTACATCCGCACAGCACACACAAAAATATTGTCCAGAGCTGTTTCATCAGCGCTGAAACCGCAGTACATCCCCGCGCTCGAGAACGGTTTTAAAACTGCCTGCTAGAGTTTCATCTCCTCGTTCAATCTCACATCTCCCTACGGGTCCGGTAAGCTGTGCGGCCCGGCGAGCCGAGTAGACAGTAATTCCTTTTTTCCAGGGAATCACTTTCTGCACCCCCCTTCGCTCGGAATAAACTGTCACAATTTTTGGCCGGCTATCTTCAATCTGTTCACCCTTTGGATCGCGGGCGACATCAATAGCTGTCCCGATCACCGCGTTTTGTGCCCCTGCAACGGGATTCCCTCCAGAAGTCAGGGTTCCCACGGCAAATCGTCCCACTGCGTTGACCGAATGGCCTGTCGCTGACTTACATCCTGCCGATATATGTAGTGCCAATACCAGTATGCCCAATGCACTATGGCCCATAATGGGAATACCGTTGTTCAAGTCACGCCCTGCTCGGTTGTGATAATCCAAAGTTAACTTTCCTCCTTGAGAGCGAGTTCCTCTAGCTTGGAAATCCTGCCCGCACTAGTCGCAGGCTATCGTAATATCCATTTTTTTTCAATGCTGAGCTTGTGAACGAAAAAACATTTTCGAGTCGCAAAGCTTCGCCTACTCTCCAATCCATGTTCTCAGCTCAGGAACTTTTTGACTTTCGCCAGACTGAGCACGTGGCGATTTTTGAAGGAGCCACACACGCATGGCAGGTCTTGCCCCGCCTCAAAGACTACCTTGAGTCGATCTTGGAGCCATCTTGTAGTGCCTCTGTCTCCCCTCTGGCAGTCATCGGTGACTGTGTTTTTTTAGGGGAAGGCACCCTCGTGGAAGCAGGCGCTTGCGTCGAGGGCCCGGCAATAATTGGGCGCAACTGCCAAATCCGGCATGGGGCTTATGTGCGTGCAAATGTAATTATCGGCGATGGCTGTGTGATCGGGAACTCGAGTGAACTGAAGAACAGCCTTCTTTTCAATGACTGCCAAGTGCCGCATTTTAATTATATAGGGGACTCCATACTCGGGCATCATGCTCATTTGAGCGCAGGCGTTATCCTTTCGAATCTTAAATCGTTCCCGGGGAACGTGATGGTGGAAGGCCTAGATACGGGTCTCCGTAAATTTGGGGCCTTGATCGGCGACCGAGCAGAATTAGGCTGCAACAGCGTGCTCAACCCTGGCAGTATTATCGGCCGAGACAGCGTGATGTACCCCAATACCAGCTGGCGAGGTGTTTTGCCGGCAAACCACATCGTTAAAACCCGAACCCGGCAAGAAGTGGTGGAGCGAACCTCCAGCGCACAATGATCCTGAGCCCGAACTACGAACCTGCTGCCATTGAGGCAGATTCCGATCTGGAAACGCAGGTGAAGGATATCTTTGGCCCCGAAGGTCTCCTCTCCAAGGCTAACAACTTCGAATATCGGTCCCCGCAACAATCCATGGCCATGGGGGTGATCCGGGCCTTGGAGGCCGGCAAAAATTGTGTGGTGGAAGCCGGAACAGGTGTGGGGAAGAGCCTCGCTTACCTCATCCCTGCGATTTTATTTGGGCATCGTTACGGGCGCAAAGCCATTATTTCCACCCACACTATCAATCTGCAAGAGCAGTTGGCCGAAAAAGATTTGCCGATGCTACAGCGCATCCTTCCCGCTGAATTTTCCTACACGTTGCTCAAGGGCCGTGGGAATTATCTCTGTACTCGTCGCCTAGCGCGGGCACTGCAACGGGCTGATGGGCTTTTCACGACACCAGAAATCGCAGAACTCAAACGCGTAGAGCAGTGGGCAAAAGAAACCGAGGGTGGTAGTTTGTCAGACTTCGATATTGAGCCAGACCCCAAGGTATGGGAGTCCGTCTGCTCTGAGCGGGGGGTCTGTTCGCCTAAATTTTGTGGGCGCGGCAGCGAGACGGCTTCTTTACACGGGGAATGTTTCTTTCAAAAAGCCAGACGACGATTTATCGGGGCTGACGTGTTGATTCTAAATCATGCCCTCTTTTTTTCTAACCTCTGTCTGGGGATCACTGAATTCGACGAAGAGGATGAACCGCCCGAGGAGGGGCTAATGTTTAAAAATGATTTTGCCATTTTCGATGAAGCACAGCACTTAAGCCGTGTTGCCTCTCGCCATATCGGTCTTAACGTTTCCAGTGGGCAAATCCGGTTCAACCTTCAGCGGTTGTGGAACCCTCACACCGAAAAGGGGATTCTATCCACCTTGCGTAAAGGAGGCATGGTCCAGCAGGTGGCTGACGCCATTGACCAGACAGAAAAACTCTTTGAGCGGGTGGAGAGGGCTTGCGATGATTCACACGAAAAATCCCCCCGGAATCAACGTGACTGGAACGAGTTGAGAATTCGAGAGGCAGATTTAATTGAGGACAATGTATCCCTACCCTTGCAGCGAGTGCGCGAATCAATAGGAGCCTTAATTGAATCCAGCGAAGATGAAGAAGCCTCGGCTGAATTGACCGAATGCAACCGCCGCCTTGGCGACATTCGGGAGGCGATCGCGATCTTTATCAGTCAATCGGAAGAGCATCATGTTTACTGGGTGGAGCGCACTGGACGCCAAAGGCAAAGCCTCGCTCTCAATGCGGCTCCGATTAACACCGCCGAGTTTTTACGACGGCAATTATTTGGCCGGGGAGTTTCTGTTATATGCACTAGCGCCACCTTGGCAATCGCCGACCCAGAACGAAACGCGCTGCCTCCTGAGCAAAAAGCTCTCTGCCCTGGTTTGGAATATTTCATGAAACAAGTTGGAGCAGAAACCGCCAGGCGCGCGCAACTAGGCTCTCCTTTTAATTACCAGCAACAAGCAAAACTCTACATCGCCAGCCGGATGCCCGATCCCCGTGATGATGAATACGGGAAGGCTCTCAAGCATTGGATTGAACATTTCATTCGAAAAACCCAAGGCAAAGCGTTTGTCCTCTTCACCAACGGTAAATTAATGCGTGAGGTAGCCGAGGCCATGGAGCCTGTGTTCGACGATCTGGATATTTGCGCGTTCGTGCAAGGCTCCGGCATGCCTCGTGCCGCGATGTTGGAAGAATTTAAGCGCGACACAGACTCCGTTCTTTTTGGGCTAGACAGCTTCTGGCAGGGGGTCGATGTACCGGGCGAATCCCTGAGCAATGTCATCCTTACACGCCTGCCGTTTGCCGTTCCTGATCACCCTTTGATTGAAGCTCGTGTAGAGGCCATCGAAGCTAGGGGCGGCAATGCTTTTATGGAATTCAATCTTCCTGAGGCCATTCTGAAATTCCGGCAGGGCGTCGGACGCCTTATCCGAACCAAGGGAGACAGTGGAATTGTTGCTGTATTGGATAACCGTGTGCTGACAAAACGCTATGGAGAACATTTTCTGAACGCACTCCCAAAGATGGACATGGAAACCGTTTAGCCCCCTGCCCCTCTGAAGCTTGCTTCTTGACTGCAGCCTGTTAGTCTCTGACTCATGTCCGAGATCGCAGATTTCGTCCACCACAACGCCGCGAAGGTCTCTCCATCCATTTTGCAAGGAGTGCATCATAAACTGCCGCAGCTAAAGTTAGAATTCGCGGAAATTCACGCCCCTAAATTTCCGCACCTTGTGGATCAGCTGGAACTGTTGGCGGATATCATTGAAGATTACGCCGAAGGTGCCGATCAGGAGATTCCCTATTTCGTAATTGCTGAAGCCTGCTTTGCTCTGGCTTATGCGCATAAACAAACACACCTGATCCCTGACCACGTGGCTGATATCGGCTTCGCGGATGAGTCGGCTGTTGTCAGAACTGTTTTTATTGAAAACGAACGGGCTCTCAGTGACTACTGCAAGCGGCACGGCCTTGATTTTACAGAGGTGACCACCGAGGCTTAAGCTTTCTGTCTTTCCCGTTTACAAACCTCCTTGCGCCGCTAGGCTTGCCGCATGAAAAGCCTTTTTGTGCCCCTGCTTTCGTTTGCCTTTGTAGCTCTTGCCGCCGCCAAAGAAATCCGCATCGGCCTTATTGGCTTGGACACCTCACATGTAATCGCCTTTACAAAGGTCATTAACGACCCGAAGGCAACGGGGCCCCTGGCCAGCGCCAAGGTCGTAGCTGCCTTCAAGGGAGGCAGCCTTGATGTCCCTTCCAGTGCCGGCCGTGTTGAGAAGTTCACCAAAACCCTCTCAGAAGACTATGGGCTTAAGCTTTACCCCTCTATCGCTGAATTATGCAAAAACGTGGACGCAGTGATGATCGAGAGTGTCGATGGAAGACCTCACCTAAGACAGTCCATTCCGGTAATCGACGCAGGCCTTCCCGTGTTTATCGACAAACCCATGGCTGGCTCATTGGCCGACGCCATATTTATCTTTGACTATGCCAGAAGAAAGGGCGTGCCTTTGTTCAGTTCCTCCTCCCTGCGTTATGGCAAGGCCACACAAGCCGCTCGCAATGGAGCTCTGGGCAAAATAACTTATGCTGAAACCTTCAGCCCTGCTTCGCTCGAAGTGCATCATCCAGACCTTTTCTGGTATGGAGTTCACGGCTGTGAATCGCTCTTCACTGTGATGGGGCCCGGCTGTGAAACCGTAGAGCGCCGGTCTACTGCTGAAGGCAAGATTGAGGTGATCGGCAAATGGAAAGGCGGCCGCACAGGCATTTTTCGTGAAGGAAAAGGGTACGGAGGGTCTGCCAAAGGCACAAAGGGCGAGGGCCCCGTAGGAGGGTATGACGGCTACACTCCACTGGTGGTCGAAGTAATAAAAATGTTCCAATCCGGCAAGGTGCCAGTAGCCCCGCAGGAAACCATTGAGCTTTTAGCCTTTATGGCGGCGGCGGATGAAAGCAAACGTCGGGAAGGCAAACCCGTAGAAATCAACGAAATCATTAAACAGGCGCGTCAATAAACCTGTTCTTTTATTTCTGCTTCAAAAAGTTTTGCAACAGGCGCCTACCGTGTTCGGTGAGTATGCTTTCTGGGTGAAACTGAACCCCCCAGATAGGGAGCTCCTTGTGGCGAAGACCCATGATCTCGCCAGCTTCTGTTTCAGCCGTTATCGCTAAACATTCCGGAACCGTGTCGCGTTTTACTACCAGCGAGTGATATCGCGTGGCGGTAAACGGACTGGGAATCCCCTCAAACAATCCCTCCCCGTTGTGGGAGATAGGCGAGGTTTTTCCGTGCATTATCTCTTCATTGACCACCACTTCTGCCCCAAAAGAATGCGCGATACACTGATGTCCTAAGCACACGCCGAGGGTAGGCACTTTATGACCGAAGTTTTGAATGATTTCGTTGGAGAGTCCTGCCTCGCGCGGCGTACAGGGCCCAGGAGAAATGAGGATGCGATCCGGAGCCAAGCCCTCAAGTTGGTCTAATGTAATCTCGTCGTTGCGACGGACCTGCATCTCCACATTTTCCTCTCCAAGATACTGGACTAGATTAAACGTAAAAGAGTCGTAGTTGTCGACAACGAGGAGCATCTCAATCAGCCCTTAGGTTTACGTTTAAGGTTAGGAGAGTCAAACAGTTCAAGCTGGGGTGGAGCAAAGAGGTCATAATTCTTTAGAATACGAATCACTTGCAGCAGATCACTCTTCTGGTAATTACGATTTACTTCAATGTGCTCTATGAGGTCTGATAGCATCGTGCGAAAAGGAATAACCGCATCAATGCCTTTTGACTCAAGGAGATCGACGCTTTGCTGGCGGGCCTCTCCACTGGCTGGGAGTGCGGGAACAACCAATATCTTGGTCAACGGCCCAGGCCCTCCAAAGGCTTCTGTGGCTCGGGCAAAGGTTTCCGGGCCTGCGAAGCGAAATATTTCTGGTGCATGCGCCAGCACTGCCTGGGTAAACACTTCTGTATGCCACGCTTTTACCACCACCACCGCTCGCGTGAGATGGGCCAAGTCTGTGGCTGCTTCCAAAACAAAAGGGACTTCCTCCCCGTCTGTTGGGCCGCTGGGGTTGTGCACGTAAAAATCAACCTCATCATCTTCGCGTTTGGGCGCAATGTGCTTGCGATTTTGACGCACAAAAAACCCGTGCAGCTCAAAAAACTCACGAACAATTGTTTCACTAACGGCCATCAATCTAGAAGTGCTTTTCTGATAACCTTCTCAGACACCTTTTGCCCGATCACCACCTTCCCAATTTTGTTTGCGAGAACAAATTGGATTTCCCCGTCGCTCACCTTCTTGTCTAGCCTCATGGCGGCAAGCAGGTTCCGCGTTTGTGCTGTGGTCAATTTAACTTCCGTCGGCAAGCCTGCCTGAGTGAAAAGTGCCTTCATGCGTGTAACCTGTGTGGCAGGTAATCCGCTGACTGCGTGGGAAATTTTTGCGGCTGTCATCTGGCCAATACTGATGGCCTCCCCGTGCAAATATCTGCCGTACTTCGAAATCGCCTCCAGCCCATGGCCAATTGTGTGACCGAAATTAAGGATTGCCCGCAATCCCGCTTCCTTTTCATCGTGCCCTACCACTTCAGCCTTAATCTGGCAGCACCGAGCTACCACCTCAGTCATGCCCTTCGGATCTTGCCGTAGAATGTTGGGCAAATCTCGCTCCAGCCGCTCGAAGAATTGAACGTCATAAATAATCCCATACTTTATTACCTCTGCCAGGCCGGCACAAAATTCCCGCGACGGTAAGGTTTTCAAAGCATCCAAATCACAAAGAACTAATTTCGGCTGGTAGAAAGCTCCCACCAGATTTTTCCCAGATGGCAGGTTTACTCCCACTTTACCCCCAACCGAGCTGTCCACTTGTGCCAGCAATGTGGTTGGCACTTGAACAAAGTCTATCCCTCTTAGATACGTTGCCGCACACAGGCCTCCCAAATCACCTACTACACCCCCTCCCAGGGCAACAATGAAGGAGCTGCGCTCCAATCGATGCTTGGCCAGCTGGCTGTAACAGGCCTGCACGTTTTTCAGTGTCTTAGATTTCTCTCCCGCAGGCAGGGATATAAATATTGGGTCAAATCCTTGTCCTTTTAAAGAATCGAGGGCTTTCTTTCGATAGCGCTTGGCGACGTTGGAATCCGATATCACCGCACACCTCCTGCCTAGCCGCAGGCGACCGCACTGTTCGCCAATCTCCGCGAGCAACCCTGCCCCGATGCGAATCGGGTAAGAACGGTCTGCCAGCGGTACTTTGACCGTGCGCACTTTGAAAAACGATTAGGACTCGTACGCGGAAATAGATTCCACGCGTAGTCGACGGGTTTCATCCCCTAATGGGAGTTCTACTTCTTGACCTACTGTGCTTCCGAAAATGGCCTGCCCCATCGGGGTTAGATAACTGATACGATTATTGTCCGGATCCCCATCCCATGCCCCAAGCAGTGCTACTTCTTCGCGCTCTTGCGTATCCATGTTGGTTAAGGTGACTCGTGTGCCCACATTTGCAGCACTGGTATCGGTTTCGTTATAGTTAATTCCCCTAGCCCGGTCAATGTCGGCCTCCATCTCTGCTTGCAGGGTCATAAGTACTTTTTGCTGCTCCTTGGCTGCCTTGAATTCAGCATTTTCTCGTAAATCACCGTACTCCCGCGCTATTTCAATTTCTTTGGAGTTCGCGGGGATTTTTTTCTGCACCAATTCTTCGAACTCCTGCTTCTTGCGCTCCAAGCTTGCCCAGGAAACAATCAACGTGGTGTCGGCAGATTGCTTAACCGCTTTGTCCTTATCCCCGTGGGTGATGAATGATTGAATCTCTGGATGCGCTTTAACTATTTTGCCTAGCACCGAGCGTTTGTCCATCCCCTCAAAGCAGGTAGACATTTGAATTGCTCGTGTAACATCCTTCACTACCTCGATATCAACCCCTGAAGTAATCGTGTCAAAGAATTTTGGATCGGTAAGGAGAAAATCACGCAGCTTAGATGCCCGTTTCTCGTCGCTGGTTTCCCGCTCAATTGCTGACAGCATCGCGCCGAAGAGCTCGGGCGTTAAGAGGGAAGCAAAATCTCCTGATTTATCCTTAACGAGCCACAACAACAACTCTCCTGGGGCTCCATGATGATTAATCAGATGGCTTATTTCGGTTATAAGTTCATCTTTGTGCCCGGCTTCTCCCAGTAATTCTGCGCATTCGCCAACCACACGTGCCGGAACTTGTGTTATCAGTCCGAGGAATGCCTGTGGCCACCTTTCATTGATCGCTTGGTAGGTCTGGAGCGCTCGATGCTGTCGCGCCGCCGGCATAACAGGAACCACTTCTGACAGTTTTACTTCAGTCTCCCAAACCTCTGCCTCACTGGGGGCATTGTCTCCTATTTCAGCTCCCAGTGCCTGAGCAAGATCATCTCGAGCCATTACCGATTCCAGTGCCAACGCCGGTTGAGTTCGAGTGTGGCTTTGAATCTCTTCATCAAGTTTTCCGAGCGTGACTCCAGCCATCTCTGTCTTGTCTGTAATATCCCCGGCACACTTTGTGATTTCCGCCACAATAGAGAGCCGAGCTTTTAATCCGCGTGCGGAACTAAAATCATTAAGCAGACGTTCCTGAAGAGGAGCATCTTCCTCCAGATACCGGATCGCCTCTGTTTTCTTTGTCGGCACCTTGAAATGGCCCCCTTTTCTCATTTCCCGACGGGCCGTCTCCCACCATTTCTTATAATCATCCGCATCAATCACAGCGGGAACGAGCACTTCCTTAACCTTGTCGGTGGTGGAGAGGTTCCCATAACTGGCGACAATAACCTTGATTACCTCATCATGATGAAGGGCCGCCATCTGCTTAAGCCCATCCATGTCGGTTGCTTTACGGGCCTCAATGTGCTCTTTGGCGATTGGGGTAAGAATTTTGGGGGCAAAAGATAGATCAATCAAATGCTCAGGGCGGCTGGAAAAATCCACTGTCATCTTCCCCAATACCACATCAACTGTTTTGATGTGCCCAAAGCCCCAGCTTTTGTGCATACAGAAACCCTCCGTTGCCATTTGCATGAGTGTCTCCACATCATCAGGCTGAATTTTTCCGGAAATCGCTAGTTTTTCAAATTCTTCTTTCATGGCCGAGGCAACGCTCCGCCCAGTGAAAGGGCTCGCGTGGGAATGCCTGTGGCCCGATAGTACGCGCGTGCCGAGTCAAAATCCAAGAGAAATCGCCGCACGCATCCTCCTCCAGTGGGAACAGGAACCAATTACCGCAGAAGCCCTTCTTTCCGGCTCCCTGGCGGGGGTTCACGGGCCTGATCGAGGACTTTGTCAGGAGCTGGTATTGGGGGTCCTTCGTAACAAGAGCTGGCTTGACTGGTTGATAGACCAAAAAACAAATGGAAGGCGCCAACAGCCCCTTCCGCAAATTCTCCTGCGTCTCGGTCTATATCAAATTTTTCTCTTGGACCGCATTCCCGCCCACGCAGCTGTAAATGAAACCGTAAATCTTGCCCGCCGACTCGATTTGGGAAATCAAAGTGGTTTCATTAATGCCGTCTTACGTAATTGTCTTCGCGAGAAGCCCACATGGCTAGAGAAGCTTACGGACCTCCGTAATAACCAGCCGGCGATTGGTTATTCCCATCCTCTTTGGCTTGTCCAGCGCTGGCGAGACCGCTGGCCGGACTATGTCAGTCTGCTGGATTGGAACAATCAGCCCGCACCGGTTTACGCCAGACGCAACACCTTATTGACTACTGTCGAAGACCTTGAGGCGCAATGGGGCCAAGAAGGGGTCACCTTTGTCCGGCTAAAACTTAGCTGGCTCAAGGAAGGGTTCATGTTCCGAATTGAGCCGAAAGTACCGCTCGCCGCTCTCCCAAGTTTTCAAGAGGGAAAATTTTATATTCAGGATCCAAGTACCATCGCCTCAGTACAAGAACTCAACCCACTGCCCGGCGAAAACATTCTTGATCTCTGCGCGGCTCCAGGAGGCAAGGCCACCGCGATTGCCCAACGCATGCAGGACAACGGGTCCATTCTTGCTGTCGATATTGACGATGATCGTTTAGACCGCTTGCGGGAAAACGCCGACCGACTCGGTTTATGTTCAATACAGCCCAAGGCCCTGCATCAAATTGATCTGAAAACCGCAGGGCCGTTTGATCGGATCCTTGTTGATGCTCCCTGTTCTAATACCGGCGTAATGCGGCGAAGAGTCGATGTCCGCTGGCGCCTGAACGCACGCGAACTGCCCGTGTTGGCTCGCACCCAAATTGACCTTCTCAATCGAGCAGCCCCCCTGCTTAAGCCCGGAGGGGTCTTGGTTTACAGCACCTGCAGTATTGAGGCAGAAGAAAACGAAGACGTCATCACTGCGTTTATGCGTAAAAATCGAGACTACAAAAAGGAAACCACCCGCACTCTAACTCCCATGAGGGACAAAACTGACGGAGCCTTTGTCGCGCGAATGAGTAAACCTATTCCCAAAGGCTAGCGCTTGCTTTTCAACAAGCCTCCCGGAGGAGCGAAGTCATCGGTCAATAGGCCGGCTCGATTCGCTCCTGGAGGCGGCGCGGCGCGAATGCGCCCAACTCTTCGTCCAAAATATCTGGGCAGATTAGGCCGGGCCTCCTGCAAGACTTTGACTTTATTTTTTAACGACGTGCTCGTTAAGGGGGTCTTTGACTTTACTCCAAGCATTACGATGTTACGCGTATCAGTTGCAGGGAAATGGTAAACATGGGGAAACACAGCCTTCAGCGTCTGGTAGATTGATCCCACAACATCCGCACGCCAGCCATCATAGGTACCAATCACATTGAAAACCAACGCTCCGTCCTTCGTAAGGTCCTCAGCAGCCAAAGTAAAAAACTCCTTTGTCGCCAGATGAAATGGGATGTGCGTCCCAAACTGGTTTGAGGTATAGGCATCCATCAAAATGGCGTCATATTTAAGTTGTTTGTTGAGTCGCAGGAATTGACGGCCATCTTGGAAATGGATTTTGTGTTTGGGCGTTTCCTTCACATGAAAAAACTGCTTCGCCACTTTTGCCACAACGGGATCCAGTTCCACCGTGTCCATGTGGATATCCGGATAATAATGCTGAAACACCCGCACCGTGCTCCCTCCTCCTAGGCCCATCAATAATACTCGCTTGGGTTTTGGTTCCCATAACAGCGGCATCTGAAAATATTCGGTGTACTCGAAATGCCCGAGCAGGGGATTCTTAATCCACATGCGCGTTTCCATGGAGCCATTGAAGCGCAGCAACCGGTACCCCCCTGAGTCCTCCACTGAAATTTGGTTGTGTGCGGAGGTTGTGCGGAGCCGTACCTGTGCGTGGGCCAAGCCAAGCGATGCCAGCAGCAGCCCTATTCCGATTGTTTTGATGTGTTTTCCTCCCATGCCAAATCCAAGGCAAAGCATAGTGCTGCCAGCCCCAGCGTCAATAAACCTGTGATCCTAAATAATTCGGTGTTGGAAAAATGATCAATCAACACATAAGCGGTCACAAACACCCCGCCTATGCTTCCAACCGTACTGGCGGCATAAACTGTCCCGCTCAGGGTCCCTATATTTTCCACCCTATATACCCTCAGGCGGATTATATAGGGTGAGATCATCGCCAGAGCAAAACACGGCAAAAGAAACACTACGGCACTTCCCATGGCTGGATCAATTTTCCGCCATATTTCCGGCACCTCTGGAATCACTTCATGAGGTGCCGGATTCATCAACGGGCTCTTCCCTTCGTTGATCGTAAACTCTGGGGGTAATTCTGAAACGAGTTCGGAATCCGGTTCGTTATCAGAAATGGCTGCCTTTAATGGAATCGCATCCGACGCATGCCGATCCACAATTGCATCCAACACTTTAGGGGCGGCATTAGGAATAAGCAGAATGAAAAGCCCTGCAGCAATCAGAACCATTCCCAAATCGCTTGCACGCTTACGGTGATCGGCCAGGCGCCCTCCAATGGCATAGCCCATTGCCAGTGCAAGCATGACTACTCCTATCTGGCTGGTCCACACATAGAACGCTCCACCGAAATATGGCTGTAAATATCTGGCCCCGACAATCTCTAAAACCATGACTGCAAACCCTCCAAAAAACACAAGGGCCCCGAGGGCCATCGTTCTTCCCGCTGGCATTGTCGGTCCGTCCTCCATGATTATGGAAACACGGCTACCTTTATGTCGGTTTCTTTTCGTATCGTTTGTGCAAAAGCTTCCAGCTCCTCGTTCTCTAGCTTTGCGGCAAACTCCTCGGGCGTAGGGCGTGCAACCGTGTACAGATGTACCTCCTGGATCCGCCCTCCTCCAGTCGTAATATCATTGAGGCGCCCACAGAATGCTGTTAGCTCCTGCTCACTCATCGCCTCTCCGTGTACTTTGAGGAAGAGGCTTTGGATAATAATCGGACGCTCCCTGGCTGTTTCCAGCAGGTTGGAGAGCACTCGTTCAAACTTCACGCTGGAGCGGTTGACCGTCTTGTAATAGCGCTCCGTTCCGGCATCCAGCTTTGCCCATATCTCCCCGTTATGTGAGTCCATTATCGACAAACCATGCTTCACGTCTGTTTTGTCCAGCCCTGCGGCGTCCGTGATAAGAACCATCTTTGTTTCCGACAATCCTTCGTGCCGCTTCACTTCCGCCACCGATTCAACACACTCTGAGAAATTTTTTACCATTGTTGGCTCCCCGTCCCCGCTAAAGGCAATGTCCTTCACTTCGCGGGCCAAATCACCCACCTGATCAAACTTTGGCTCCCTGGCGAGGCCGCCGTCCTTAACACGCTGAATCAGGGCCCGCAGCTCATCTCGCATTTGCTTGAGGTCAACCTCGGTCCTTGTTCCTGGTGTGCTTCGGTCCACCTCGCAATAAATGCAGTCGAAATTGCAAGCCTTGTCAGGGTTGAGATTAATTCCAATCGAGAGCCCTTGGCTGCGGCGCGAAATAACGGGATAAACGAATGTAAAGTCTGAGAAATTCCGTGTATGATCCAGGACGGCTGCCCAACTCGATTTGATTTCTCCCGACGCCACGGCACCGACCCTACGATGCTATTGACAGATTGCCAACGCCCAAGGCTAGCGCCCGAACCGATTTTTGACCTTCCCGTAGGTTCGTAATTTTCCTTTATCTCCGATCTGTTCCCATTTTTTAAGCTCTCCATTGGTGTATTCGGATCTAAAACTCGGGGATCCGTCCTCGTGCCAGCCAAACCAAACCCCGGCTCTTTCATTCAGCGAATGGTATCCTTCAAGCTCAATCTGCCCGTTGGCATAGAAATAGATAACCTTCCCGTGTTTGCGTCCCCGGGCAAATTCGGTTTCCTCCCGCAACCGACCTTTTTGATCCCATCGTTTCATCACACCATCGCGGTGCCCGTCAACCAGTCTATATTTCAGATGCGGAAGCCCATCTGGATGCTCCAGCACAACGGTACGGTTATTCATCAGCTGCTGCTCTCGTGACTTGCGTTCCAGTTGCTCCAGCTTCAAGCGCTTTAGGCGCTCAAAATGTTCCCGTTTCTCCCGCATCCTTTCCTCTGCTATTCGTTTCTCTTGCGCTAGGCGCAATAATTCACGGCGGCGCTTTTCGGCATGGTATTTTTCTATTCGTTTACGTTCTTCTCTATATCTTCGCTCTCTTTCTCCCTCCCTCCAGGGATCGTATTCTTCGGCGGAGATTCCTTCGGGCCATTGCGGTAGTGTGTCTTTTTCTGTTTCCCAGGTGGACAGCGATTGCCAGCTTTCCAGCCCCATGTACCTTGCCCTCAGAAGATCTGCGCTGCTCACTCGCACGGGCCACTGAGCCGGATGCACTCCATATATTTGTTTCATCCATTTATACAATTCCCTCCTCTTGTGGCGGAGCATCTCCGAGCGTTCAAAGAAAGCTTCAGTGGCACAGGTAAAAAATTCCGCCTTATCTGTGGTGGCATATTTACGAATGACTTCTGTGTTTGTTTTTTCTTCCCACGCACGACAGATATCCTGGTACTCTTCCTTGAGAAAAGATTTATAGTCCCGCTTAACCGCGCTCTGTTCAAAATGCGGAACACTCTCTTCTATGGACCGGAAATCCAGCATGTGCGCAAACTCATGTATGGTCACATTATAATTGTCGCCTCCATCCTCCATCCCCTCCTTGGTCCAATACCAGCCTTGGCGAATCTGTCCATAGTAGGAGTTGGCATCGCCTACCGCTGCATTGTCTTTTTCCTTCACGGGCGCCAAATCGGTTGGGAAAAAAATGAATTTTTTGAAATGCGAATAATCCTTCTTGGAGCGGTGCGCGATCAGAAGACACGCCTCACAAGCCACACACACCTGTTGGAGCTCTTTGTCTGGAGCAGGCCCCGCCCAATGGCTCCATTCCCACTCGACCTTTTCAATAAACCACGGGATGAGTTCCTCAACAACCAAGGTCAGATCCTCCGGAAGGCGCCTGTAGATAGCCACATTTTCCTCGAGGATATCGCGCCAACGCGGTTTATACCCCGGTGGGACTGGTGCAAGATGTGAAGTGATTGCCACGCCTTACGCTCTTCAGGACACAAGAGGCGCCTTTTTACAACCGGGCAAAAGCACCCTAAAGGCCCATGATTTGGTACCCGCAATCAACGTATAATACCTGACCGGTGATGGCTGCTGCTCCGTCACTGGCAAGGAAAGTACCCGTGGCCCCGAGCTCCTCCGGCAGCACATTGCGTTTCAAGGGGGCATGTTCGGCGTTGTGCTTGAGCATGCTGCTAAATCCAGCAATTCCCCGGGCCGCAAGTGTATTCATTGGTCCGGCACTAATGCAGTTTACCCGAATTTTTTGTTCTCCCAGATCACTGGCCAAATAGCGGGTACTGGCCTCCAGTGATGCCTTGGCAACACCCATCACGTTATAGTGCTGAATGACCCGTTCTGAGCCTAGATAGCTCATCGCTATAATACTGCCTCCCTCGGTCATCAGGGGCGCGGCTGCCCGGCTCAAGGCTACCAGTGAATACGCGCTCACATCATGGGCCACGCGAAAGGCTTCCCGGCTGGTTCCTACAAAGGTGCCTTCCAGTGCTTCCTTTGGAGCAAAGGCCACTGAATGCAGCATCAAATCCAGCTTCCCGTCGAACTTGTCTCCCACCTCGTTGAAAACGCGGTCAATGTGATCATCCTGGGTTACATCGCATTCGGTGATTAATGTCTCTTCACCGAAAGTCTCGGCCAATTGGCTTACGTTCTCCTTGAGGCGTTCTCCCTGATAAGTAAAAGCCAGTTCGGCCCCTGCCTCCTTCCATGCCTGGGCGATAGCCCAGGCAATGGACCGCTTGTTCGCCACGCCAAAAACCACTCCTTTTTTGCCAGATAAAAGTCCCATAACGAACATCAGCCCTACGAAAATCCTCTGTAGTGTGCAAGGCACAATTGTTCCAACGCCCCCAGAAGCTGGACCTCTTTGTTTCCAGTGGTAAGGTCTTCCCATGTTTCGGTTTTTTTTCCCGCTCGGTTTCGCTTTTTTGTCGACGCTGTGTGCAGCTCAAACCCCCGCCCAAGCGAAAGCGGCCCTGCTCAAAGGGGCCGCCTTCATGCGTTCAATATCTGCTGAAGGGGGGTATCTCTGGAGGTATTCTCTCGATTTGAAGACTGTTGCAGGAGAGGTGCGTGCCAACCGCACTACTATCTGGATGCAGCCTCCGGGAACCCCTTCTATGGGGGCGGCGTTCCTGAAGGCGTATCAACACACCGGCGAGCCCCTCCTGCTGGACCACGCCTTGGCCGCCGGAGCAGCACTGGCCGCCAGTCAGCTCGAAAGCGGCGGGTGGGACTACCGCTTCGATTTTTCCAAGTCTACTGAAGCCAAACGGCGCAATGTTTCCACTTTTGATGATAACACATCCCAAAGTGTTCTGCGCTTCCTGCTGGCTCTTGGAGAATATTGTAAAGGCACTTCTGCCCGTGAACGCGCCATCATACACTCCCGTGATTATGGGTTAGACAAACTTCTGGAAGCACAATACCCCAACGGAGCTTGGCCGCAGCGTTATGATGGCGTTCCTAAAACCATCCAAAACTACCCTGTGCTAAAAGCACGTTATCCCGGGGCTTGGCTGCGGGAGTATCCCAAGGAAAAATACATCAACCACTATACTTTCAACGACAACTCCCATCGGGATTGCGTACTTCTGGCTCTGGAAGTGCACCGGGTTACCCGGGAAAAGAAATTTATGGAGGCCGCCATCCGGGGGGGTGACTTTATTCTGCTTGCTCAAATGCCCGCTCCGCAACCGGCGTGGGCCCAACAGTACAACGCATCCATGGAACCTGCGTGGGCGCGAAAATTTGAGCCTCCTTCGATTACCGGAGGCGAAAGCGTGGGAGCCTGCCGTACCTTAATCGACCTGTATCTTGCCACCGGCAAAGAAAAATATCTGAAGGCAGCGGGCCCGGCCGTAGATTGGTTTTTGAAAAGCTCTATTGGCAGGAACCGGTGGGCCCGATTCTATGAATTAAAATCAAACCGCCCCCTTTATTTCACCAGGGATTATCAGCTGACCTACCAAGATAATGATATGCCCACCCATTACAGTTTTCAAAGTTCCTTCGGGGTCACAGACATGATTCGTTTCTATGAAAAAGTGCGCTCCTCTGGAAGAGAAGCGTATCTTGCAACCCAAAAACCTCGAGTCTTATCGCCCAAAGATCGCTCGCGACGCGCGATTGGCCTAGAGAAGCAAGTTCTCTCTATTATTTCTGCACAAGACAAGCTTGGCAGATGGACCACCAAGGAACCCCTTGAAACGCGCGGCATGAACTTTAATGAGCACATTGAGACCCGCGTGTTTATGTCCAACATCAATGTGTTGTCAGAATATTTGAGCCTGATTAAATAACCGGCGACCACGGATCTTTGCTCTTTATGGCCCAGGAGCGTCAGGACATCAATTCGATCGGACTTGACCTTATTTTTCCCAAGGGCAGAATCGGATTCCTTCATTGCGAAAGAATAAATGCGTTATGAGTTTGAATGATTTGGTTCACGAATCCCTCAAGAAGATAAACTACCCCGGGTTCTCGCGGGATATTGTGTCTTTTGGCCTCGTCAAGGGCGTATCGGTCGCCAACGGTTCCGCTGGCATTGATCTTGAGCTAACCTCTCACAACCCCAAGGTGGCCGCCGAGCTAAAGCAGGCGTGCGAAGCTGCCGCTCAATCTATTGAGGGCGTCAACCGTGCGATGGTGCAAGTGAAAATGCCTCCGGCTGGCCAAGCCACTACGGGGAATGCTCCCGCTCAGGCAAGGGCAGTGCCGGGCATCGCCAAAATTGTTGCGGTTGCTTCAGGTAAAGGAGGCGTTGGTAAAAGCACGTGCTCGGTTAACCTTGCTTGCGCTTTGGCCCAAGGCGGATTATCCGTCGGGTTAATGGACTGTGATATCTATGGGCCCAGTGTCCCTCTTATGATGGGAATCCATGAGAAGCCTGTTGTTTCCCCCGCGCAAAAGATGGTTCCCCTCTCCAGTCACGGTGTAAAGTTGATGAGCATGGGCTTTCTCATGCCTGGCGACGAACCGGTCATTTGGCGGGGGCCGATGATTATGCGCACCGTCCAGCAATTCGTAATGGATGTTGATTGGGGAGAGTTGGACGTTCTGCTGGTCGACCTGCCTCCTGGTACGGGCGACGCGCAACTTTCTCTTTGCCAAACGGTCCCCCTGGATGGAGGCGTCGTGGTGACCACTCCTCAGGAAGCTTCCTTGGGCGTGGTCCGTAAGGGCATCGGGATGTTTGAAAAGGTCAACGTTCCTATTTTGGGGATTGTGGAAAACATGAGCTATTTTACCGCTCCCAACGGGGACCGCGTAGAAATCTTTGGACACGGGGGAGGTGCACGTGAAGCCCAGAACCAAGGGACCGCTTTCCTTGGAGAAATTCCGATTTTTGTGGAAATCCGTGAAGGCGGCGATTCTGGCGTTCCAGTGGTCATGAGTAACCCAAAAAATGAGCCGGCCACGGCTTTTACCAATCTTGCCAATTCTTTACGTGACGTTCTCTTTTAAGGATTTATCCCTGTTATTCACAGGTTGCTCGCTTATTTGATGAATCCATTTCTGTTTGAAACAGGCCCTTTTTCCCGTTTTTTATTGTTTTTCTCGAAGGACTCGTGTTAGAACCCCGTCTAATCAGAATAACCCTATGGCTAAGTCTGCTACACCTCCTGATTTGCTGAGAAATTCCTCTCTTTACCGGGAATTTCTCGCTGAACGTGAGGAAATCATGCGACATAAGTGGTTGAAGTCAGAAAAAGAGGGGACAGACATTGGCTTTGAGGAAGCGTTGGCCGATTGGATGGTCAACCACCGGGCTGAATGGCGCAAGCGCCGGCAGGCTCAACGAACAACGTAGCCCTTTAAAGCAGTCCAGCGAGACTGCTAAGGATAAAATGAATAAACCCGGATCATTTCCGTGTTGGTTTCGCGCAATGGCGCAGCCGCACGGTTTTTTTTATGCCTGACAAACGCCCTGTGCTTAAATCGATCGACCTATCCCGCGCGTGGCGCCGGGTGGGACATGAAATTGCTGAAGCACATCCGACGAGTGACCGCATCATTCTGGTGGGAATCCAACGAGGCGGAGTAGCCCTTTCCAAGCAGTTAGGAAAAACTCTCGCTGATATTTACGGCCATGAAATCAAGACCGGGTCCGTGGAGCCCGGCCTGCATCGAGACGATCTTTCCAATCGCGCAATGAGCAAATTGCTCCCCACCGAACTCCCAAAAGATATCGCTGGTCAAATTGTGATTCTGGTGGATGACGTCTTTTATACCGGGCGCACAGTACGCGCCTCCATCGACGCTCTGCTTGGCTTTGGTCGGCCCCGGTGTATTCAGTTGGCCGCTCTCATTGACCGAGGCCACCGTGAACTGCCCATTAGGGCTGACTATATCGGGAAAAACCTACCCACCCACCCTGAAGAACGCGTTGAGGTGCACACCACCGAAGAGGGCGTTCCTCAATCAGTTATAATTCAATCCCCATGAGCTGGAATCAAAAACATTTACTGGATATCGAAAGCTTAAGTGCTGAGGAAATTGCCGCCGTTTTGGATACGGCTCGCGAATTCAAGGCTGTCGGTGAACGCGCCATCAAAAAAGTCCCCGCCTTGCAGGGGAAAACCATTGTCAATTTCTTCGTTGAGCCCTCTACGCGAACCCGTGTGAGCTTTGAGCTTTCTGCCAAAAGACTGAGTGCGGATATCATTAATTTTGCCGCGGACGCGTCTTCCTTCCAAAAAGGAGAAAGCTTAAAAGATACGGCACGCAACCTAGAAGCATTGAATGCGGATGTCATCATTATCCGGCATAAGGCTCCAGGAGCCCCTCATTTTCTCGCCCGTTTTCTTGACTCCCACGTAATCAACGCGGGCGATGGTGCCCATGAACACCCCACCCAAGCCTTGCTCGATATCTTCACCATCCGTGAGAAGAAAACTCACATTAAGGGACTGAATGTTACTATTCTGGGCGATATCCTCTACAGCCGAGTAGCCCGCTCCAATATCTGGGCGTTACGGAAACTCGGAGCAAACGTAACTTTATGTGGCCCGAGCACACTGGTGCCTCGCGTGTTTGAAGAGATGGGTTGTCGGGTTACCTATAATCTGGATGAAGCCCTAGCGGGTGCGGATGTTATCAACCTGTTACGCATCCAACACGAGCGCCAGCGCAAAACGATGTTCCCTGGTATCGGTGAGTACACACGCCATTTCGGCCTGACTCGAGCTCGACTCGCGTTAACGAAACCCGATGCCATTATTATGCACCCGGGCCCTATAAACCGTGGCGTAGAGATTGAAAGTGAACTTGCTGATGGAAATCGGGCTGTCATTCTGGAACAAGTAACCAACGGTATCGCTGTCCGAATGGCCGCACTTTACCTCGTCAACGGAGGATCGAACGATTCCCTTTAAAGATTGTCCTCCAAAGCCGCCTGACTGTCCGCAGCTACTTTGTCATGGAGAGACTGCCCGTGGCTGTCCATCGTTACCACGGCAGGAAACTGATCTACTTCCAGCTCCCAAATCGCCTCCGGACTGCCAAATTCCTCTAAAAAATATACATTCCTGACCTTCACTATGTGCTCCGCCAACACCTGCGCCGCGCCTCCTATTGCATGGAGGTATACATTCCCATTTTCGTTGCATCCATCCAAGGTCTTCGCCCCCATCCCTCCCTTTCCAATTACGCCGCGCACGCCAAATTTCTTCATGATGTCCGCCTGATAGGGCTCTTCACGAATCGACGTCGTCGGCCCTGCAGCTGTCACCCGCCAGACTCCCTTGTCATCTTTAACCACTACAGGCCCACAGTGATATATTACTCCTCCTTCAAGGCATACTCCTTCGGGCAGCTCTCCGCCTTCGTACAAATATTTGTGTACCGCATCCCGGCCTGTGAAAATCACACCGGAAATAGATGCCGGATCGCCAACCTTCAGGCTGCGCACCTGTTCCTCGGTGAGGGGTGTTGTAAGGTTGGTCATATTAATACAGCCACTCCTTTATTTTTCCCCCCCTCTCAAGTTCGGCCCCATGTCGACGAAATGCCCAACACATGTAGCTAATGCTCACAAAAAAAGACGCCGGCACGCGATTCGCTGCACATATTTTCACTCCTAGTAGTGTTGTATTTCCTCCAAAACCCATGGGGCCAATGCCAAGCTTGTTTGCTGTAGTGAGTATGTTTTCCTCCAGCTCGGCCAGCTCGGGGTTTTCATTCTGGTCATCAAGCTTTCTAAGAAACTGAATCTTTGAATGTTCGTATCCTGTGGCTCGGTCTCCTCCAATACATATTCCGAGGATGCCGGGACCGCAGCCCTTGCCCTGTGCCTGCACTACTGCATCTAGAATTACCTTCCGGCAGCCTTCCAGATCACGGTTGGCCTTTAACTGTGTGTTGGGCAGCGAATACTGAGCCCCTACATTTTCACAGCCCCCTCCTTTGAGGATCATCCTCACCTCCACGTGGTCCGCCTGGTGTTGGTGGAAATGAATCGCCGGGGCCCCAGGCCCCACATTTGTCCCATCATTCTTGCCGGTGAGCGAATCCACCGAATTCTGACGAAGGTAGCCCCTGTTTGTTGCCTCTGTCACTGCTCGCCGAGCTGTTTCTTCAAAGGAAATCTGATCATAGCCGATCGGGCAGTCCACATAAAAGAGAACGCTCCCAGTATCCTGACACAACGGCTGCGATTTCTCCTGTGCTAGCTCTATATTTCTCTCTATTATTTTCAGTGCACTCTCGGCAATTGTACCCTTTTTTTCGGCTTCCAAAGCGTCTATAATTCCTTGGCCCACGTCTTTTGGGATTTCCGATGAAGTCCGACGCACAATTTCTATTATCGATTCGAAAAGCTCGCCCATGAAGTGTGCATCACGCTACGAGGTGCACCCTGTGCTGTCAATGCACTGTGATTGACGTCCTGCACACAAGTTGGCAATTTTCCTCTCGGATGAGCAAAAATAAGAAGCCTCGAGCTCATGGAAAGCTCAAGCCGTTGCCGCTCCCGATTTCGGTCCCTAAATGGCCGTTTCTTTCCGCCGATATCATTTTTATCGGCTTGGGTTATTGGATTAGCTCGCTTATTCAGGGAGAGCCTCAGCCGTGGCAAATAATAAGTATCCTTTTCTGTGCAATTCTGGGCGGTTCCTTTGCGGTTGCTCCGTTTTATTTTGAGTATAAAGCCGAGTCCAAAGCCGTGGAAATTGCGCAGCTCACATCTGTAACCAAGGAAATATGTAAAATGGAATTGGTTGCTTCTCAAATTTCTGAAGCCTCCGAAAACTGGACGGCGGTTCAGGATTCTTCCAGGCAAACCGCCTTACTTGCAGAAGAAATAGCTTCGGGGATTGCTGAGACGGTGAAAAGCCACAATGAATTTATGGCAAACGCCTCCAATGACGAGCTAAACAGCCTTAAGTTAGAAGTTGAAAAGCTGCGCCGCTCTGAAAGTGACTGGGCCAACACTCTGGTGAGCCTCCTGGATTTAGTCTACCGACTTGAACGGTCTGCTGTTGCTTCAGGCAAGAAACAGTTCATTCAAACCATGGGCCTGTTCCAGGGACAATGCCGCGATGCCGTCAGGCGAGTTGGTCTTGTTGCTTTTGAGGTGGAGTCGGGGACAGGTTTTAACCCGGACGAACATGCGATTCCTGAGGGAGATCCTGTATCCGCCGATGCTGTCATTTCAGAAACTCGCCTGCCTGGCATCCGGCTCCAAGGCAAGCTGGTTCGCAAGCCCCTCGTCGCCATCCGTTAGTGCTTCCGGCTGGCATGGGAGCAAACGCCGCGTTCGCTTTCTGCAATAAATTGAAGGAGTCTTCGGGCTTTGTCTCCGGGGGATTGGTCAAGGGCTTCCCGAACCGTTTTTCCAACATTGTTTCCCTCAATAAAAATTCGTTTGTAATGGTAGTGGAGCTCCTGCCGTTGTTCGGCGGTAAACCCCGCCCGCCGAAGCCCAATTATGTTTAGGCCGCATAGTTTATTAACCCCATACACCATTGTATAAGGCGGCAAATCCTGGCTGATGGCTGCATTTCCCTGCATCATGGCCAGTTCCCCTATCCGGACATATTGATGAACCGCGCAATTTCCGGAGAGAAACACCTTGTCTGCTACTTTTGTGTGCCCCCCCAAGAGTGCGCCATTAGCAAAGATGTTTTCGTTTCCCACCTGCGCATTGTGCCCGACATGGCTATGTGCCATAAAGAAATTGCCGGCTCCTATTACGGTGTCTTCCTCCGGTGTGTTGGAGCGGTGGAGAGTCACATGCTCACGAATATTATTATTATTTCCGATGCGTATGCCTGTCGGTTCCCCGCAGTATTTCATGTCTTGAGGGGCCCCTCCAATTACTGCTGCGGTATGGATGACATTGTTTTTTCCAATCTTCGTCCTGCCTGCGAGGTGGACGTGTGGGCCTATAACCGTCCCTTCTCCTATTTCGACTTCCCCATCAACAACCACATATGGGCCCACCTTTACTGTTTCATGCAATTCTGCTTCGCTGCTAATAAGAGCCGTGGGGTGGATCATTTTCCCGGTGTCCCCCTTTTTTCCTCTTCGACATACCTTTCAAACTCTGATTGGTGGTGTTCCGGAATTCTGGCTTGAATGTGAACCCATTCTTCCTCGTAGAGCTCTTTATCCACCTGGCCAACCGCTTTTATCCGTGCGATGACCGCCCCGTCGGAGGCAGATATCTTCATGCGCAGATGCTGCCGGATCGGACGCAACATTGTGCAGAGTTCGGCCTGTAGTTCTTCTGTCCCCTCCCCTGTGCGCGCGGAAACCTCGACTGCATGGGGGAAGGCGTGGCACCAATGGAGATTCCCGTTTCTCTCTGGGAGACAATCAATTTTATTGAAAACCATTAAGGTCGGTTTATTGACCGCCTCTATTTCCGCAAGGACCTCGTTAACCGCTTCGATCTGCTCTCCTGCTGTTGTGCTTGAAACATCAACCACGTGCACGAGAATATCCGCTTCCACAACTTCCTCTAATGTTGCCTTAAAGGATTCAACCAGTTGGTGCGGCAGCTTGCGAATAAACCCAACCGTGTCGCTGAGAAGCGCATTTTGGTTTCCTGGAAGTTTCAATCTTCTTGTTGTAGGGTCCAACGTGGCGAAGAGTTTATCTTCGCTCATCACGTCTGCTCCTGTAAGCGCATTCAGGAGTGTGGACTTGCCCGCGTTGGTGTAGCCAACAATGGAAACCAACGGCCACTTGTTGCGCTGTCGGCCCCGTCTTTGTGTTGCGCGCACTCTTTTGACCTCTCCAAGCTCTCTTTGTAGGCGACTTATTCGTTCTTGAATGCGCCTCCGATCGACTTCCAGCTGGCTTTCTCCGTCCCCCCGCATCCCAATGCCTCCCTTTTGCCGAGAAAGGTGCGTCCACATTCGTGTCAGTCGCGGCAGAATATGCTGCAACTGTGCCATTTCTATCTGCATCTTTCCTTCTCGCGTGCTGGCTCGCTGGGCAAAAATATCCAGAATCAAGGAGGTGCGATCCAACACTTTACAGTCAAATATTCTTTCGAGGTTTCTAGTCTGTGCCGGGCTTAATTCGTCGTCGAATATCACCGTATCTACGTATTCTTGCTTTGCGATGTGGGCAATTTCTTCAGCCTTACCCTTTCCAATGAACGTCGCTACTTGTAGGCGGGCAAGTTTTTGGGTGGCTTCTCCCGCAACTACGCCTCCGGCTGTCCTGGCCAGATCCCCCAGTTCCTCCATGGATTCTTTGACGTCTTGAGTCCCATTTTTTTTGAGTTCTACACCAACGAGAAAAACTCTTTCTGTTTTTCCTTGTTGTTCTGTCTTCTGTTTCACTCGATTAATTCAATGATCCGCCGTGCCGTTTCCTTCGCTTGCTCGGCCTCGGACACTTCCACCTCCGTTGCTCCTCTTGTCTTTCGGAACCACGTCTTTTGCCTCCTTGCGTATTGCCATGTGCGCGATTTAACCAAGCGGACGGTTTCGGGCAAGTCTTGTTCTCCTTTCAGGTGGCCAATAACCTGTCTATATCCTAGTGATTGTTGTGCGCTGGGGTTGTTCTCCAGTTCTGAACGCAGCGAACAAGTTTCCTCCACCAACCCTCTCTCAAACATCTCCTCTGCCCGACTCTCTATGCGGTTTCTTAAATCTTGGCTCGTTCGTTCGATTAAAAAAAAATTTGCTGGGGCCTGATTTGTCCATGTTGCTTTTTGTTCTGAAAACGGTTTGTCTGTGATTCTTATCACTTCAACCGCTCTAATGATGCGCCTGGGGTTCTGATGGTCTATGGATTTATACGTTTTTGGATCCTTCTCTTTCAGTTCCCTTAACAAGTCTTGGGTTGATGCCTCTTCTAGGGTCTTTCTTGTTTTTGAATCTCGTGGTGGCGTCTCTCCCAGTCCCTCGTGCCACGCTTGAAAATAGAGGCCTGTCCCTCCACAGAATATTGGTTGTTTTATTTTTTTCTTTTTGTTCTCCACTTCCCGGACAAATCTCGCTGCGTCAAACCCTTCGCTAATTGTGGTGCAGTCTATCAGGTGGTGGGGGATTTGCTTTCTTTGTTCTGCTGAAGGTTTGGCTGTTCCTATATCCATCTTCCGGTACACCTGCATGGAGTCGACCGAAATTATTTCTCCTCCTACTTTTTTTGCCACTTCTAGTGCCACGGCACTTTTCCCGGTTGCCGTTGGCCCGGCAATGAAGATGGGTTTTCCCATTTACTCTCCCTCTATTGTTCTTTCGCCGACTGCTCCCTCCATGCCAGAACAAACATCAGTCCGACTCCTGCACATATTCCCATATCCGCTATATTAAATGCTGGGTATCCTATTTCTCCTCCTCCTCGCTGGTGCAAATAGAATCTTATAAAATCTACCACATGCTGATAGGCCACCCTGTCTATTAGGTTTCCTATAATTCCTCCTATAAGCATTCCCATGGCTGCTTTGCCGGTTTTCGTTTGAATCTCAAAGTGGTGTCGGTAATGAATCAAAGCCCCCAAGGCAATGAATGATATTATTGCCAAGTGTAGACTTTTCCCCTGGAACTGGCTCCAAGCTGCGCCTGTGTTATGCCAGTTTACAAGTTTCAGAAATCCTTCTATTAATACAACCTGCTCCGTCGTATCAATCGTGTGCACCACCGTTTGTTTGGTCAATTGATCGGCCGCCAAAACAATAGCTGCAATTGTGAGAATCCTTTTTTCCTGAAAGAACGGCACGGGCTTTACTACGCCCTGTGCTTCTTTTTCCTCCATGAACTCCCTTTCCTTTTCTCCCCTAGTTTGTGCGCATTGGCATGAGCACATACAGGAAGGGCGTGTTACTCTTAAGTACGCCCGGACTAAGGCTATCGGTTAATTCTATATACACCTCTTCTCCCTCAAGAACCTTGAGTGGGTCCATTAGGTATACTGGGTTGAAGGCTACCTCTATTTCCGGCCCTGTATATTGAATGGCGATGGACTCCTGCCCTGAGCCTATTTCCGGAGTGTTTGCCGTTATTGAAAGTGTGTTGTCTGCAAACTTTAGTTTTACCGAGTTTGCCTTGTCGCTGGTAATTTGGTCCGCTCTCCTTAATGCGTGTAAAAGCTCCTCCTTTACCACTGTAATTCTTTCCTTACTTTCCGAAGGGATTACCTGTTTGAAATTTGGAAAGCTCCCCTCCACCAGTTTACTGTGTATTACTACCTCTTCTCCTCCTTCCTGCGGTATCTTGAATTCTGCATGTGTTTCTCCGAGCCTTATTTCTGCTTCCCCTTTGCTTTGCAGAACCCTCTGTAATTCACTCACTGTTTTTGTTGGGACTATGAATTGTGCCTTGGTGCCCCCTTCTATCTCCTCGTCTACCAGTGCCAGCCGGCGCCCGTCTGTTGCCACCAGAGTAAGCCTCTCTGGTTCTGCCACTATATTTATTCCGTTTAGTGTGTGCCTTGACTCATCAGAGGAAACGGCATATGCCGTTTTTCTTATCATTTCCCCTATTTTTGTCTGTCCTATTTTTATGCTTCCCCGCTCTTTAAATTTCGCTTCTGGAGGGAATTCTTCAGCCCCTATTCCGTGAAGTTTATATTTTGCCGCCCCCGCCTGTACCGTTGCGATTTCCTTGTCGTTTATTTCAATCTCTATTTCATTGGATTCTATTTCTCTTACCAGTCCGAACATTCTCTTTGCGGGCAGGGTGGAGGCCCCTTCCCTCTCCACCTTTGCAGGAACTGTTGCATGGATACTTACCTCCAGATCTGTTGCTCGCAGGTCCAATTTATTTTCTCCCGCTACAAGTAGTACATTGGAAAGAATTGGAAGCGTAGAGCGGGTTCCAACTACATTTTGAACATTTTGTAAACCCGTTGAAAGGTCTTCCTTGGTAACAGAGATTTTCACGTATCCTTTATTAAGAGAAGATTCAGTAAAGAATCACATTCTTATTAAGGGGAGTGAATAAGGCAAACAACCCATAGAGTCAAGAATTGGCACCTAAAAAACAGGGGAATTTTGTGAACAACCAAAGTGGAAAAGAAGGGAGAAAGAAACAACAACAAAGAGAAAAAAGGAGAAAACAAAATTAATGGCGGAAAATTAACAATCTTTACACACGCTTATTAGAAGGACGACAACGGGATAGAACAGAGGGGAAAACACCCAGAAGAAAGTCAATTTCAGCGGAGCTTGTCTCCCTACCCAGAGAGAAGCGGATAAAAGCAGAAGCTTGGGAAGCGGAGTAACCCAGGGACAGGACCACATGCGAGGGGGAGACCGAACCACTGGAGCAGGCAGAGCCGCCAGAAGCACAAATACCCTCAAGATCAAGACTTCCGAGAAGAGCAATGCTATCAGAAGAATCGAATGAAAAAGAGACGGTATTGGAAAGGCGGCCGCTCGCGAACCGGTCCCCAATAAAAAAAGCGCCCTCAAGGGAGTCAAAGGAGGAAATGAGACGTTCAGAAAGAGGGGAAAGAGAGTCAGAGAAAATGGGGGACGGAACAAAAAGAGAGATTGCTTCAGCAAGACCGACGATCGCAGGGAGATTTTCAGTTCCTCCCCGGCGTTCGTTCTCGTGGGAACCTCCCAAAATAATGGGGGAAGGATTTAAGGGAGACTTGCAAAAAAGAAGACCAACGCCCTTAGGGCCGCAAAACTTATGAGGGCAGAGGGAAACTAAATTTGCGTTGAAGTCATCGAAGGAAGAGAAAGGAAGTTTCCCAAACCATTGAACCGCGTCGGTGTGGAAAAGAACGCCGTTTTCTTGGCAGAGGGAACCAATCTCAGCAACCGGCTGGATGGTTCCAATTTCATTGTTGGCAGCCATGATACTGACTAAAATCGTATCAGGGCGAAGCGCCTCACGCACAGAATCCACAGAAACACGGCCAACCGAATCCACCGGAAGAATAGTGAGATCAAAACCTTCGTTTTTAGCAAGAAATTCACAGGGCTTAAGAACCGCATGGTGCTCGATAGCGGAGGTGATGATGTGTCGTCCCTTGTTGCGCAATAGACGAGCAGCACCAAACAAGGCAAGATTCGCACTTTCAGTAGCCCCACTGGTGAAAATAAGTTCACTGGGAAGGCATCCCAGAACCGAAGCAATGCGATCCCGAGAATCGTCCAAAAGGGAACGGGCCCGTTGACCAAGATGATGGACACTGGAGGGATTACCCCAGACTTCTTCCAAGGCCGGAAGCATGGCGGCCTTCACCGCAGGGTCCAGAGGCGTCGTGGCATTGTAATCCAAATAAATCGTGCGCACGGACAAAATTTACTTCATACTCCGACCCGATGCCAGACTGGCTTCAAGTCATCTTCCTAGGGGTTATCGAAGGCATTACGGAGTTTATACCCGTTTCTTCCACCGGCCATTTACTCCTGGCAGAACATTGGCTGGGCGCCCGATCCGAACAATTCAATGTATTCATTCAAAGCGGGGCAGTCCTTGCGGTGATAGCGGTTTTTAGGGAGCGAGTGAGAGAGCTGTTCACCCAAAGGCAGAAGCCAGAAACACAAGAGTACCTTAAAAAAATGGGGGCGGCCTTTCTGATTACAGCAGTGGGCGGGTTATTGATTAAGAAGGCGGGATGGGAGCTGGACAATGCAAGGGAACCCATCGCGTGGGCGTTACTCATAGGAGGCATCCTCTTTGTAGTTGCAGAAAAGAATCAGGAAAAAAAAGAGACCCCGAAGGAAGAAGAAAAATTGCCCCATATTACCTGGGCCCTTGCGGTTGGCTTCGGGGTTGCCCAGCTAATAGCCATGGTCTTTCCAGGTGCTTCACGAAGCGGAACCACAATTCTTATGGCACTGGCTCTCGGGATGCAGCGCAAGGCAGCCGTAGAATTTTCCTTCCTGCTGGGTGTGCCAACGTTACTCGCGGCAGGGGCGTACCAAATGGTATCAGCGCTTAAAGAAAATGCCGCTGCCGTTCAGGCAGAAGCTCCTCTGCTGGCATTGGGAACCATCGTATCGGCAATAACGGCCTTCATGGCGGTAAAATGGCTGCTCGGTTATTTGCAAAGAAACAACTTCATAATATTTGGTTGGTACCGAATTATTCTCGGGATCATTATTCTCGGACTTGCCGCCACGGAATGAACGGCAAAAAAGAAAAGAGAAGAAGAAAATTAGAAAACAGAGTTTACGGGGCAGGCAGGCGCTCTAGGGCAAGCAGCGGCTTTACGAGCAGTTCTTCAATTGCCACCGAATCGTCCGAATAAACACCGGAAATCGATAATAAAAAGACGTGCCGTTTCTTGCGAGCAGAGAAAACCATGCCCACCGGGGCTCCTCCAGACAAGATTAAGCTAAATTTTGATGCGTCTCCCCACTGAAACAGGTCATTGCGCTCCACCAGCTCAACCTTCCCTTCTGCGGCAAATCCGATATTGATTCCAGCCTGCATTGCCTTGTGGGAAATGAGCGCATCGGAGACCTTCGGCTCCACCGCAATGGAGCACATAACATAAGGGGCCTCTTCGTTGACAGGATCGTCAAACTCATAATCAATTTCATAGGAACCATCCAGATACCTCTTCTTGGAGAAAGACTCCATGGATTTATCCGGAGAGAAACCCTCCACCCACGGAGCAACATCCTCAACGGTAAGCAGAGCCGCCCGATCCTTCACCGACAGCGGTTGCTCTTTAGCCGTTAGAACAAATAAAGAACCCGTGCCCACCATCACGAGAACCCCCAGCAAGGCAGCCCCCGCCAACCCCAGCACAACAACCAACCAAGTGCGTGATTTCCGGGGAACAGGGGTGTTCGGAGGAGAGGCTGATGGTAAGACGGGAGGTAATTCTGAATCCATGCAAAAGCTTAACGCGAGGCCACAACTAACCGCAACAAATCTAGGCTTTCCCGGGACCAAAAACGCAGGCAGAAATAGCGTCCATGCGCACACTCTTCGTATTACTGCTTATCCAGGCCTCGGCAAAGAGTGCCACCATTACAACCGTGGCGGGCAACGGGGAGACCGGTTTCTCAGGAGACGGGGGTCCCGCAACCAAGGCCCGAATTAATGGCCCCTTTGGGGTGGAAAAGGGGCCACACGGGAACCTCTACATTTGCGATACATTCAATCACGCCGTTAGACGCGTCGATGCGCGTGGCAAAATTACCACAGTGGCCGGCACCGGACAGAAGGGCTTCTCGGGAGACGGGGGGCTAGCAACCAGAGCACAGCTCAACGAACCTTATGAGGTGCGCTTTGATGCTATGGGCAACATGATATTTGTAGAAATGCAAAACCACATCGTGAGACGCGTGGATTTAAAAACGGGAATAATTACGACAATTGCAGGCACCGGAGAACGCGGGTTCAGCGGAGATGGAGGACCGGCTCTTCAGGCGAAGATGAACCGGCCGCACAGCATACAGCTTGGACCGGAAGGAAACCTGTATATTTGTGATATTGGCAATCACCGTATTCGAAAGGTTGATCAGAAAACGGGCCACATAAGCACCTTTGCAGGCACCGGAGAACGCAAGCCCACGCCGGATGGAGTTTTAATTAAGGGCACCCCACTGAAAGGACCCCGGGCAATCGATTTTGCCGGGCATCAAATGTGGCTGGCCCTGCGCGAAGGCAACGCTGTGTATCGGCTCGATTTAAGGAAGGGCACCATTCATCATGAGGCCGGCACGGGAAAAAAAGGATTCACGGGCAACGGAGGACCCGCCAGGGCCGCGACGCTTTCAGGACCGAAGGGGATTGCTGTTGGGCCAAAGGGGAATATTTATCTGGCGGACACAGAAAGCCACTCGGTGCGCATGATAGACCGCCGGACAGGGCGCCTTGAATTGATTGCCGGCGATGGGCTGAAAGGGGATGGGCCGGAAGGCGACCCCAAAAAATGCCGGATGGACCGGTTACACGGCATCTTTGTTGACGCAAAAGGAATCATTTATGTGGGAGACACCAATACCCACCGTGTGCGGGCCATCCGACCCTGAAAAAGAGTCAGAATTTATAGATTAAATTGATGTGCCAGGCTTGGGTATTGTGTCGGTCGTTAACCCGTAAATCAGTATGATCCCAGCGATATTCCACCCGGGAAACCACGTTTTCCCACAGCTGGTA